>NZ_RFFJ01000022.1 GCF_003696235.1 Streptomyces triticirhizae
GGCGGCGCGTTCGTGGCCGTGGCCGTGGTCGTGGCTCGCGGGTGGCCGCTCGGCGGCGGCCGGGTGGGCCGGCGGCGTCAGGCCGTGCATCGCCAGCAGCCCCGCCACCACCAGGCCGACCAGCAGCGCGAGCCGCCGCGCCGCGCGACGCGGCGCCACGGGCGACGGCTGCCGGATGACCATGTCCCCCATCGTAGGCGCCCGTTGTGACACTCCCCAGGGTGCCGGCGCACGCCGGTCACTCCTCGCGACGCTCCCGGACGTCGCGGACGTGGACGATCCCGTCCAGCTCGGCCAGGTGGGCCGGGTCGAGCGGGGCATAGCCGAACCAGGGCGAGACCCGGGCGGCCGGCGGCCGGTCGGTGAGGGTGGCGGCCAACCGGCGCGCGTCGACGAGGGAACGGTCCCCGGGGAGCGCGTGGAGCAGGCCCTCCACCGTGTCCCGGGGCGGCGCGTCCACGCCCCGGTGCCGGAGCGTGCCGATCGCCGTGGCCAGGAACGCGTAGTCGTCGCCCAGCCGCGCGCCGACCAGCGCTCCGGCGTTCCACCAGGCCACCTGCCCGTCGTCCATCCGCATCGTGCTGCGGGACCGCTGGAGGTGAGCGTTGTGGGAGCTGACCAACCTCGGGCCGCGCCGCGCGAGGGCGAGGAGGTTGTGGGCCATCATCTGGTCCCGCAGCCCCACCAGCCGCGTCATGCGGGCCGGCGAGCGGGCGGCCATCCAGTGGTGGTACCGCAGCAGGCCGACGGCGGTCCGCCCGTACAGGCGGGCCCGTTCCCACTCGTCCCGGGAGGTCGCGGCGATCAGTTCGGGCGCGCGCTCGTCGAGCAGCGCCACCAACTCGTCGGCGTGCAGGCGCAGTTCGCGGGCCTCGGCCGAGCGGCCGAAGGACCGGGCCGGGTCCCGCATCGCGGCGGGCTCGGTCCACCGGTCGTCGGCGCCCAGCAGGCGGTCGAGCGTCCCCTCGGTGCTGGGCAGGAGGCCCGGGTCAACGCCGGCGGCGAGCCAGCGGTGGAGCGCGGTGAGGGCCTCCCGGGGGCTGGCGGCGTGGGTGATCTCCAACGGGCCGTCGATGCCGGCGAACCGGACGCGTTCCGAGGCGGGCCGGCCCTCTCGTTCGAGGCGGGCGTTGTGGGCGCGCATCCAGCGCACGAGGGCGCGGTTGCCCTCCCACGCGCCCCAGCCATGGCTGAAGCCGCGCTCCATCACCTCGTCCAGGGAGCCCCGGCCCGTGGTGATGTGGTCGTCGACGATCGGGCCGGCCAGGCAGTCGCTCTCCAGGGCGATCGTCCGGTAGCCCTCCTCCTCGACCAACTGCCGGAACAGGTCGTTGCGCACGTCGAGCAGCGTGCCGTCGCCATGGGTGGGCTCGCCGAGGGCGAGCAGCCGGGGCCGGTTCGGGAGCAGGTTCATGACGGCCGCCGCCTGGACGGGATGGGCGACTTCTTCGGTTCCTGTGGCCATGCCTTCAACGCTATCGTTGAAGGTTCGGTGGAAACTTTCGTTCGTTCGGCGCCAGTTGGAGGCGGGATCGTGGGTGAAAACCCTCAAACGAGCCATGAGCCGGCCCAGCGGCTGCGGCCGGTTGATCTGGCGCGCCGGCACGGGCTGTCCACGCAGGCGGTCAGGAACTACGAGGAGGCCGGCGTCCTGCCGGCCGCCGCCCGCACGCCCCACGGCTACCGCGTCTACACGCCGCTGCACGCGGGGGCGTTGCGCGCGTTTCTCGCGCTGCTGCCCGGCCACGGGCACCGGACGGCGACCGCCGTCATGCGGGAGGTGAACGAGGGCGACGTCGATGAGGCGTTTCGGCTCATCGACGAGAGCCACGCCCAACTCCTCGACGACCGGCGGACGCTCCAGGCCGTGGCGGATGCCCTCCGCGACCTGGCGCCGCACCCGGTCTCCCGGCCGGGGACGTCCAGGTCCTGGCCAGGGGTGGGCGGCGAGTCGGGCGGCCTGTTCATCGGGGCGCTGGCGGGCCGGCTTGGCATCCGGCCGGCGACGCTGCGCACCTGGGAGCGCGCCGGGCTGGTGCGGCCCCGCCGCGACCCGCGCACCGGGTACCGGGTCTATGACGAGGCCGCCGTGCGGGACGCCAGGTTGACCCATCAACTCCGCCGGGGTGGCTACCCGTTGGCGCGGATCGCCCCGCTGATCGAGCGGGTGCGGACGGCGGGCGGGGTCGAGCCGCTGGAGGGCGCGCTGCGCGAGTGGCGCGGCCGGCTGACCGCCCGCGCGCGGGCGATGCTGAACGGGGCCGCCGAGTTGGAGGGGTATCTCCGGGCGCGGGAGTGACGGCCCTGGAGTGACGGCGCGGGCCCGGGACGCGGGGGCGTTCCCGCGCCCCGGGAGCCGGGCCGCCGTTCCGTCAGGAGCCGCCGTCGAGCAGGTCCCGGTTGACCTCGCGCGCCTCGGCGGCGAGTTCGGGGCGTTCGACCACCGTGACGCCGGCCGCGCGGAGGCGGCTGGCGCCGGCCCTGGCGACGAAGAGCGGCGGCTCGCGCCAGGCGTAGACCACGGTGGGAATGCCGGCGGCGATGATCAGTTCGGCGCAGGTGGTGGGGCGCGAGGCGCGCTCGCCACACGGTTCGAGGGAGCTGTAGAGGACGGCGGTCGCCAGTCGGGGGTCGCCCGGGTCGAGCTTGGCGAGCGCGGCCTCCTCGGCGTGGTCGGTGGGGTGGGTCTCCCGCGAGTGTCCGGTGGCGAGTTCGGTTCCGTCGGCGGCCACGATCACCGCGCCGACGGCGAAGGCGGTCGGGCTGGGCGGGCAGCGGCGGGCGAGGTCGACGGTCTGGCCGAGCCGGCGCAACTGCTCGTCGAGCGGCGGCGGTTCAGGGAGGGGCGGCGGGCCCGACGAGCCGGGTTCGTTCATGCGGAGGCTCCTTCCGTCTCCGACGCGGGTTCCGTCTCCGGCCCTGGGTGAACCAGATAGCGCAGCAGCACGCAGTCGCCCAGCGGCCTGGCCTCGGCCAGCCGCAGGGGCCGTTCCGGGCTCTGGGGGAAGTCGGCCGGCGCGGTGAAGCGGGGCGAGCCGGCCGAGCCCAGCAGGAACGGCGCGATGACCAGGTGCAGTTCATCGACGAGGCCGGCGGCCAGAAACGCGGTGTGGACCGCGCTGCCGCCCTCCACCATCAGCCGGCGCACCCCGCGCCCGCGCAGATCGGTCAGGACGCGCCGCAGGTCGAGCGGGTCCCCGGCGCCGACCACGGTCGCGGCGGCGCCGAGCCGGGCCGCCGTGACCGGGACGCGTTCGCCCGGGCAGTAGACCAGCGGCCGCTCGGTGCCCACGGTGAACACCCGGGCGGCCGGGTCGAGTTGGCCGCCCGCCGTGAGCACGACCCGGGCCGGTTCGGCCGGCAGCCCGGCCGCCTCGCGGGCGGCACGGCGCTCGGCGGAGCGCACCAGCAGCCGGGGGTCGTCGGCGCGGACGGTGGCCGCGCCGACCAGGATCGCGTCCGAGGCGGCCCGGACCGCGTCCACCCGGTCCAGGTCCTCGGCGTTGGACAGGACCAGCCGGCGGTCGGTGCGGTCGTCGATGAAGCCGTCGAGGGACGCGGCGCAGGAGAGCAGGACCCGGGGCCGGCCGACGGCCTCGGGCGGGCCGACGGCCTCGGGCGGGCCGGCGAGCGGTTCAGGGGTGTCCATCGCGCTCACCGTAGTCGCCCGCGCCGCCGGGGACGGCGCCCGGCGGCGCGGTGCGGCGGATCGCCAACGCCAGGGTGTCGTCCGGGTGCAGGATCACGGTGTGCATCTCGTCGGCGAGCCGGCCTGGAATCTCGTCGATCGGCCGCCGCGCGTTCCGGGCGGCGGCCTCGACCAGCCTGGCCTCGCCCTCCAGCGGGTTCCTGCGGCTCTCGGTGAGCCCGTCGGTATAGAGAACGAGCAGGTCACCGGGGTCGAGGCGGGTGTTGAGCATCTCGTCGCTGCCGGCCATGGGGAAGCCGATCCCGCGCCCCTTCAGCTCCAGATAGCCGTGCCGCCCGTCGCCGCGCAGCAGCAGCGCGGGCGGGTGGCTGCCGTTGGCGAGGGTGACCGCGCCGCTGACCGGGTCGATCCGCACCAGCAGCAGCGTCGCCATCAGCGCCGGGTCGAACGGCAGCAGCACCTCGTCGGTGCGTTCCACCACCCGGTCGAGGCGGTGGCCTTCGAGGACCAGGGTGCGCACGGCGTGGGTGACGTTGAGCGCGGAACGGGTGCTGGCGACGCCGTGGCCGAGGGCGTCGACCACGGTGATGTGGATCGAGCCGTCGGGCAGGGTGAACCAGTCGTAGAGGTCGCCGCCGGTGGGGGCGTCGGTGCCGGCGGGCGCGTAGTGCACGGCCATCTCCACGCCCTCGACCTCGACGGGCGGGGGCCGCAGGGCGTCCTCCAGCTCGCGCAGGGTCTGGCCGTGGGCGCGCCGCAACCGCTCGTCGCGTTCCTCCAGTTGGACGTAGAGGGCGAGCACCCCGCTGTTGGTCTCAGAGAGTTCGTGCTGGAGCCGGCGGTGGTCGGCGGCCAACGCGTCGGCCCTGGCCAGCGCGTGCTGGAGTTCGTGCTCCAGCGCCTCGTCCTCGGGGCCCTCCTGCTGGGGGCGCCCCGACCAGGTGACGGGCATCTCCCAGCGGACCGAACCGTCGGCCAACACCTCGGCGGGCAGCGGGAGTTCGGCCAGGTCGGGCACGGCGTCGCGGTCCGTCCAGCGGCAGGCGACGGTCAGCAGCGGGGGGCGCGCGGCGGCGCGGCGCACGGCGCTCTCCAACACGACGGGGCGGCCGGCGGCCAGCTCCACGCCGGCGACGGCACTGGCCGACACGACCAGCCGGGCGCGGAGGTCGACGGGCAGGCCGTGGCGCCGGGCGATCCCCCGCACGGCGCGGCGCAGTTCGGCGAGGCTGGTGAAACGGTGGCTGTCGTGGCGCTCGTGGCGCTCGTGGCTGGTCATGGGCTCGCTGGATTCGCTGGATTCGCTGGGCTCGTCATCGTGGGGGTGTGGCCTTCAGGTGGGGATCGCGACGGCCGTGGCGTCGTCGCGCGGGCGGCGGAACGGCGTCCGGCCCGGCCCCGGGCCCGGCGCGGCGAGCGGGGCCGAACGTCGGGCCGAACGTCGGGGATGCCGGAGCCCGGGTCGGCGGCAACCAGTGCGAGGTGGGTGGCCGAGGGGTGGTCGATCCGCACCCGGCGGGCAGGCCGGTTCGGGGTGGCGGCGCCGGTCACCCGCGCTACCCGGCCGCCCAGCGGGTGGCCCGAACCGTGGTGCCGCCCTCGGGCGGGCTGAGCACCTCGAACTCGTGCATGAGCCGCCGGGCGCCGCCCAGGCCGTGGCCGAGCCCGGGGCCGGTGCTGAAGCCGTCGTCCAGGGCGGCGTCGAGGTCGGGGATGCCGGGCCCCTGGTCGGTGACGGTGAGCCGGATGCCCAGCCGGCCGCGCCGGTCGAGCCGCTCGATCACCAGGGTGCCGCCCCCGCCGTGGATATAGGCGTTGCGCACGAGTTCGCTGGCGGCGGTGACCACCCGGGTCTGGTCCACCAAGCCCAGGTCGACGGCGAGCGCGGCGGCCCGCACCGCGTGCCGGGCCTCCAGCAGGTCCTCCTCGACGCGCACGGGCAGCTCGGTGCGGCTGGTCACCGTTCCGTTGGCCGGGGGCTGGCGGCTGGCCAGCCGCACCACCGGCTCATCCGGCATCGTCACCATGTCCGGCCTCCTGGGAAGATGCGGTGCGGAAGCGGCCCAGGGCGGCCATTCCACGTTCGGCGGTCGGCGCGGTCTCCACGCCGTCCGGGCGCGGGCCGAGCCCCACGGGGGTGATGGCGCCGCGTGCGGTGGGCTCCGCCGGGGACGCCGTCGCCGAGCGGTCGTCCAACTCCTCCGGCAGGCCGGCGACCAGCACACCCCGGTCGATCCGGAGCCGGCCCCGGTTCTCGGTGGTCTCCGCTCCGTGGTCGCGCGGGGCGTGAACGACGACGCGTTCCCGTCCCGCCGACTCGATGGCACTCACATCAAACCCTCTCGTACCGGGTCGTCGCTCCGGGCGCACCGGAGGATCGCTCTCCCCGTTGGACGTCTTGGGGCGTCGCCGACTGCCGGGACCTCTGCGGGAAACCCCCCTCAGGAACCGCACACACGCCGATAGTTGCCGTTCGGCAAATGTTAGCGTTCCTGCCGCCACGGTCGGAAGCCGGCCGACCACCAGCGAGGGAGTCGTTCCTTCGCCGCCCGGCCGGGGGGTGTTGACGCGCATCACGCCGAGACTACGCCGACCTGGCCGGTCGGCCCTCGGCCCGCGCCCCGAGGGCGGGCGTCGTCCGCTCGACGGCGGCCCGGAACCCGGCCAGCCCCTCGGCCAGGGCTCGGCGCGCGCCCGGCGCCATGGCGGCGACCACCGCGTTCAACTCCCGTTCCCTGTGGGTGCGCAGCTCGGCCAGGAAGCGGCGTCCACTCGGCGTCAGCGCCAGCCGCAGCTCGCGGCGGCTGGCGGGGCTCGGCTCGCGCTCGACGAGGCCGACCGCCTGGAGCCGGTCGCAGAGCCGACTGACCGAGGAGGGCGCCGAGCCCAACACCTCACCCAGGGCGCGGAGGTTGATCCCCTCCTCGCGCTCCAGGACGTAGAGGACCCGCAGTTGGGAGGCGGAGACGGGCGCCGGCGGGGCGGGGTCTCTGCCGCGTTCCCAGAGCACCTCCAGCAGCTCGATCACCTCGGCGGCCGCGTGGGCGGCGTCCGGGACGGAGTGCGGGGGCGGGGGCATCACGGTCATACTCTGGCATCGGTGCTCGTCCTTTGTCATCCGCTTGTCACCGGGTGTACGGGTTCGCCCCCCGAGCCCTGAACGCCCGAGCCCTGAACGCCCGGGCCCGCCACGGTGGCGAGGGCCGTCAGGCCGACGAGGGCGCGTTGTTCACGCCGAGCGGAACGGCGGTCGTGAGGGTGAACTCCCCTGCGGCGGCCTCCTGTTCGGTGCCCGTCAGGGCAGCGGTCGAGCGTGCGGGCCAGCCCCGGCCCCGGCCGGTAGATCCACCGGAAGACCCGCCGAGAGATCCGATGAGTCCCTGGTCGCTCCTCTTCGGAGAGGCAGGGGGACCCCCAGGAAGACACCGGGGTTGGCGAGCGCCTCGGGCGTCGGGACGCGTTCCAGGACGCCGCCGGCGAAGGCGTCGTAGAGCGGCAGCGTCTCGAGGTGGACATAGCCGATGTGGCAGTCGCAGACGGCCAGCGGACAGGGGCGCGGGGCGAGGGCGGCGCGGTAGGAGCCGTCGTAGAGGTTGCCCAGGGCGTCGCGGACGAAGTGGCAGCGGCGGACGGTGCCCTCGCCGTCGACGGAGACCACCGTGTCGCCGGTGCGGCAGGGGCGGCCGGCGGAGCGGTGCGGGTCGCGGCTGAACGGGAAGAGCGGGTCGATCTCCGTCCAGTCGTCGGCCTCGGCGTCCCGGTAGCGGTGGCCCTCGGCCGCGTTCACCCAGAGGTAGACGTGCCCGGGCAGCTCGGCGCGCAGCCGCCGGGCGGCGGCCAGGTGCTCGGGCAGGCCGACGACGCCGACGCTGAACCGGACGCCCAGGGCGGCCAGTTCGCGCGTCCTGGCCAGGAACCGCTCGTGGGGCGTCTGCCCCGGGTGGTAGGTGCACCACAGCGCCAGGGTGTCCCGGTCGGCCTCGGCGAGCCAGCCGGTGCGGCAGCTGAGGTTGGTCTGGATCGCCACCCGCGCCACCCCCGGGGCGTGCGACAGCTCGACCAGGGCGCGGCGGTACCAGGAGCGCGTCAGGCCCTCGCCCCACGGCGTGAACAGGATCGACAGCCGCTCCTCGGGACGCCCGGTGGCCCAGCCGGTGAACCGCTCCAACGCGGCCCGGTCGGCGCGGAGTTGGGCGGGGGTGTCGCGCCGCTTGGCGAACGGGCAGTAGGGGCAGTCGTAGTCGCAGGAGGCCAGCGGGCCCCGGTAGAGGACGGTCAGGTGCACGGTGCTCCTCATCTCGTCATCGCGGCTCGTGGGCGGCCATCGCCGCGCGGACGGCGGGCGAGAAGAACGCGGGCCCCACCGCGTCGGAGTGCGCCAGCCCCTCGGGGGTCAGCCGCAGCAGCCGGCCGGCGTCCTCCTCGGCGAGCCAGCCCCGGTCCGCCAACTCCCCCAGCTCCTCGGGGAAGTCGTCCTGCGGCGCGGTGCCGAACCGCTCCCGGTACTCGGCGACGGGCAGCCCCGCCGCCTGGAGCAGGGACTGGAGCAGATGGCGGCGGCGCGCCTCGTCCTCGTCGACGCGGCGGCCGTGGCGGGCGCGGGAGAAGTCCGTGGTGGCGGCGTAGGCGTCGATGATGCCCCGGATCTCCGGCATGGCGACGGCGTAGTCGAAGGCGTAGTGCAGGGTCGAGGTGTAGGAACGGGCGCCGCAGCCCAGGCCGACCATGCCGTCGGTCTGGCAGGCGTGGTCGTCGGGGCCCTGCTCGGGCGCGTCGGCCCGGCGGAACATCCGCATCGAGCGCTGCTCGTAGCCGTGCGCGAGCAGGTGGTCGCGGCCCTCGCGGTAGCGCGCCAGGCGCTCGCGGTCCCACTCCGGTTCGGCCGCCGGCGGGCCCGTGCCGGAGTCGGCGCGGCGGCCCAGGCCGGTCAACGGGCGGACATAGAGCGGGTAGAGGTAGACCTCCTCCGGGCGCCAGGCCAGCGCGGCGTCCAGCGAGTGGCGCCAACTGGCCGGCGTCTGACCGTCGATGCCATAAATCAGATCGATATTGAGCACCGGGATGGTCGCCTCCCTGATCCGGCCCAGCGCCGCCTCGACGTCGGCGCGCCGCTGGGGGCGCACCGCCGCCCGCGCCTCGGCCTCGACGAAGGACTGCACGCCCAGGCTGAGCCGGGTCGCGCCCCGCTCGGCGAGCACGGCCAGCCGGTCGGCCGTCGCGGTCGCCGGGGACGCCTCGACGGAGAGCGGTATCGCCCGGAGGTCCACTCCCATGCGCTGTTCGGCGATGTCGCACAGCCGCGTCAGCTCGTCCGCCTCCAGGAAGGTCGGGGTGCCGCCGCCGAACGCCGCGTTGGCGAACCGCGCCGGCGCCGCGTCGCCCAACGCCTCCCGCGCCGCGACCGCCTGCCGCTCCAGCGCGTCGAGATAGCGGCCGGTCAGCCCCTCGGGCGCGCCGACCCGGGTGAAGAGGTTGCAGAACCCGCACCGCACCTCGCAGAACGGGATGTGGACGTAGAACGAGAGCGCGTCGCGCGGCTCGCCCGCCCAGACGTCGGCCAGCGCCGGCCGGTCGGGCAGCGGGCGGTAGGCGGTCTTGTGCGGGTAGGCGTAGACGTAGTGCTGGTAGGGGCGGACGGGCGCTGCGGTGGTGGTCATGCCGGCGGCTCCGGGGACGGCGGGGACTGCGGGGGCTCCTGGGACTTCGTGGGTTCCAGGAAGAAGTGGCGGTAGGGAACGGTCCAGACCGCCGGGTGGCCGAGGCGGTGGCCGGTGTACCCGTCCTCGCCGTAGGCCGTGCCGTGGTCGGAGGTGACGATGGCGAAGCAGCGGCGCCGGGCGCGCAGCGCGGCGAACAGCCGGCCCACATGGCGGTCCACGTACTCCAGGGCCGCCGCGTGGCTGGCCCGGGTGTCGCCGGCCTCCCGGGTCGCGCCGGGCAGATGGAACCAGTTGGGCTGGTGCAGCGCCGAGACGTTGAGGAAGAGGAACAGCCGCCGCTCGGCCGGCAGTCGGGCCACGACCTCCTCCACCCTGCTGACCTGCGCCTCGAAGGAGGTGGGCGAGGCGACGGAGAACTCCGGCTCCCAGTGGCTCTCGGCGAACAGGTCGGGCAACACCCGGCCCAGCGCGCCCTGTTGGTTGAAGAAGCCGACGCCGCCGACGCACACCGTGTGGTAGCCGCGCTCGGCCAGCGCCGTGGGCAGGTCGGGCGCGTCGAAGACGAAGGTGCCGTCGGCGGTGGTCTCGCTGCCGGCGAACCGGGCAGCGAACAGGCGCGGATGCGGCCCGGGCCGGGCGGGCGTGGGCAGGAAGCCCGCGAACATGGCCTGGTGGGAGGCGTAGGTGAAGCTGGCCGGGGCGTGCCGCTCCTCCCAGGTGCCGCCGGGGAGGTGGGCGGCGAGGTGCGGCAGCCGGCCGGCGGCGGCCAACTCGACGGCCACGTCGTGGCGGAGGGTGTCGAGGGTGAGCAGCAGCAGGTCGTCGCGGCCGACGACGGCGTTCATGTCGGGGTCGGCCAGGTCGGGGGCGGCGGAACCGGCGGCCGGCGCGGCGGAACGAACCTCCGGTGTCTCAGCGTGCGGCATGGTGTGCGCTCCTCGGCCGCTCGTTCGGCTCGTTCGACTCGTTCAACGGGGGCGCCAGGGGCAACGCGGCCGGGAGGGCGGCGAGCTGCGCGCCATAGGTGTCCAGACCCTCCGCCGGGCCGCCCGGCAGCCCGGTCAGCCCGGGGAGCAGGTCGCCGAAGGCGTTGACCTCGCCGACGAGGAACCGGCGCCAGCCGGCGGCCGGCAGCAGGTCCACCCCGACGCAGAGCGTGCCGGGGAAGCGGGCTGCGGCCCGCTCGCAGACCGCGAGCGCCTCCGCCCAGCGCTCCCCGGCGCGCTCGCGGACCGCCGCCAACTCGCCCCGGGCGCCGCCGAGATGGAGGTTGGTCAACGGCAGGCGGCTGGTGCGGGCCACGGCGTGGGTGGCGCGGCCGGCCACGACCACCACCCGCAGGTCGGTCGCCCGCCCGTCGAGGCTCGCCTTGGGCACCCACTGCTCGATGTGCAGCCCGTCGGGGGCGAGCGCGTCCACCACGGCGGCGACGGCCCGCTCCTCGGTCAGGCGGCGGGGCCGCAGCGTGTTGTGCAGCCGGCCGTCCGGCGCCATCTCCACCGGGGTGGTCGCCCGCACCCGGCCGGCCGCCGTGGTCTCGACGGCCAGCACGCCCGAGCCCGAGGAGCCGTGCGCCGGCTTCACGAAGAACCGGGCGGCGCCCACCTCCCGTGCCGCCGCCAGGACTTCGTCCCAGCCGCGCACCGGGCGCGCCCCGCCGGAGGTGGGCGAGGGCGGCACCGGCACGCCCGCCTCGGCCAGCCGGGCGTGGGTCAGCCGCTTGTCGAACAGCACCGCCAGCTCGTCCGGGTCGTCCAGCCGCACCCCGCCGCGCAGCGAGCGGACGGCGGCCAGCAGCCGGGCGTACCAGGTGGCCGAGCCCTCCACCCGCGTCGGGTCGTCGACGCCGCGCAGCAGCAGGTCCACCTCGGCGTTCTCCCCCGGCGAGTCCAGCCGCACCACCTCGTCGTCGGCGAACGCGTGGCCGCCCTCGCGCAGCACCCGGGCCCAGGGCACGACCCGGGGCCGGTCGTGTCCCGCCGCCTCGGCCGCCCGCAGGAAGTGGGTCACCCGCCGGTTCTCCGGGTTCCCGACGACGGCCAGGCGATGGGGGCGCGCCGCCGGGGCCGTGTCACTCACCCACCGCGACGAAGCGCCAGACGTCGCCGTCACCGTCCTCGTCCTCCTCAGCGCCGCTCGCGTCCAGGTCCAGCTCCACGCCGGCCGGCTCCAGGGTCTCCCGCAGCCGGGTGCGCAGCGCCTCGCTCAGGTAGTTGTAGGAGAGGTCAAGCGACGTCAGATGGGTCAGCGGCTGGCCGGTCAGCAGTGCGCTCGCCCCGTCGTCGGTGAGCACGCCCATCGACAGGTCCAGCGTCTCCAGCCGCGCCACCACGGGGGCCGAGGCGACGGCGGCGCAGACCGCGTCCTGCATCTCGCTGTTGCACAGCGCCAGATGCTTCAACGCCGGCAGCCGGTCGCCCGCCAGGATCGGCATCAGGTCGGCCACCTCGGCGTCCCCGCCGTACTCCGGGGTGCCCAGCCACAGTTCGAGGTGGGTCAGCGCGGGGAACTCGCTGGCCCCCACCCCGCGCACCGCCTCGGCCGGCATCCCGCCGGTCTCGACGACCAGCTTCCGCAGCCGCTCGTGCCGCACGGGCGCGAACTCCAGCTCGGTGCCGCCCCGGACGCCGAACTCCTCCAACTCCGGGAAACCCTCCAGCAGATCGGTCACCCGCCCCTGGTAGATCCAGGAGATCTCCGCCTCCTCCATCACGATGTCGCCGAGGAAGATGGCGCGCAGCGCCGGCAGTCGGTCCCGCGCGTCGAGAATCGCGCTGATCACGGCCGTCGGGCGGTTCTCGTAGGACTCGCCCCAGGAGCCGACGATCAGCGCCCGCACACGGGTGGTGTCCACGGTGGCGAGAAAGCGGGCGAAGGCGGCCTGCCACTCCTCCTTGGCCTCCCAGGACGAGATGGCGACCCGCCAGGCCGCCTCGTCGGCGGCCGGCAGGCCGGCCGCGCCCTCGGGTCCGTTGGCCTCTTCGGGGAAGTCGACGGCGGGCAGGCCGTGGAACTCTTCCAGGTGGTCTCCGATGGTCATACCGCGCCCGCTCCTCGTCGTCGTGTGGGCCCGTCCCATGGATGGGTCGGTACGGGAGTTCTACCAAGCGCCACTGACAACACGGTCGGTGACCCCGCGTCGACCGGTGGGCGCGGGTCGTTGTCAGTGCCCTCGTCTACGGTCCGTATCACTGTTCGTGGTCGTGGCACGACGGGTGCCGACGACGGAAGGGAGAGCCGTGTACCGGCAGGGAGACGTGTTGATCGTGCCGTTGGACGAGGCGGCCGTGCCGGAGGGGGCCGGGTCGGCCGCCGCCGAGCCGCGCGACGGGCGGGGGCGGCTGGTCCTCGCGCTGGGCGAGGCGACGGGGCACGCGCACGCGGTGGTCGGCCCCGGCCGACTGGTGCGCGAGGGCGGGGCGTTCGGCCCGGCGCTGCTCCATGTCCCGGAGGGCGCGCGGGTGGTGCACGAGGAGCACGCGGCGATCTCGCTGCCCCGAGGCTGGTACCGCGTGGTGCGGCAACGCGAGTACGTGCCGGGCTCGGTGCGGGTCGTGGCGGACTAGGCGCCGCCGGTTCGGCAGTCCGGGGATGGATCGGGAGTTGAGGGGTGCGGCGATGACGGGGACGACGAAGGGGAGGAACGCGATGAACGAGCGGGTGGACTGGCGTGCGGTGGCTCTGGCCACGGGGCCGGGCGAGCGGAGGGCCGCCGAGGAGGGCGTCCGGCTGGCCTACCGGCGGGCGGGTCTGGCGGAGCCCGCCTCGGTGGTGTGGGTGGACTCCCCGCTGGCCGCGGTGCGGCTGCTGCGGGACGGCTCCGGCGGCGAGCGGGGCGCGAGCGTGCGGGCCGCCGTGCGCGACCGGCCGGTGGCCACCCAACGCGCGCGCCTGCACGGCCTGTTGGGTCCTTCGGGCTGGTCGGCGCACTGGCGCGCCACCGGCGCCGAGCTGTGGGAGGCCACGGCGCCGCTGGTGGAGCGGGTGCGGGCGGCCGCGCTCGCCGAGTTGGCGCCCGACCGCCGGGAGGAGCCCGCGCTGCGGGTGCTGCTGTTGGACGCGGTGCTCGGCCAGCAGGACGCGGCCTGGCTGGCGGCCCTGGAGCCGGGCCCGGGCCCGGGCCCGGGCTCGGGCTCGGGGCTCGACGGGCTGGCGGCCGTGGCCCGTTCGGCCGGCTGGTGGTGGCCCTACGAGCGGATCGCGGTGCTGAGCGAGCGCCCGGCCGAGCTGCACCGGGACGAGGCCGGCCGGCTGGACCGGGCGGACGGGCCCGCCCTGGCCTACCCGGACGGGTTCGCGCTCCACGCCTGGCGCGGGCTGCCGGTGCCGGGCGAGTTTCTCGACCGGCTGGACGCGTTGACGCCCGAACGGATCAGGGCGGAGGAGAACGCGGAGCTGCGCCGCGTGATGCTCGAACACTACGGCTACGACCGCTATCTGGCCGAGTCCGGCGCCCGGCCGGTCCACCGGGACGAGACGGGGGTGCTGTGGCGGATCGCGCTGCCGGGCGACGAGGACGTGGCCATGGTCGAGGTGGTCAACTCCACGCCCGAGCCGGACGGCACCCACCGCGTCTACTGGCTGCGGGTGCCGCCCGGCACGCGGACCGCGCGGGAGGGGGTGGCATGGACGTTCGGCCTGGACGCGGACGCCTACGCGCCGGTGCGGCAGACCTGAGCCACCGGCCCCCCGACGGGCCGCCCCGGCTACCAGCCGGCGGCCGGCAGCACCGTGCCCTGGTAGTCGAAGACGGCCTGGTTCTCCCAGGCGTTGCCGGAGGCGGGGTCGGCCGGGTCCCAGCCGTTGCCGGCCACGGCCGTCCACGCCGGCTCCCAGTAGAAGACGCCGAGGCCCCGCCCGCCCGGCACGCCGGCGACCACGGAGGCGATGTCCCGCACCCACCGCAGCTGGCCCTCCGGGGTGGCCGGGTAGCCGGCGACCAGCTGGGACTCCTCGCCGATGATGTCCTCGTGGTCGTCGTCGCTGCCCAGCGTGAACGGGTAGGCCGTCTCGACCACCACCACGTCACGGTCGTAACGGGCCACCAGGTCATGGAGGTTGGCCTGGAGTTCCGGCAGGGTGCCGTGCCAGTAGCCGTAGAAGGACAGCGCGATCACCTCGAACGGCACCGCGCGGGCCGTGGCGTTGTCGAACCACCAGCGGAAGAGCGCGTTGTCGCCGCCCTCGGCCAGGTGCAGCGCCCTGCGGGTGCTCGGCGAGACCTCGGCGGCGGCCTCGGCGCCGGCGGTCAGCAGCGCGGCCAGCCGGTCGAAGTCGTCCGTCGAGCCGTCGGGCCAGAGCATCCCGGCGTTGATCTCGTTGCCGATCTGCGCCATGCCGGCCGGGGTGCCCTGCTCGACCAGCGCGCCCAGCACGGCCGAGGTGTGCTCGGCGACGGCCCGTTCCAGGCCGGCCGCGTCCAACCCGGCCCAGGCGGCCGGCTTGTGCTGCTGGCCGGGGTCGGCCCAGCTGTCCGAGTAGTGGAAGTCGACCAGGATCTCCATCCCCAGCGCTGCGGCCCGCCGGGCCAGCGCGGCGATGCGGGCGGTGTCGTGGTAGCCGTCAGGGGAGTTGACCCAGACCTTCAGCCGCACCCAGTTGGCGCCGTTCTCGGCGAGGATGGTCAGCGCGTCGGCCGTGCTGCCGTCGGCCCGGCGGAAGACCGCGCCCAGGTCCTCCGCCTTCGGCAGCGAGGAGACGTCGACGCCCCTGATCGGCCCGTCGGCGGCCCGGGCGACCCCGCCGGCCAGCAGCGGCCAGGCCAACGGCGCGGCCAGCGCCGCGCCGGCCCCGCGCAGCACCGCCCGCCTGCTGGTGCCCCCGCTCCGGGCCCTCCCGTCACCCGCGCCGAACGCGTTGGACGTGCTGGACGCGTTGAACGTGCTGGACGTACCCATCATGAACTCCCTTGTCCGATCGAGTCGTTCCGTCTGTGCGGCGCGCGGGGCCGGCTCCCGCCGCGTCCCTTCCGCCGCCGGTCACCCCGCCAGGCGCACCACCCGCACCCCGCCGCCCGGGACGCCGAGCTTCCCGGCGACATCCGCCCCGGTCAGCAGCTCGACGCCCGCGCCGGGCAGCGGCATGGTGACCTCGGCGTCGTTGTGGTTGATCGCGAACAGGTAGACGGCGCCGCTCCCGCCCCGGCGGCGCACCACCTCCAGGTCGCGGGGCAGCTCGTCCCGGTCCGGCAGCCTGGCGTCGGCCAGCGCCAACGCCAGCACCGCGTCCAGGTCGTCCCGCCCCAGCCGCGCCGAGACGTACCAGGCGGTGCCCTCGCCCAGCCGGTGCCGGGTCACGGCCGGCCCGCCGGCCGCCGGCCCGTCGGCATACCGCCAGACCGGCTCGGCGCCCCGGGTCACCACGGTCTCCGCCCAGGTGTCGGCGGACAGGTCGGGGACGCCCTCGGAGCCGGTCAGCCGCACCGCGCGCCCCGCGTGCAGCGGCTGGAACTCCTCGACGGTCAGCCCCAACACCCCGCGCAGCGCGCCCGGATGCGGCCCCGGGTGCACGGCGTCGTGCTCGTCCACGATCCCGGAGAAGTAGGAGACCAGCAGCGTTCCGCCGCCCTCCACATAGCGGCGCAGCCGCTCCCCCGCCCGCGCGCTCGCCAGATAGAGCGCGGGCACGACCACCAGCGGGTAGCGGTCCAACGCCCCGCCGTCCAGCGCCCCGTCCTCCGGCGGGACGAAGTCGACCGTCAGATGACGGTCGTAGAGCGCCGCGTAGAACGCCTCGGCGCGCTCGCGGGTGTCCAGGTCCTCGCTGGGCCGCCACTCCAGCTTCTGCGCCCACCACGACTGCCAGTCCCACACCACGGCCGCGTCGGCGACCGTCTCGCTCCCGCGAATCTCGGCCAACCGCCCCAGGTCGGAGCCGAGTTGCACGACCTCGCGCCAGATCCTGCTGTCCGTGCCGGCGTGCGGCACCATCGCCGAGTGGAACTTCTCCGCGCCCGCCCGAGAGGCCCGCCACTGGAAGAACAGCGCGCCCTCGGAGCCGCGCGCCACATGCGCCAGGCTGTTGCGCGCCATCTCCCCCGGCCGCTTGGCGATGCCGCGCCGCTGCCAGTTGACCCCGCTCGTGGAGTGCTCCAACAACAGCCAGGGCCGGCCCCCGCCCACCGAGCGGCTGAGGTCGGCGGCCATGGCGAGGTTGATGTGGTTCCGGTCCTCCTCGGCGACCAGGTAGTGGTCGTTGGTGACCAGGTCCACCTCGCGGCCCCAGGCCCAGTAGTCCATGGAGTCGCACTGGGTCGGCGAGACCATGAAGTTGGTGGTCACCGGCGTCCCCGGGGACAGCTCGCGCAGCAGCTCGCGCTCGTGGCGGAAGTTGGCCAGCGCGCTGTCGCTGGCGAACCGCGCGAAGTCCAGCCGCTGCGCCGGGTTGGCGACGGTCGGGGTGAGCCGGGGTGGCTGGATCTCCTCCCAGTCGCCGTAGCCCTGCCCCCAGAACGCCGTCCCCCACGCCTCGTTGAGCGCGTCCAGGCTCCCGTACCGCTCGGCGAGCCAGCGGCGGAAGTGCGCGGCTGAGACGTCGCAGTAGCACTCCAGCACCGGCACCCCGTACTCGTTGTGCACGTGCCACATCGCCAACGCCGGGTGCCGCCCGTACCGTTCGCCGAGCGCGGTGACGATCCCGGTGATCGCCTCCCGGTACGCCGGTGAGCTGTGGCAGATCGCGCCGCGCGAGCCGAAGGCCCAGCGGGTGCCGTCGCGGCTGACCGGCAGCGCCTCCGGGTGTTCCCGGTAGAACCAGGCGGGCGGCACCACCGTCGGCGTGGCCAGGTCGATCCTGATCTCCGCCGCGTGCAGCAGCTCGATCACCCGGTCCAGCCAGCCGAAGTCGAACGCGCCGGGCCTGGGTTCAAGGCGCGCCCAGCTGAAGATGCCGAGGCTGACCAGGTTCACCCCGGCCTGCCGCATCAGGGCGATGTCCTCACGCCACACCTCCTCCGGCCACTGCTCCGGGTTGTAGTCGCCGCCAAAGGCGAGTCGGCCCAGCCCTCTGGGGGTGGCGTGCGGCATGGATTCCTCTCCCGCTTCATGTGAACGTGCACAGCATGACCCGCCGTGCAGCTCCACGAAACCTCAAGTACCCAACGGTTGACAAGTGGCCGAAACATTTCTTCACTGTGCACGTTCACAGTCATGCGCCACGGCGGCCGTGCCATGCGGCATACGCCGTGCCGCACCACCCCTCGGGAGGGACCATGCGTCACCGCGCGACCGCCACCTGCGTCGCGACGCTGCTGACGGCCACCGCGCTCGGGGGCTGCGGCGCGGCCGACGACGGGGCCGTTCGCCTCACCTACTGGGCCTGGGCGCCCGGGATGGAGGAGGTTGTCGAACTCTGGAACGAGGCGAACCCGGACGTTCAGGTCACGGTCAAGAAGCAGGCCAGCGGCGACGAGTTGGTGACCAAGACGGTCACCGCCGCCCAGGCCGGCACGGCGCCCGACCTGGTGCAGGCCGAGTACCAGGCGCTGCCCACCCTGGCCAGCAACAACGTCACCGCCGACATCTCCGCCGAGGTCGCCGGCGTCGAGGACGCGTTCACCCCGGCCGTCTGGCAGCAGGTCACCCTCGGCACCGACGCCGTCTACGCGCTCCCGCAGGACTCGGGGCCGCTGCTGTTCTTCTACCGCGCCGACCTCTTCGAGGAGTTCGGGCTGAGCGTGCCGGAGACCTGGGACGAGTTCGCCGAGACCGCCCGAGCGCTGCGGGAGATCGACCCGGACCGCCGGCTGACCACGTTCTCCGCCAACGACGCCGGCCTCTTCGCCGGCCTGGCCCAACAGGCCGGCGCCCAGTGGTGGACCACCGAGACCGACCGCTGGCGGGTCGCCATCGACGACGAGGCGGGCCGCCGGGTGAGCGCGTTCTGGGAGGAACTCGTCGCCGAGGAACTGGTGGACAACCAGCCGATGTACACCCCCGCCTGGAACCAGGCGCTCAACGAGGGCCGGCAGATCGCCTGGATCAGCGGCGTCTGGGCGCCCGGCACCCTGGCCACGGCCGCCCCCGACACCGAGGGCACCTGGGAGGCGGCCCCGCTGCCGCAGTGGGAGCCGGGCGCCAACGTCACCGGCAGCTGGGGCGGCTCCACCACGGCCGTCACCACCGACTCCGAACACCGGGCCGAGGCCGCCGAGTTCGCGGTCTGGCTCAACACCGACCCCGAGGCGCTGACCGCCCTCGTCCAGACCTGCGGGATCTACCCGGCGGCGACGGCGGCGCAGACCGGCGAGGCCCTCGCCGCGCCGCCGCCGTTCCTCGCCAACCAGCCCGAGTTCTACGAGACCGTCGCCGAGGTGGCCGAGGGCGCTGCGCCCGCCGCCTGGGGGCCGAACGTCACCGTCGCCTACAGCGCGTTCAACAACGCCTTCGGCGCGGCGGCCGGCCGCCGCGCCGGTTTCGAGGAGGCCCTGGCCGAGATGCAACAGACCACCTTCGACGACATGGACCGGCTCGGCTTCGAGGTCGTCCAGTGAGCGCCCCGGGGCGCGCGCCCGGCGCGGAAGCCCCAGCGCGCCGGCGCGGAGGCGCCTCGGCGCGCGCCACCTCCGCCCGCCTGGCGCCCTACGGCTTCCTGGCGCCCACCGCCGCGCTCTTCGCGCTGTTCTTCGCGCTGCCCATCGGCTACGCGCTCTACCTCAGCGTCCGTAAGGTCCAGATCGTCGGCCTGGGCCTGGGCCCCGACGGCCGGGAGGAGGTGTGGGCCGGGCTGGCCAACTACCGCCGCGCGCTGACCGATTCCGAGCTGCTGGCCGGCGCGCTGCGGGTGCTGGGCTACGGCGCGATCGTGGTGCCGGTGATGCTGGGCCTCGCGCTGTTCTTCGCGCTGCTGCTGGACGACGAGCGGGTGCGCGGGCGGCGGTTCGGCCGGTTGACGATCTTCCTGCCGTACGCCGTGCCGGGCGTGATCGCCGCGCTGCTGTGGGGCTTCCTCTATCTGCCGTCGGTCAGCCCGCTCACCGACGCGCTGGAGGCGGTGGGCCTGCCGGCGCCCGACCTGCTCGACGGGGCGCCGCTGTTCGGCGCGCTGGCGAACATCGCGATCTGGGGCGGCACCGGCTTCAACATGATCGTGATCTACACCGCGCTGCGCGCCATCCCCGCCGAGGTGCACGAGGCGGCGCGGCTGGACGGCTGCACCCCGCTCCAGACCGCGCTGCGGATCAAGATCCCGATGGTGCTGCCCTCGCTGGTGCTCACCTTCTTCTTCTCGATCATCGCCACCCTCCAGGTGTTCAACGAGCCGACGACGCTCCGGCCGTTGACCAACAGCCTGTCCACCACCTGGTCCCCGCTGATGAAGGTCTACGAGGACGCGTTCACCGGCGGCGACATCCACGCCGCCGCCGCGACCGCCGTGGTGATCGCCCTGGTCACGCTGGTGCTCTCGTTCGGCTTCCTGCGGCTGGCCACCGCCCGCGACCGCCGCGAGGAGAACGCCCGATGAGCACCGCCAGCCCCCTGAACACCGTGGACGCCGCGAGCCCCGCGAACGCCCGCCCGGCATCCGAGGGCGGCGGCGCCCGTCGTCCGCGCCGGTTCGCCCCGCTGCCGACCGCCGCGCTGCTGCTGGGCGCGCTCTACTGCCTGCTGCCGGTGGCCTGGGTCGCGATCGCGGCGACCAAGGCGGGCGACGAGCTGTTCTCGACGTTCACCTTCGCGCCCGGCAGCGGCCTGTGGGAGAACGTCTCCGACCTGCACGGCTACCGGGACGGGATCTACTGGCGCTGGATGGTCAACTCGGCGCTCTACGCGGGTCTTGGCGCGCTGCTGTCCTGCGCGGTCTCGGCGCTGGGTGGCTACGCGTTGGCGCTCTACCGCTTCCCCGGACGGGAGACGATCTTCAACGTGCTGCTGGCCGGGGTGCTGATGCCGCCGGTGATCCTGGCGGTGCCGCAGTACCTCCTGCTGGCCGAGGTCGACCTCACCGACAGCCGCCTGGCCGTGCTGCTGCCGGTGCTGCTCTCCCCCTACGGCATCTATCTGGCGCGGATCTACGCGGCGGCCGCGGTGCCGGCCGACGTGGTGGAGGCGGCGCGGATGGACGGCTCGGGCGAGTGGCGGATCTTCCGCTCGATCGCGCTGCCGATGATGCTGCCGGGGCTGGTGACGGTGTTCCTCTTCCAGTTCGTGGCGATCTGGAACAACTTCCTGCTGCCGTACATCATGTTGAGCGACGACGAGAAGTTCCCGTTGACGCTGGGCCTGTTCACCCTGCTCAACCAGGGCTCGACCACGCCCGCGCTCTACACGCTGGTGATCACCGGCGCGCTGCTGGCGGTGCTGCCGCTGATCGCGCTCTTCCTCCTCGTCCAACGCTTCTGGAGCCTCGACCTGCTGTCGGGGGCCGTAAAGTCGTGAACCATGAGCAACCCCGTTCGACGTCAGCGCCCCACGATCCACGATGTGGCGCGGGTCGCCGGCGTCTCGCGCGGCACGGTCTCGCGGGTGCTCAACGGCGGGCACCATGTCAGCCCGGCCGCCGCCGAGGCGGTCAACTCCGCGATCCGCAAGACGGGCTATGTCGTCAACCGGCACGCGCGTTCGTTGATCACCGGCCGCTCGGGCTCGGCGGCGTTCCTGCTGACCGAGCCGCAGGAGCGGTTCTTCGAGGACCCCAACTTCAACGTGCTGCTGCGCGGCTGCACGCAGGCGCTGGCCGCGCACGACATCCCGCTGCTGCTGATGATCGCCGGCTCGCGGGACGAGCAACGGCGGATCGTGCGCTATGTCACGGCCGGGCACGTGGACGGGGTGCTGCTGGTGTCCAGCCACACCGGCGACCCGGTGGCCGCCCAACTCGCCCGCGCCGGCATCCCGGTGGTCGCCTGCGGCAAGCCGATGGACCCGCGCGCGGGCCGGCTGGCGCATGTCGCGGCCGACGACCGGGAGGGCGCGCGGGAGATGGTGCGCCATCTGCTGGCCGCCGGCCGGCGCCGGATCGGCACCATCGCCGGGCCGCAGGACACCCCGGGCGGCGTTGACCGGCTGGCCGGCTTCCGCGAGGTGCTGGCCGAGGCGGGGCTGCCGTTCGACGAGTCGCTGGTGGAGACCGGCGACTACGGCCGCGCCAGCGGCGCCGCCGGCGCGCGTCGGCTGCTGGCCCGACACCCGGACCTGGACGGCCTGTTCGTCGCCTCCGACCTGATGGCGCGCGGCGCGTTGGAGGCGCTGGCCCGCGCCGGGCGGTCCGTTCCCGAACAGGTCGCGGTCGGCGGCTTCGACGACTCGGCCGCCGCGCTGGCCTCGGCGCCGGCGCTGACGACGGTGCGGCAGCCGTGGGACCGCATCAGTCAGGAGATGGTCCGCGTGCTCCTCGCCCGCATCGCGGGCGAGGACACCTCGGCGGTGATCCTCCCGACGGAGCTGGTCGTCCGCGACACGGCCTGAGCGGCGCCTCCCGGCGGCGAACGGCCGGCCCCCCGTTCCGCGACCGGCCGGCGAAGGTGCGGGCGGCGGCGCTGGGACAACGGCCCGGCGGGTCCGCCGTTCTGGCGAACGCCGCCCGGCGGCATCTCCAACCCACCGAACCTTCGCGTTCCCCGGACGGTGAGTGCTCCTCCGCCTCCGCCGGGCCGGCCGGGAGACGGAGGATCAACGCGCGCAGCTCGGGCGGCGCGAGGTGCGACTGGCCGATCACCGACTGCCGCGCCGACATGGCCGCGACCAGCAGTCGGTTCTCCAGCACGTCCGGGTCAACGGTGGCCGGGTCCGCCTCCAGTACCTGGTCAAGCGACTCCAGGGCCGGGACCAGCGACGTCTCGACGGTTGGCGGCAAGGCGTCCAGATACTCCGTGTCCTCGGTGAAGACGAGATCCACCAACTCGCGCGCCGCCTGACGGTACGAGGTCACATCGGTGGTGCGCCGGAGCACCTCAGCCCGCTCCCGCACCCGTGTGGCGAGAGGGAAGAGATCCTCGATCCGCATCACTGTCTCCGTCCTTTCCGCTTTCCGCACTCTCTCCCGCGCCCCACGCGGGACCCGGCCGTCGGGCACCGGACTGTCACACCGAGCGGGCGAAGTTGATTCCCAGATTCTCCAGAAGGGGCATACAGGCGTCGGGGCACGGTGTGGCGGGAGCGTGCAACGCGCAAGCCCCAGCGGGTCGGCCCAGTTGGTCGGGTTGTGCACGTAGGCGCGAGCATTCCCCGCCGGCGCCAGCCCCAGGGGGTCGGCTGAGGTGAACCGCGCGGTCACCGGGTCGTTGTGCCGGTACAGGTTGTCATGCCAGCCGGTCTCCCGGTCCTGGTACTGCCCGGAGAACCGCAGCGGGGTGTCAGCGGAGGCAGGCGGCTCGAAGGGTTCCGTGATCTGGTAGACGGTGTCGTGGCCCAGTGAGTCGGTGACGACCGTGCGGTGCGCCTCCGCGTCGTAGGCGTAGCGGTACTCCAACGCCCGGTCGGTGCCGGTGGTGATGCCGAGGTGGTAGCCGCACGCGTTCCGCCCGTTCATTGGTCGCGGGCGGCGGCACGAACGTCGGCCTCGTCGGGCGGCTCGACGTTCTCCCGCTCCCCCTCTCGCTGGAGACGTTCGGCCTCATCCCCAGCACGACCGACCCAGTCCTGCGCATCCCCACGCCTCGGTGCTCGGCGGCGGACGGCCGGCGAGGGTGCGAACGGCCGGCCCCCCGTTCCGCAGCCGGCCGTTCGCGCCGCGCGGCCGTTCAACCACCGGCCGACCCGCCCCCCGATTACTGGCCGACCCGCCCGTCGATGCACTCGCGTAGCAGGTCGGCGTGCCCGCAGTGGCGGGCGTACTCCTCGATCCGGTGCACCATCAGCTCGCGGACCGAGGTGCGGTCCTTCCCCAACCGCGTTCCGAGGTCCGGGTGTTGGTCCAGCGCCGCGTCCGTCGCCGCCTGCTCGCGCGCGAGGTCGGCGAACGCCTCGTCCACCAGCGCCTGTTCACCCGCCGCGCCGTCGAAGTCGGCGTCCCGCCCGCCGTACAGCCTGGGCAACGGCTCGCCCTCGCTGATCCAGTCGCGCCAGTCCCGCTCCGCCCAGGCGAGGTGTCGGACGAGCCCGAGCAACGACATCGTGGACGGCGGCACCGAACGGCGGGCCAGCCGCTCGGGATCGAGGCCCTCGCACTTCATCAACAGCGTGGTGCGGTAGTCGGCGAGAAACTCGCGCAGGGTGGGGAGTTCGCCGTCCGGCGCCGACCCGTCGGTGTCGCGCGGATCGTCCGCCGGGTCCACCCACATGTCCGGGTACACGGTCGCCCGGCTCCACCGCGTGGGTGTCCGCCGGCCCGGGTCGCGCTCCGTCGGTGTCATGTTCGCCATGCTCCTCCGGCAACGTCCGTCACCGCCACCGGGTTTGCCCCGTGACGCCGACCGGGCCGGGCGGTGCCGCTCCTCGCAATGCCACAGTGGACGGATGACGCGTGGACAGAGCATCCCCGTCGCCCTCACCGCCGGCGCGCTCACGCTGGCGCTGGTCTCCTGTGGCGGCGACGACGGCGACAACAGCGACGAGACCAGAGAAGTACTTCAGTACTCGGTGGCCAACGAGGAGTTAGACGCCGGCCGGGTCGACCTCCTCATGGACGACGCCGGCCCCCCGCACGCGATGGCCGCCATCGGCCACTACGCCGCCGGCCTCGACGCCTCGACGGACGTCACCATCACCGTCTACCGCGACGAGGGGCTGTCCGTCGTCATCTGCGAGGCGGCGTGGCCGGACTTCAAGACCAACATCAACTGCCCCGACGAGACCAACAACGAGATCGACGGGTCGATCAACGACGACATCGACGGCTCGATCAACAGCGGCTGAGCCGGGCGGTCGTCGGCGGGCCCGGGGGCGGGCGGGGAGAACGCGGTGGAGCGGTCGCCCGGGACGGTCTAGAGTTCCCGGGTTCCGATCGATCGCGTGACCAGATGAGGTGTGTTTGATGACGGCCCGTGCAGCGGCGGTCGGCTTCGGTCGGCTGACCCACGTAGACCCCATGACCTCATCGAACGCAGGGAACACCGCTCGTGGATCTGCCACGCATCTTCACCATTCGCGAAAGTAACCACCGCATCCACAATCCGTTCACCCCCGGCAAGCTCGCCGACCTCGGCGAGGCGCTGCGGCTGGCGCCCGGGGCCCGCCTGCTCGACCTCGCCAGCGGCTCGGGCGAGATGCTGTGCACCTGGGCCCGCGACCACGGCATCACCGGGACCGGGGTGGACATCAGCACGGCGTTCACCGAGCAGGCCCGCGCCCGCGCCGTCGAACTCGGGGTCGCCGACCGGGTGGCCTTCGTCCACGGCGACGCCGCCGGCCATGTCGCGGACGAGCCCGTCGACCTCGCCGCCTGCGTCGGGGCCACCTGGATCGGGAACGGCGTGGCCGGCACCGTCGAACTGCTGGCCAGGAGCCTGAAGCCCGGCGGGCTGACGCTGATCGGCGAGCCGTACTGGCGCCGGGAGGTGCCGGACCAGGAGACCCTCGACGGCTGCCTCAGCGGCGCCGCGAACGACTTCCTGCTCCTGCCGGAGCTGGTCGAGCGGTTCGGCGCACTCGGGTACGACGTCGTGGAGATGGTGCTGGCCGACCAGGACAGCTGGGACCGGTACCAGGCGGCGCAGTGGCTCACCATGCGCCGCTGGCTCGACGCCCACCCCGACGACGAGCTGGCCGCCGAGGTGCGGGCCGAACTCACCGCCGAGCCGGCGCGGTACGCGCGGTACCAGCGCGAGTACCTGGGCTGGGGAGTCTTCGCGCTGATGGCCCGCTGAGGGCCGACCGGAGGCCCGGCCGGGCGGCCCAGGTGGCCGCCCGGCCGGTGGCCGGCTGCTTCAGGACGTCGGGAGGTCCGTGGTGGCGGGCTTCGGGTCGGGAAGTCGGTTGCCACGGAAGGCGCCCGTCAGGACGTCCAGGAACGTCGGGTTGAGGCCGACATCGACCACCCTGATGTTGTGCGGGCCGGCGACCTTCGCCAACTCCCCGACCAGGCCCAGTGGGTCGTCTCCGTCGTAGGCCAAGTCCACGTCGTCGTCGTGCAGATAGATCATCACGGGCTTCCGCCTCCTCGTTGGGGTGGTTTTCCGACAGAACACCAGACGCGGCGGGGGTCATGGGAGTACGAAGAGGGCACCGTCATAGGAACTACCTGCGGAGACAGCGTGCCCAGACAGAAGAAGCGCAGGTCAAACGGCCCGGACGAACCGTCGGACCAGAGGCCGATGAATGATCTCGAATACCTCGGTGGTGAACTCCGGGAGGCCCGGATGAAGCGGAACCTGACGCAGCGGAGGTTCAGCCAGGCCACCGGTTTCTCGCAGAGCTATGTCTCGAAGGTCGAGTTGGGCGTGATCGTGCCCTCGGCCGAGTACGCGAAGAAGTGCGATCTCGTTCTCGGGACGGACGGCATGTTCCAGCGGATGCGGAAGCGGCTTCTCGAACGGGGCCACCCGAGCTGGTTCGCGCCCTACGCCAAGATGGAGGCGGAGGCCGAGGAGATCCTTGCCTACGAACTGTGGTCGATCCCGGGCCTGTTGCAGACGGAGGAGTACGCCAGGGCGCTCTTCCGGGCCGGCCATCCGCACCAGAGCGAGGAGTGGATCGAGCTGCGGGTCCGCAACCGGGTGGCCCGGCGGGCCACGCTGGAGGAGAGCAATCCCGCGCGTCTCTGGGCGATCGTCCACGAGGGCGCGTTGCATCCCGCCGTCGGGGGTCGGGCCGTGATGCGGGAGCAGTTGGAGTTTCTCGCGCGGCTGACGGAGATGCCCTCGGTGAAGCTCCAGGTGCTGCCGTTCGAGGTGGGCGCCCCGCCGGCGATTCAGCCGTTCTGGCTGCTTGAGCTGCCCACCGGCCGCTCCGTGGTCTACACGGACACCGCGCTCGGCGGGCAGTTGAGCGAGGACGAGGAGCGTGTATCGTCCTGCCGCAGGGCGTTTGACCTGCTGCGGGCCGAGGCCCTGAGCCCCCGGGAGTCCATCGGGCTCATCCAGAGAATCGCGAAGGAAGTACATGGCTGACAACGGCTGGCGCAAGTCCACCTACTCGGACAACCAGGGCGGGGCCTGCCTCGAAGTCCGGGACGACACCCCGGGCATCGTCCCCGTCCGCGACAGCAAGGTGCAGAACGGCGACACCCTCACCATCGGTGCCGACGCCTGGACCTCCTTCCTGCACCACATCAAGCACTGAGCCATCCCGACACCCGACGGGCCGTCACCCCACCCCCCGGGGCGACGGCCCGTCGGTTCCAGCTTCCCAACGGCGCGGCGCGGGAAGGATATTGACCTGCCGCAGGGCGTTTGACCTGCTGCGGGCCGAGGCCCTGAGCCCCCGGGAGTCCATCGGGCTCATCCAGAGAATCGCGAAGGAAGTACATGGCTGACAACGGCTGGCGCAAGTCCACCTACTCCGACGGCCAGGGCGGGGCCTGCCTCGAAGTCCGGGACGACACCCCGGGCATCGTCCCCGTCCGCGACAGCAAGGTGCAGAACGGCGACACCCTCACCATCGGTGCCGACGCCTGGACCTCCTTCCTGCACCACATCAAGCACTGAGCCATCCCGACACCCGACGGGCCGTCACCCCACCCCCGGGGCGACGGCCCGTCGCGCACGTCCCTCGCACCCCACTGGTTCCAGTTTCCTAACAACTCGGTTACGATAACGGCGCGTTCACGACGTCGTCGTCCGCTGGTCGTCCGGGGCGGGGGAACCGATAACGCGCGCTTCCTACCGTTCCCGTGGCTCACTTTGCGCCGGTTCGTGCCGTCACACCATGGGAGAATGCGCGTGTCTCAGGCCAGGTTGATCGTTGTCGCCGCCCTCGCCGCCGCCGGGCTGGCCGTCGCGGCGGCGCCCACCGCACAGGCCGCCCCGGGCGAGACCCCGGAGAGCAGCGGTACCACCCCCCGCACCACGCTGGAGCAGGAGACCCAGGACGCGCTGGACGGACCGCACCCGCCGCGTTGGCCGGAGTATGTCAACGGCGGCGCCTGGCCGACGAGTCACGTCCAGGGCGTGGTCGTGGACCAGGAGAACGGCTTTGTCTACTGGTCGTTCACCCAGATGTTGGTCAAGACCGATCTGGACGGGAACGTCATCGGAACGGTCGAGGGCATCACCGGTCACCTCGGCGACATCGACCTCAACCCGCGCGACGGGCGGGTCTACGGCTCCCTGGAGTACAAGGCCGAGGAGGCGTTCTACATCGCCATCGTGGACGTCGCCCGGGTGGACCGGATCGGGATGGACGCGGAGACGGACGGGGTGCTGACCACCGTTCATCTCGCCGAGGTCGTCGAGGACTTCACCGCCGACATGAACGGGGACGGCGTCTTCGACGGCGACACCGGGGACACCCCGGACCACCGCTACGGGTGCAGCGGGATCGACGGGGTGTCGTTCGGTCCGTCGTTCGGGGCGCGTGCGGACAGCCGACAGAAGTTGATGGTCGCGTATGGCGTCTATGCCAACACCGAACGGACCGACAACGATCACCAGGTGATCCTGGAGTACGACATCCGCGACTGGGGGCGCTACGAGCGGCCGCTGTCGGAGGCCGAGCCGCACCGCAGCGGGCCGCGCCGCGTCGACGACAAGTACTTCCTCTACACCGGCAACACCACCTACGGCGTGCAGAACCTGGAGTACGACCGGCACACCGGCAACTGGCTGATGGCGGTCTACCCGGGCACCAAGGCGGAGTTCCCCAACTACCCGCTGTTCATGGTGGACGGCGGCGAGCGGCCCCGGCGCGGGGAGATCGTCGGCCAGCCCGAGTACGAGCGGGGCACGCTGTTGAACCTGCTGCCGCAGGGCCGGTACGACGAGGCCACGGACACGTGGGGCTGGGACTTCGACGGCTCCTACGGCCTGGAGTCGCTGGGCGACGGCTACTACTACGGCGCCGAGGGCCGCTCGGTCCCGGGCGAGGACCGGCCGTTGCAGGAGGGTGAGATCCACCTCTACCGCTGGACGGGCGCGACGCCGACCCCGTTCGACCCGGTGGCGGAGTCCGACAACGACGCCTGAGCGGGCGGGAGTTCACTCCCGCAAGGTGACGGCGGGAACGGGGTGCGCGGGACCGCCCAGCCAGGGCCGCTGCGCCCCGTCCGCCGTCACGGTCAGGCCGAACGAGGTCAACGGCGGCGAGCCGACCGCCCGCCACCACTCCAGCGCGCGCACGACCTCCTCCCACAGCCGCCGTGCCCCCGACTGGTAGACGGTGGCCCGCTCCCCCTCGGGCCGGAACACGACCGAGGCCCAGGCCCGCGAGCCGGCGGTCCGGTCGAAGAACCAGACGGTGGTGACCCCGTCGCGTTCGTTGACCAGATGGGTGCAGTCGGGCACCAGCAGGCCCAGGATGAACGTGGTGCCGTCATACCTGTTCGCCGCCCCCAGCTCCGCCGAGGTCAGGGATGTGGTGGAGACGTCAGCGTCCCCGGGGTACTCCTGGACATGGTGCTCGAAAAGGTCCCAGTCAAGCCGCTGGGCGCGGAGCTTCATGAACTCCACCCAGTCCAGGAAAGGGCCGCTGGCACCGCCGTCCTCGGCGACGGTCAGCCGCACCAGGGCGTCCTCGTGGCCGAAGTGGGTACCCCAGGGGCCGACGATCAGGCCGCCGGGACGGGTCTGTTCCAGCCAGGCGACGGGGACCTCCCGCACGCCGGCCGTGGCGATGATCCGGTCGTAGGGCGCGCCCTTCGGCCAGCCGTCCCGGCCGTCGCAACAGATCACCTCGGGGTGCAGGCCGGCACCCTGGAGGGCCGGGCGCGCACGGGTCGCCACGGCCTCGTCGATCTCGACCGTCACCACGCGCTCGTCGCCGAGACGCGCGGCCAGCAGACCGGCGTTCCACCCGGTTCCGGTGCCGATCTCCAGCACGCGGGCACCGGGGAAGACCTCCAGGGCGGCCAGCATCCGCGTGACCACGGACGGCATACTCGCCGAACTGGTCGGCGCGCGGCCGGGATCGGGGCCCTCGTGCGCGCCGTCGTCCCACTGGGTGGTCACGGGGACGTTCGCATGGGCGACGCGCTCCCAGTCGGCCGGATCGGTCCGCCGATCCACCGCCTGGTTGGTGCTGGTCCGCATGTCGTGGGCCCAGATCAGCTCGGGCAGGAACGCCGCGCGCGGCGCCGCCTCGAACGCCGGAACCCAGTCGTCGGTCAGCTGGCCGTGCTCGCGGAGGAACCGCGTCAGCTCCACGTGAGCGCTGACGCGGCCCTCCTGGTCATGCCCCGTCGTCACTTGCGGTGCTCTCCACTACCCTCCGGCGCCCCGCCGTCAGGTGAGGGTGGGGCGGGTTCGAACGGCTTGCCAGGCAGCGCGTCGCCGGACTCGTTGTCGTGGTCGGGCTTTTCGTGCTTCCCCATGGTGTCCCCTCCGGTGCTGACGGTCCATCCGCCGTCGCGCGTTGACGTCGGGGAAACCCTGTCCGCGCCGACCGACCCCATGCACGGGCGTGCCCCCGTTCACCCCAACGGGGAAGCCGCCGCACGTGCGACGGCCGGGGCCCGGGGCAACTCGCCCCGAGACCCCGGCCGTTGAGGGGCCCGCGCGCCGGGCGCGCCAGCGTGGCCGCCCCCGAGACCCGCGCGGGCAGCGCTACGCGCCGATCTTGCCGCCGTCGACCCGCGTGATCGCGACCGTCGCCGAGCGAGGCCGGCCGTTGGGCCGGAAGTCGGGCCAGTTGCTGACCGCCCTCGGGTCGTCGGCCGTGGTCTCGCCCCAGTGGTCGGTGGTCTCCCCCGGGTGCTGGACGTTGACGAAGAGCGTCCGCTGGTCGGGGGTCGCGGTGGCGCCGGTGATCTCGCAGCCGCGTGGGCCGGTGAGGAAGCGGCGGATCTCGCCGGTCTCGGGGTCGGCGGCCAGCATCTGGTTGTTGCCGATGTTGTCGTAGCCCTTCTCGGCCAGGTGCTGGCTGCCGTTGGAGATGTCGGTCTGGATCCACAGCCGCCCGTCGTTGTCGAACCAGACGCCGTCGGGCGAGCCGAAGACGTTGGTCTCGTCGAGGTCGACCTGCGGGTCGTAGGCCGGGTCGCCGGCCAGGACGAAGATGTCCCACTCGAAGGTGGTCGCGGTGTGGTCGCGGCGCTTCTCGGTCCAACGGACGATGTGGCCGTAGGGGTTGGGGTCGCGCGGGGAGACCGCCGAGTCCCAGCCGCTGCCGTTGGTGAGGGTGCAGTAGACGTCGTTGTTCCTGGGGTTGATGGTGATCCACTCGGGGCGGTCCATCTTGGTGGCGCCCACCGCGTCGGCCGCCTCGCGGGTGCGCAGCAGCACGTCGGCCTGGTCGGCCCAGCCGTTGGCGCGGGTCAGCGGGCCCCGGCCGTGGACCAGGGGCAGCCACTCGCCGCTGCCGTCGTCGCGGAAGCTGGCGACATAGAGCGTGCCGTGGTCCAACGGGCTGCGGCCCAGGGCGCGTTGCAGCCGCCAGTTGCCCTCGCCGACGAACTTGTAGATGTAGTCGCCGTCCTGGTCGTCGCCGGTGTAGGCGACGACGCGGCCCCGGGACTCGGTGACCGTGCAGCCCTCGTGCTTGACGCGGCCGAGCGCGGTGCGCTTGACGGGCTTGGCGTCGGGGCGCTTGGGGTCGATCTCGACGATCCAGCCGAAGCGGTTGATCTCGTTGGGGTTGGCGGCGAGGTCGAAGCGGGAGTCGGCCAGGTGCCAGTCGAAGCCGCCGCCGGCCGCCGAGACGCCGTAACGTTCCTGCGAGGGGGTCGGCTCCCAGCTCTCGTCGGTGGTGCCGAAGTAGTTGTTCCAGTTCTCCTCGCAGGCGAGGTAGGTGCCCCAGGGTGTCACGCCGTTCGAACAGTTGTTGAGCGTGCCGCGCGGTCCTTCGGCGGCCTGGAGCGCGGGGTGGCGGGGGCCGACCGGGCCGGAGAACGTCACGGGCGTGTCGCCGGTGACGCGGCGGGCGTAGCGGGAGTCCACCCGTTCCCAGCCGCCGTCGCGACGACGCTCGATCTCGACGACGGAGACGCCGTGCGCGGCCAGGCCCTTGCGGACCTTCTCCTCGGTCATCTCCTCGGCGCCGTCGGGGAAGAGCAACTCCTGGTCGATGTACTCGTGGTTGAGGACCAGCAGCCCGCGCTGGTTGCCCTCGCGGCCGTGGCCGAGGGGGAAGAAGTGCATCCCGTCGTGGTTCATGCCGACCTGTTCGGCCTGCTCCTCGGCGGTGTTGGTGGCGTCCTCGCGCCACTCGGGCCCGCCGGGGCGGATCGGGGTGCCCCAGGGGATCAGCACCTGGGCGCGGTAGCCCTCGGGAACGACGAACTCGTCGGCGTCCGAGGTCGGAACGGGCTCGAAGCCGAGCAGCCGCCGGCCGCCCCCGCCCGGCCGGCCGTGGCCGTGGCCGGCGCCGGGGTGCGGCCCGGAGGTCGAGGTGGTCGCCGCGCCGGTGCCCGCGCCGGGCCCGACGAGGAAGGCGGCGGCAGCGGCCGTGCCGCCCAACAGCGCGTTGCGCCGCGACATTCGGCGCTGGACCACCTCGCCGAAGGACGGGTTGTCGGAACGGTTGGAGCTGACGTCGTCCGGGTCCACCTGGGGAAAGACCGGGTGCTGTGCTGACATCGCGAGTCCTCACGTACTGATGTGGCGGAACGTTGTCGGTTCCGGGTGAGGCTAGGAGTCAACAGTGGCGCAAAGTGACCGCCAAGGTGAACGCGCGGCCACCTCCGCCCATACGGCTGATTCACCGTGCCGGTTCACCCAATCGTGGGTGCCTGGTCACGGGCCTGTGGTCGCGGCCGGGGCTGCGGCGAGGGCCGCGCGTTCGTACCGGTTCGTTCCTGAGCGGTCGCTCAGCGGTTGCCGAGCGGTTCCTGAGCGGTCGCTCAGCGGCTCTCCTGAGCGGTCGAACCTCTCCGTCCGAGCTGTCAGACCTGCCGGGTCCCGTTGACCCGGCGGGGGACTCCCAGCGGGTTGTCGTCGCGCAGCTCCGGCGGGAGCAGCGCCTCGGGTGCGTTCTGGTAACTGACCGGCCGCAGCCACCGCTCGATGGCGGTGGCGCCGACCGAGGTGGAGTGGGAGGTGGAGGCCGGGTACGGGCCCCCGTGGTGCTGGGCCGGGGTCACCGCGACGCCGGTGGGCCAGCCGCCCACCAGCACGCGGCCGGCCAGCGGCGTCAGCTCGGCGAGCAGCGCCGCGCCCCGGCCGTTCGGGTCCTCGGCCTCGGCCGCGCCCAGGTGCAGGGTCGCGGTGAGGTTGCCCGGGAACCGGGCGAGGAGTGCGGTGAGTTGCGCGGTGTCCGCGTAGCGGACGACGACCGTGATCGGGCCGAAGCACTCCTCCAGGAGGAGATCGTGCTCGCCGCCGGTCAGCAGCCGCTCGCCGTCCACGGTGAGGAAGCCGGCGGCGACCGTGCGGCCCTCGCCCTCGCCGGCGGCGACGGGGGCGGCGACCCCGTCGAGCCGGGTGCGGGCGTCCACGCCGGCCAGGAACGCGTCCCGCATCCGGCCGTCGAGGAGGACCCCGGGGGCGACGTCGGCGAGCCGCTTGGCGAGGGTCGCGACCAGCTGCTCGCCCGCCTCGCCGGCCGGGACCAGCACCAGCCCCGGCTTGGTGCAGAACTGGCCGACGCCCTGCGTCATCGAGCCGGCCAGCCCCGCGCCGATCTCGGCGGCCTTCTCGCCGGCTGCGGCCTCGGTGACCACCACCGGGTTGAGGCTGCCCAACTCGCCGTGGAACGGGATGGGTTGGGGCCGGGCGGCGGCGGCGTCGAAGAGCGCGCGCCCGCCGCGCACCGAGCCGGTGAAGCCGGCGGCGGCGACCAGCGGGTGCTTGATCAGCTCGACGCCCGCCTCGAAGCCGTGCAGCACGGTGACGACGTCCTCCGGCAGCCCGACCTTCGCTGCGGCCCGGCGCAGCGCGGCGCCGGTCAGCTCGGAGGTGGCCGGGTGGTCGGGGTGCGCCTTGACGACGACGGGGCTGCCGGCCGCCAGCGCGCTGGCGGTGTCGCCGCCGGGCACGGAGAAGGCGAGCGGGAAGTTGGAGGCGGCGTAGACCGCGACCACGCCCACCGGGATCTTGTAGCGGCGCAGGTCGGGGCGGGGCGGGGTGAGGGAGTCGTCGGCGCGGTCGATGATCACGTCGAGGTAGCCGCCGTCCTCGATCTCGGCGGCGAAGGCGCGCAACTGGCCGGTGGTGCGGCCGAGTTCGCCGGTGAGCCGGGCCTCGCCCAGCGCCGTCTCGGCGTCGGCGGTCGCGATGATCCGCGCGCCGTCGGCCGTCAACTCGTCGGCGGCGGCCCGCAGCAGGGCGATCCTGACCTCCCGGTCGGCGAGCGCGCCCCGCACCGCGTGGGCCGCGCGGACGGCTCCGTCCACATCGCCCGCGGTGGCCTCGGCGGCCACCCGCTCACGCTGGTTTCCCGTTCGCGGGTCCACACTCCACACTGGTACTGCCACCGGAATCGATCCTCCTGAACGGTCCTGCTCCCGGAGGGACGAGGTTCGCTATAGTTGCCGTTCGAGATATTGAACATCGTCCCGATATGTGAATTTCTGTTGGGGACTCTATCGGGCGCAAAACGAGGGGGTCAAGGTCGATGGCTGCCGGTGAGATGGGTAGTTCGCAGGTCAAGTCGGCGGTCCGCACGGTGGAGCTGCTGGAGTTCTTCGCCGGACGGCCGGGAATGCACACCCTCGCCGCCGTGCAGTCGGCCGTCGGGTACCCCAAGTCCAGCCTCTACATGCTGCTGCGCACGCTGGTGGATCTGGGCTGGGTGGAGACGGACGCCACCGGCACCCGCTACGGAATCGGCGTGCGGGCGCTGCTCGTTGGCACCTCCTACATCGACGGCGACGAGGTGGTGGCCGCCGCCCGGCCGACCCTGGACCGGATCGCCGACGACACCGGCGAGACCATCCACCTCGCCCGGCTCGACGGCACCAACGTGGTCTATCTCGCCACCCGCCAGTCCGAGCACTACCTACGCCCGTTCACCCGCGTCGGCCGCCGGCTGCCCGCGCACTCCACCTCGCTGGGCAAGGCGCTGCTGGCGACCCACCCGGACGAGAAGGTGCGGGAGCTGCTGCCGGAGAAGCTGGAGGGGCTGACCGAGCACACGATCACCGACCGTGAGGCGCTGATCGATGAGTTGGCGGTGGTGCGGGAGCGCGGTTACGCGATCGACCGCGAGGAGAACACGCTGGGGCTGCGCTGCTTCGGCATCGCCATCCCCTACCGCCAGCCGGCGCGGGACGCGATCAGCTGCTCGGTGCCGGTGGCCCGACTGACCGAGGCGCACGAGCAGTTGATCAGGGAGGCGCTCTTCGACGCGCGGGACCGACTGAGCCTGGCCACCCGGCACCTGTGAGCCGAGCGCGCCGGGACCGCCGGTGCGCCGGTCGCGTTCAGGCCCGCGCCCCCCGCGTTCGGGCTTCGGGCAGGTGCTCGCCGGCCCACTCGTCGAAGCCGGTGAGGGGGATGCCCAACTCCCGCGCGAACTCCGGCCTGGCGGGCTGGCCGGCCACGTTCAGCCACGCGTGGGAGACGCCCATGCCCGGCATCCCGGCGGCGAACGCCTCCTCCTCGGTCATCTCCGGCGCGGCCAGCTCCGTTCCCAGCGCACGGGAGAGGATCGCGGCGACCTCCGTCATCGACCGGTAGTCGCCGGCCAGTTCCAGCTCGACGCCGTGGAACCGGTCGGGGGCGACGAAGGCCGCCGCCGCGGCGCGGCCGATGTCCGCCGACGCCACCAGGGAGAGCCGGGTGGTGGGCCGGAGCGTGGTCACCAGGCCGCCCTCGACGCCGCGCGGGAACAGATAGCCCGCCGAGGGCAGCAGGTTCTCCATGAAGAAGGCCGGCTTGAGCAACGTCCAGCGGGGGAAGCCGGCCGCCCGCACCCGGTCCTGGAGCGCGGCCTTGGCCTCGAGCGTGGCCTCCATCGCGGCCCAGCGCCCCTCGGCCCAGCCGGGCACCTCCCGGTGCCGGCCCGCGCCGGAGGCCGAGGTGTGCACGAACTGCGGCACGCCGGCCGCCCGCGCGGCCGTGACAAGGTTGACGCCCTGCGCCACCTCCGCCTCGAAGTCGAAGGCGCCGTCGACAAACGGCGGCATCTGCACGGAGAAGACGCCTCGGGCGCCCTCGACGGCGGGGGCCAGGGAGGCGCGGTCGTTCAGGTCGCCGACGACGAGTCGGGCGCCACGGGCCGCGATCTCCCGGGCGGGGGCGGCGTCCGGATCGCGCACCAGGGCGCGCACGGGGAGGCCGGCGGCCAGCAGGGCACGGGCGGTGGCGCCGCCCTGCTTGCCGGTGGCGCCGGTGACGAGGATGGGTGCGGGGTCCGGGGCGGATGAAATGGACATGCTGCTCCTCGGGTGGGCGGGGTGGAGAGGCGTAAACGGCGGGGCCCGCCGTTTAGCCTCTCGTTAGAATACGGCGGGCCCCGCCACTTAGTCACCCGGAGGTCGACGCCATGCCCGCCGCCCACTCCCCCGCGCGGCAGCGCGCGGACGCCCGACGCAACCACGCGCGCATCCTCGCCGTCGCCGAGCGGGAGGTCGCGACGCACGGCGCCGGGGCGTCGCTGGAGCAGATCGCCCGGGTCGCGGGGGTCGGCTCGGCGACCGTGCGGCGCCACTTCCCCACCCGGCGGGCGCTGTTGGAGGCGGTGTCCCGGACGCGGATCGACGCGCTGTGCGCCCGCGCCCGGGAGTTGACGGACGAGACGGCGAACGGGCGGAACGCCAGGGACGCGCTGCTGGAGTGGCTGGGAGACGTCGTCGCCTACTGCGCCGCCGCGCGCGGGCTGGCCCCGGCGCTGGCGCTGGACGGCGCCGAGCCCGAGACGGCCCGGGCCCGGCACGAGAACGCGTGCTCGTCGGCGCTGGAGGAGGCGGGCGCGCCGCTGCTGCGCCGCGCGGCGCGGGCGGGCGGGGTGGCGGCGGACGTGACCATGCCCGACCTGATCACGCTGATCGTGGGCATCGCGTTGGCCACCGAGCACCATGCCGACCCGGCGGCGCGGGCACACCGCCTCTTCGGACTGGCGGTGGCGGGGCTGAGCCCCGAACGCTGAGCCCCGAACGCTGAGCCCCGAACGCTGAGCCGCGCCGCACGCGACGCGCGACGCCCGCCCGCGCGGCCCCGGCTACCGGCGCGGCCCGGGCGGCCCCGGCTGGTGGTGCCAGGGCAGGCGGACCGGGGTGGCCGGGCGGCGGCCGGCGACGAGGTCGGTCAGCAGCGGGACCAGGCCCAGCGGGACGACGGACTCGTCCGTCGCGGCCAGTTCGGCCGCCGACCACCAGCGGTGCTCGCTGATGGTGCGGACCTCGTGGGCCTCCCACCGGGAGGGGTCCACGGCGTGCTCGGCGACCCGGAGGAAGAAGAAGCTGTCCTCGAACTCGCCGTTCAGCCAGCCGAGATCGGCGTGGCCGCCGGTCCAGGCGACCCGCTCCCCCAGCGCGGCCGGCGCGACCCGCAGCCCGGTCTCCTCCCACAGCTCGCGGGCGGCGGCGCGCGGCAGCGACTCCAGGCGCCGCACCCCGCCGCCCGGCGTCATCCACAGCGTCGGGGCGCCGTTCTCCCCCTCGGACCGGAACAGCAGCAGCCGGTCCCGGCCGTCCACCAACAACACCCGCGCGCTCCTGCGCCGACGCCCCATCGTTCCTCCTCAGCCGCCGAAACCCCGCGACGACGGGTCATCATGCCGGAGTTCGGGCGACGCGTTCCGCCACGGCCCCGGGTGCGACGCCCGCCGCACCCGGGGTGGTCGGGAACGGTCAGTTCACGCCGAGGAGTTGGCGGATCGGGTCGATCGCGAAGTAGACCAGGAAGAGCGCGGCCGTGATCCACAGCAGCCAGTTGATCTCGCGGAACCGGCCGGTGACGCACTTGAGGACCACATAGGCGATGAAGCCGGCGCCGATGCCGTTGGTGATGGAGAAGGTGAACGGCATCACGGCGATGGTGACGAACGCCGGGATGGCGAGGGTGTGGTCGGCCCAGTCGATCCGCGCCACCTGGACCATCATCAGGAAACCGACCGCGACCAGCGCGGGCGAGGCGGCCTGGGCGGGGACCACGGTGGCGATCGGGGAGAGGAAGAGGGCCAGGCCGAAGAGGACGCCGGTCACCACGTTGGCCAGGCCGGTCCGCGCGCCCTCGCCGACGCCGGCCGCCGACTCGACGTAGGAGGTGTTGGAGGACGCTGACGCCGCGCCGCCGGCCGCCGCCGCCAGGCCGTCGACGAAGAGCAGCCGGCCCAGCCGGGGCACCCGGCCGTTCTCGTCGAGCAGCCCGGCCTCGCTGGTGACGCCGACGGCGGTGCCCATGGTGTCGAAGAAGTCGGTCAGGAAGAGGGTGAAGATGATCAGCACCACGGTGATGGCGCTGATCTCGCCGAAGGCGCCGAAGAGGCTGAACTCGCCGACCAGGTTGAAGTCGGGGGCGGCCACCAGGGCGTCGGGCCAGCTGGGAACGGTCAACCCCCAGGCCGCGTCCGGGATGTCGGCGATCGCGTTGACGATCATCGCGAAGAGGGTCATCGCCACGATGCTGATCAGGATCGCGCCCTTCACCTTGCGCGCCAGCAGGGCGAGGGTCAGCAGCAGCCCGAGGCAGAAGACGAGGACCGGCCAGCCGGTGAGTTCGCCGTGCGCGCCGAGGCCGAGCGGCGGGGAGCCCTCGTGGCCTACGGTAAAGCCCGCGTTGACGAAGCCGATCAGGGCGATGAAGAGGCCGATGCCCACGCCGATGGCCTGCTTGAGCGCCATGGGGATGGCGTTCATCACGGCCTCGCGGAAGCCGGTGGCCGAGATCACGCAGAGCAGCAGCCCCTCCAGGACCACCAGGCCCATCGCGTCGGGCCAGCTCATCCGGGGGGCGATCTGGAAGGCGACCATCGCGTTGATGCCCAGGCCGGCCGCCAGCGCCAGCGGCAGGTTGGCGGTCAGCCCCATGAGGATGGTCATGATGCCGGCCACCAGGGCCGTCACGGTGAGCACCTGCTCGATCGAGAGCTGGTTGCCGTGCACATCCTGGGCGCCACTGAGGATGATCGGGTTGAGCACCAGGATGTAGGCCATGGTGAAGAAGGTGGCGACGCCGCCGCGCACCTCGCGGGCCAGGGTGGAGCCACGCGCGCTGAGCTGGAAGAAGCGGTCCAGCGCGGAGGCGGCCGCGCCGTCGCCGGGCGGGTTGTCGCCCTTGGTCAGCCGATTGACCGGCATTGTTGAATCCTTGACTGAGCGGGATCGGGACTCGTGGATTCTGCCTGGTCCACCGGGTGTGTGGGTTTTGTGCAGGTAACATCGGCCGGCAACGTTACGGAATTGCGTCCTGTTGGGGGAACCCCGCCCGGCCCCGCCCCGGCGCCGCCCGACGCCCCGGGCGCCGGCGTCACGCCAGGGTGGCCAGCGCCCCGGTCACCGCGTCCAGGTCGGCGTCGTTGGCCAACCCGGCGTGGTAGAGCCGGAGTTCGGTCGCGCCCAGCTCGGCGGCGTGGGCCGCGTCGGCGGCCAGCGTCGCGGGCGAGCCGCCCATGCCGGCGACGACGGGCAGGTTGGCGGCGACGGTGCGGCCGGGGTCAGCCAGTTCCGTGAACGGGGTCAACGCCGCCGCCCTGGCCGCCGGCCCGCCGGCGGCCGGCACCACCACGCCGTCGGCGTGCGAGAGCACCTCGGCCGGGCGGACGCCGACGTTGGCGCCGCAGCGGTGCGGGGCCGGGTCGGCGTGCAGCAGCACGCGGAAGTCCGGGAGCCCCACCTCGGCGGCGCGGGCGCGGACGGCGGCGACGGCCGCCCGTTGGAAGGCGTCGGCGACGCCGAACCGCCAGGCGGCGACGGCCGCCGCCAACTCCTCGCCCAGCGCGGCGACGATCCCGGCCCACTCCGCGTCCCGGTCTCCGGCCGGCTCCGGCGGCGCGCCCGCCCAGCGGGGCGCCAGGGCCTCGCGCACGGCGGCGCGCAGCCGGCCCGGGTCGGCGCCCGAGGCGGCGTAGCCCTCGGCGCAGACCGCGCAGAAGCAGAGCGACATCAGAAAGCTTCCGACCCCGCCCAGCGCGGCGCCGCCGATCTTGTCGTGCGCGTGCGGATGGTCCAGTCCGTACCAGCCGCAGGACTCCAGCTCGACGCCTGACGTGCCCGGCCGGACGGCCGCCTCGGCCGCCAGGGCCTCGACGTAGGCGCGCACCTCGGGCCGCGCCACGCAGGGCGCCCACGGGTAGCGGTCGCCGAACGCGTTGACCACGGTGCTGCCCGGATGCTCCTCGCCCAGCCGGGAGTTGTGGGCCAGGATCACCCAGGAGTGGACGTCGAGGCCGGCGGCGGCGAGCGCCTCGGCGGCCAGGCCGTAGGGGTCGTCCTCGGGCAGCCACTCCTGGCGGTGGGGGCGCGGCGCGCGGCCGGCCCAACGCGCCTCGTCCGGCGGGTAGTAGACGGCGGAGTGCCGGGCGGTGACCACCCGGTGCGCCGGGTGGCGCGGGGTGAGGGCGCGGGTGGAGTGGTAGGCGGCGGCGAGGGTGACCTGGCGCACGCCGAGCGCGGCGATCCGCTCGGCGGCGGCCGGGTCGCCGACGACGTCCCACGGGTAGACGAAGGCGGAGGCGCGCATCAGCCCTTCACCAGGCCCAGGCCGGTCTCGATCAACTCGGCGAGCCGGTCGAGGTGTTCGGGCAGCGGCTCGGAGAGCGGCGGGCGCACCCCGCCCACGTCGAGGCCCCGCTTCCGCACGCCGGCCTTGACCAGCGAGACGGCGTAGCCCCTGCCCTGGTTGCGGAGTTCGACCAGCGGCCGGTAGAAGCCGTCGAGCAGCCGCTGGACCGTCGCCCGGTCCTCGGGGGTGTCCCCGGCGAGCGCGGCGTGGAAGGCGAGGGCCACCTCGGGGAGGAACGCGAAGACGGCCGAGGAGTAGAGCGTGACGCCCAGGCCCCGGTAGGCCAGGCCGGTCAGCTCGGCGGTGGGCAGCCCGTTGAAGTAGCGGAACGGGCGGTCCGGGTGGGCGGTGCGGACGGCGGAGATGGTGCGCTGGAGGAGGTCGAGGTCGCCCAGGCCGTCCTTGAGGCCCACGATGCCGGGCGTGGCGGCGAGTTCGACGACGGTCTCGGGGGCGAGCACCACGTTGTCGCGCTGGTAGACGATCACGTCGAGGGAGGTGGCGGCGGCCAGCTCGGTGAAGTGCCGCAGCAGGCCGCGCTGGTCGGCGACGACGAGGTAGGGCGGCATGGCCAACAGGCCGTCGGCGCCTGCGCGTTCGGCGCGGCGGGCGAAGTCGACGGCGAGCGCGGTGCCGTAGCCGGCGCCGGCCAGCACCGGCACGGCGCCGGCCGCCTCCTCGACGGCGGCGGCCACGCACCGCTCGAACTCGTCGGGGGCCAGGGCGTGGAACTCCCCGGTGCCACAGCACGCGAAGACCGCGCCGGCGCCCGCGTCGATGCCGGCGCGGAGGTGGGCGCGGTAGGCGTCGAGGTTGAGGGAGCCGTCGGGACCGTACGCGGTCACCGGAAAGAACAGCAGGCCGTCCAGGCGCTGGCCGAGTGTGGCGTCGGTCATGTCTCTACTCCCCGGGCCGTACACGATGATGACCATTGTCCATGTTTCTGAACAACCCACGCTAGTTCAGCGGCGATTTCCAGGTCAACCCGCCGTTGACGACGACCAGGCCACCGCCTACGGTGACCCCGAAACGTCCGTCCCCGTACGGTCCTTCACCTCCAGGGAGCCCCGATGCCGGCAGATCAGCCCGCTGAACGAGACACCGAGACGCCGGCCGGCGGGGACGCGCCGCTGGTTCTGCTCACCGGGGCGGCCGGGGGCGTCGGGACGTTGATGCGCGAGCTGTTGCCGGCGCACGGCTACCGGCTGCGCTCCCTGGACATGGCGCCCATCGCGGACGGACCGGACGCGGTGGTCGCGGACCTCTCCGACTCGGCCGACCGCGAAGCGCTGCGGGCCGCGGTGCGCGGCACGGACGCGATTCTCCATCTGGCCGGCATCTCCCTGGAGTCCACCTTCGAGAAGATCCTGCGCGCCAACATCGAGGGCACGTACCGCCTCTACGAGGCGGCCCGCGAGGAGGGGGTGCGCCGGATCGTCTTCGCCTCCAGCAATCATGCCGTGGGCGCCACGCCCTGGCCCCGGCCGGGTGACCCGCCGATCCCGGTGGACACGCCGCACCGGCCCGACACCTTCTACGGCCTCTCCAAGTGCTTCGGCGAGGACCTCGCCCAGTACTACTGGGACAAGCACGGGATCGAGACGGTATCGATCCGGATTGGTTCCTGCTTCCCGAAGGCCACTTCCGTTCGGATGTTGTCCGTCTGGCTGAGCCCCTCGGACGGCGCGCGCCTCTTCCACGCGGCGCTGAGCGCGCGGGACGTGGGCCACACCGTGGTCTACGGCTCGTCGGCCAACACGAGGGCGGTCTGGGACCTGGAACCGGCGCGGGCGCTCGGGTACGCCCCGCAGGACGACTCGGAGATCTTCGCGGCCGAACTGATCGCGAAGGAGGGCGAGTTGGACCCGAGCCGACCGGAACAGGCCCATCTGGGCGGTCACTTCCTGACGGACCCGCCGCTCTGGCCCCACTGAGCGCTGGCCGCGCGGGCTTTCGGGGATGCCGGCCGCGCCGGCGCGGGGCCCTGGCCGGGCGGGCTGCTGACGGCCCCGTTCCCTGGCCGGGCGGGTGTTGGCGCTGCCGCGCCCGGGTCGGGTCGGAACACGGTGCTGCTGACGCTGCCGCACCGGGCTGGACCGTCGCGACGGCGCTGGACCCTGTCCAGGCGGGGCCCAGGCCGGCGGGGTGCCCCGGGAGCGGCGACGTCCGCGCAGGGACCATGCACGCCCGGGCCGTCGAACGAACTGTTCAACTCTCAACGGGCACCTAGAAAAAGAGACCCCCCCGGGAGTGGGCGGCGCGCGGACTGCCACGACGGCAGGCGATGTTCGCGCGGCAGCGTCGTCGTTGACCGAACCCCACGAAGCACCGCACCCCGAAACGACGACCGGCACGGGCCCGTTGAGTCGCCCGACGCTCCGCTACGTCCGAGACGGGCGACATGCCGGGGCAGGGCCGGCGAAGCCGGTGCGCGCCACGCACGCCCCCAGCGGCCGGCCGGCCCTCGAACGCGGCGCGGTCCCCGCGCCCGGAGGGCACGCACCGCCACTCCCGACCCCCCGACGGCAACAAACTCCACCTCCGGAAGCCGCGCCCCCCTTCCCAGCCAGCCTCCTGCCGGCATTCGTCACGCCCGCACCCGGCCGATCGTGCGCCATGGAGGGTCCGGCGTCGTGGTCCGCGCCACAACCCCAACCCCCACACCCACAACACTCGTCAACGAACCAACGGAGCAACGGGCTGCCCCGCACCGGCCACCGGCCCGCACCCGAAGGCCGGGAACGCCCGGGGCCCCGGCGCCCCCGGGGCCCGCCCCCGAAGGCCCGGCCGGCCCCGGCCTCAGCCGAGCAGCAGCTCGCCCGGCAGGGCCGCACCGCTCTTCACCGTGTCGAGGACGAACATCGTGTCGTACCGGCGGATGTTGTCGTCGCCCTTGAACAGTTCGTTGCCGAGGTCCCTCAGGTCCCCGATCGAGCGGGCCGTGAGCAGGACGGCATAGTCCCAGGGCCCGGAGAGGGAGTAACACTGCTGGACCGCCGGATGGGCCCGGAGGCGGTCGGCGAGGCGCCGGTGGTGCTCGAACGACTCCTCGACCAGCGCCAGCAGCACCAGCGCCTGCGCCAGGGACGACGCGGCCTCGGCGTCGACCACGGCGACGGTGCGCAGCACGCCGGCCGCCTTGTACCCGGCGATGCGGCGCTGGACGGCGCTGGGCGAGAGCCCGACCTGGTCGCCCAGGGCGCGCAGCGTCTGGTCCGCGTCGGCCTGGAGCAGGTCCAACAGCCGGGTGTCGATCTCGTCCAACGGCCGCTGTCTCGAGGTCACCTCGCGCACGCGCAACAATCTCGCGTGCCCGCGCAATCTACGCAAGCGGCTCTCGTGCGGTGTTGCGTAGCGTCCGTCCCATGGAGAACACCTCACAGCGGCCCGAAGAGGCCACCGAGCACGCGGAGTTCACGGACCTCCGGCTGAGCCGGGTGCTGCGGGCGCGCACCGTCATTCCGGCCTGCTTTCTCGACACCCCGCAGTACGAGGACGACCTTCTCAACGCCGCCCTGGGGCGCCGCGTCACGGTCAAGCTGGAGACGGCCAACCCGATCCGGAGCTTCAAGGGGCGGGGCGTCGGCTTCGCGCTCGGCGAGATCCCGGCCGGGGAGACCGTGGTGTGTGCCTCATCGGGCAACTTCGGTCAGGCCGTCGCCTATATCGGTCGATCGCGCGGACTGAACGTGGTCGTCTATGCCCCGGCTCCGGTCAACCCCGTAAAGCGTGCCCGCATGGAGGCCTTTGGCGCCCAGGTGGTCGAGGTCGGCGAGGGCACGGGAGACGCGGGCCACACGGGAGACGCGGGCGCGGCGGCCTCGGCGGCGGCCGAGGAACGGGGCGCGCACCTGATCGTCGACGGCGTGCCGCCCGCGATCGCCGAGGGCGCGGCCACCATGGCCGAGGAGCTGACCCGTGCCGGAACGTTCGACGCCCTCGTCGCGCCGATCGGCGACGGCAGCCTGATCAGCGGGCTCGCGCTCTGGATGCGCGGGCACGCGCCCGGCACCCGCGTCATCGGCGTCAACCCGGCGGAGGCGCCCGCCATGCTGCGCAGCTGGCGGGCGGGCGAGCCCGTCACCGCGAGGCCCACCAGCGGCTTCGCCGAGGGAATCGCGATCCCACGGCCGCACCCGGAGTCGGTCGAGCGGGTGCGCGCCCTCGTGGACGACATCGTCCTGGTGGACGAGCGCGAACTCCGGGACGGGATGGGGCTGGTCGCCCGCCACCTGTCCGTCCTCGCGGAACCGGCCGGCGCGGCGGGAATCGCCGCGATCGCCGCCGGGAGGGTGGACGGCGAGCGCGTCGCCACCGTCGTGACGGGCGCCAACCCGAACCGGCTCGCCTAACCGGCCGCCCGGCCGCCGGCGCCGGCGGTGAAGTAGGCGGCGGTCTCGGCGTCGGCCGGGTAGTAGGACTCGATCGCCACCTCGTCGAGCGTGATGTCCAACGGCGTGCCGAACGTCGTGATCGTCGAGAACAGCCTCAGCTCGCGGTCATCGAAGCGGAAGGTCATCGTGATCACGACGTCGGAGTCCGCCGGTGGGGGCGTCGCCTCCTCGCCTTCGGCCGGCGCCAACAGCTCCTCGTAGAGGGCGGTGAGCCGGGCGTCCGGCGCGGCGGCGAGCTGGCGCCCGATGCGGGCGCGCAGCACGGAACGGACGTCGGCGAGGTTGACCAGCCGGGACGCGAACCCGCGCGGGTCGAGGCCGAGCCGCACCATGTTGACCGGCGGGCGCAGGAGTTCGGGTGCGACGTCGGCGAGGAACGGGCCGATGGCCCGGTTGGTCATCACGATGTTCCAGTGGCGGTCGATGACCAGCGCCGGGTAGGGCTCGTGCGCGCGCAGGACCCGGGCCACCGCGTCCCGCGCCGTGGCCAACGCGTCGGCGCCGAGCGGCCGTTCGGGGAACCGGGGCGCGAACCCGGCGGCGAGCAGCAGCCGGTTGCGCTCACGCAGCGGGACGTCGAGCTGTTCCGCGAGCCGCAGCACCATCTCGGCGCTGGGGTTGGACCGGCCGGTCTCGACCAGGCTGACATGCCGCGCCGAGACATCGGCGGCGATCGCCAGGTCGAGCTGGCTCAGCCGCCGTCGGCGGCGCCACTGGCGCAACAGCTCCCCAACGGTGTGCACGAGCGGCGAGCGTAGCCGCCCGGCGGGCCGGCGGCCATGACATCCCAGTTCATCGACAGGCTCGCCGCGCGCCGTGAACACTGCGGCCCATGAGCGAACGCAGGACGGAAGAGAACACCGCCCGGAAGAACACCGCCCGGGCGAACCGGGCCGTCGTGGAGCGGGCGTTGGCGGGGCTGGTCACGACCGGGGACGTCGGGGCGCTCGCGCCGCTGCTGCGGGACGACTTCGCGCACCACAGGCCCGAGGTCGGCACGCGGACGAAGGACGAGTGGCTGGCCGGCGTGGGCGCGCTGCCGCTGGCCGCGCTGCGGGTCGAGATCACGCATGTGGTCGCCGAGGGCGACCTGGTGGTCATGCACACGCGGCGCTGGCTGGACGGCGGCGGCCCCGGGATTCTGGGGGTGGACATCTGGCGTCTTGAGGACGGGCTGATCGTGGAGGGCTGGGAGGTCATCGAGCCGGTCGCGGACGCCGCCGCGCACTGGGAGTGGTGGCGTCCGGCCTCCTGACCCCGGGGGGCCCGGCCGCCGCCGTCCGGTCAGCCGCCGTCGCGGTGAGCCGTCCGGCGTCGGGGTCCACGTGCCAGGGCGTGGCGTCGGGGGCGGCCAACGGGAAGGGGACTCCGGGAACGGTCGGGGGCACGGTCCCGCTCTCCTCGTCGGGCGGCGCGCGGTGGGGGCGAACTGCCCGCGAGGACAGGCGGTTCCGCCGCCTCCCGGGACCCGTCCCGGGAGGTCGCCCGTAGGGTGCCGGCACCGAGTCGAGAGGGGACGACCGTGGCCAGGCACGACGGGGAGGCGTTCCACGCCCCCGCACACCACGAGCCGGTACCGGAGTTGGACGACGCGGTGCGGCGGCCGCACGACGAGGGCCGGTACGCCACCGCGCTCGACCTGGTCCTGCGGCAGCTGCGCGAGGAGGGGCCATCGGAGGACGCGTTCTTCTGGGCCACGACGCTGCTGATCACCACGCAGCGCGCCGCCGGCCCCGGCGTCGCCGAGCCGATCCCGCTGGAGCGGCGCTCGAACCCCTACTTCGCGCCGGTCGCCACGGAGTGCGCCGCCTGCGCCCGCTTCTGGTTCTCCTCCCACGACATCCACGCCGGCAGGCGCATGGCCCCTCGCGCGGGCGGCGGCCTGAGCGTCGCCAACCCGCTCGGGGTGCAGTGCCAGAGCTGCCGCTACTCGCTGTGCCGCGCCTGCTACGACCTGGCCGACGTGCGCTGTCCCGAGCCGGACTGCGACGGGACGTTGGGGGTGCCGGTGCTGCCGACCGGGCGACCGCAGGGCTGCCCCGCCAACTCGTTCACCGAGAAGCTGGAGCATGTGCTGATCCTGTGGCGGGACGTCCCGGTCGACCGGGAGGAGGCCGAGTTCCTGGTCGATCTGGCCTGCACCTGGCAGGACCGGGCGGGCATCGTCGTCAGGTCCCAGGTGAACCAGGCGGGCCCCGGGGACGGGGAGACGATGGAACGGCGCATGGGCCTGGTGCTGGTCGGCCTCTACGAACGGCTTGGGCAGATCAGCGAGGGCGGGCTGATGGAGCGCACCCGGGTGGTGCCGATCATGTCGCCCGGCCTGGGAAAACGGCTGGTGCTGGTCACGGCCGCGCCGGAGACCGGCCCGGCCTCCCGACTGTCGGGCCCGGTCCGGTACCTGCTCTCCGACGAGGAGGACAGCGAGAACGACGGGAGCGCGGAGCCGGGGAACGGCGGGGCCGCCCCGGGCCGGCGGCGCCGCTGGTTCCGGCGCCGCCGCTGAACCCGTTCCCGAACACCCCGGCCGGCGCCGCCGTCAGCGCGCCGCCCGCAGGGCCGCCGCCGCCAGC
>NZ_RFFJ01000220.1 GCF_003696235.1 Streptomyces triticirhizae
TGGACCGCCACCGGCTCGCGGTCGATGACGCCGCCGAGGCGGAGGAGCGCGCCGCGCGCGAGGCCGCCGCCCGCGCCAGGGCGGAGGAGGAACGCGCCAGGGCCGAGGCCGAGGAGCGCGCCCGCGCCGAGGCCGAGCGGGCGGCGCGTGAGGCCGAGGAGCGCGCCGAGCGGGAGGCCGTCCTCGCCGAGGAGCGGGCCGAGGAACTGGCCGAGGCCGCCGACCGGCTCGACGTGGTGCGCCGTGGCCTGCTCGACGCGATCGGCGACGCCGTCGACTTCGACGAGCCCGCGCTGGCCGAGGAGTTGCGGGCGGCGCTGGCCCGGGCCGACGAGGCGCTGGCGGCGGGCGAGGCCGGGCCGGCTTCGGCGGCCGTCGCCGCCGTCGAGGAGCTGCTGCCGCGCGCCGAGGCCAGGCTGGACGACCTGCTGCTCGCCCACGAGCGCCGCGCCGCGCTCGCCCGCGCCCTCCAGGAGGCGATGGCCGGCCACGGGTTCACCTTCACCGGGGGCGGCGAGGTACCGGGCCAACTCCTGTTGCGCTTCGAGCGGATGAACGGCGCCGTCTACGAGACCGCCATCCGCGTGGACGAGAGCGGACAGGCGGCGCTCTCCTACGCCATCGACGGCGAGCCCGGCATCCCCGACGGGCCCAACCCGGTCGCCACCTGCTCCACGGAGGAACTGCTCGACGGGGTTCACGCGGAGCTGGCGACCGAGGACTTCCTGCCGGGCGAACTGGACTGGGACGGCAAGCCCCCGCGCGGCGGCGGCCGTTCGCTGCCAGGCCAGGGCAGGGCGCGATGAGCGGCCCGCCCACCGGAGACCACCGGCCGCCCGGCGGCCAGCCGGCCGCCGAGCCCCAGGACCGGGAGGGCGCTGCGCTGGCCAACCCGCTGGTGCCGCTGTGGACGTTCTCCCTCGGCTGGGAGATGGAACGCGGCCGTCAGGTGATCCTCGGCGGCCAGGTCCGCGACCGCTGGTGGTGGAACGGCGCGCCGGCCTCGTTCCAGGAACTGCTCGTCACCGTCCTGGTGCGGCGCGGCGCCGAGGTGGTCGGCTGGTGGGACCCGGTGGACGGGCTGCGGTTCCCCGTTCCCGGGCACCGCGAGCGCTTCGAGCAGCTGATGCGCGGCCTGCCGCCGTCCCGCGACCAGCCCGTCCAGCCCCCGCCCCGCAACGACCAGCCGGCCCGGCCGGGCGGCCCCCAACCCGCCCCCGGCCAGGCCGCGTCGGAGGCCGCCCCGGAGCGGAACGACGAGCGGAACGACGAGCGGGACGACGAGCGGGACGACGGGCCCCGCCAGGCCGCCAGGACCCGCAGGGGCGCGGCCCGGGAGGAGGCGCGCGCCGGCCTGTTCACGCCCCGCGCCGCCCGGCGGCTGACGGCGTTCGACGACGCCGTGGCCGCCGCCCGACGCGTGGCCGCCAGCCCCCGGGCGCCCGTCGCGTTCGTCTTCCAGGACGTGGACCACGCGCTGCCCGTCGCCCAACCCGAGTCCACGGCCGGCTATCTGCTGCTGCGCGCCGCCATGACCGACGCCGTGGTGCCGGACGCCGCCACCGGCACCGCCCGCAACGCCGTCCTCACCGTGGTGGGCGACCCGTCCCGGCTGCCCGAGTGGCTGTGGCGGGACGACCCGCGCGTCGTCACCCTCCACCTCGGCCCGCCCGACCAGCGCGAGCGGCGGCTGTGGTTCTCGCTGCTGCGCGACCAGTTCCGGGGCGCCGACGAGGCGACCCACGAGGACTTCGAACGGCTGGTGGGCGCCACGGACGGCCTGTCCGCCTGGGAGTTGGACGCCCTGGCCAAGACCTCCCGGCTGCGGCGGGTCACCGTCGACCGGCACGCCGAGCTGATGCGCAAGCACCGGCTGAACGTCACCGTCGACCCCTGGGCCCAGCTGGACCGGGGCCGGATCGCGGCGGCGGCCGAGGAGCTGGCCGCCGACGTGATCGGGCAGGACCGGGCCGTGGACGCCGTGGTCGGCGCGCTCCAGGCCGCCTATGTCGGCGTGGACTTCGGCGACTCGGGCGCCGCCAGGCCGCGCGGCACGTTCTTCTTCGTCGGCCCGACCGGCGTCGGCAAGACCGAACTGGCCAAGTCCCTGGCCCGGTTGATCTTCGGCGACCCCGGCGCCTACGCCCGCTTCGACATGAGCGAGTACCAGCAGGAACACGCCGCCGAACGCCTCGCCGGCGCGCCGCCCGGCTATGTCGGCTTCGAGCGCGGCGGCGAGTTGACCGGGCGGGTGCGGGAACGCCCGTTCAGCGTCCTGCTGTTCGACGAGATCGAGAAGGCGCACCCGGCGGTGCTCGACAAGTTCCTCCAGATCCTGGAGGACGGCCGGCTCACCGACGGCCACGGCCGCACCGCGCACTTCGCCCAGACGTTGATCGTCTTCACCTCCAACGTCGGCGCCGACGCGCTGCCCGAACTCCTCGCCGAGACCGGCGAGGACACCGAGTACGCCGCCCTGGAGGCGCACTTCGCCAGCGCCGTCGAGGAGCGGTTCCGCGCGATCGGCCGGCCGGAGATCTTCGGCCGCCTCAAGCCGGGCATCGTCGTCTTCGACATGCTGCGCCGCGCGCACATCGTGCGGATCGCCGACCGGCTGCTGGCCCGCCTCGCCGACACCACCCTCGAACGCCGCCAGATCCACCTGGAGTTCGACCGGCCGAGCCTCCACGCCTGGATCACCGAGCGGATGGTCGAACCGGAACGCCGCGCCTACGGCGGCCGGCAGATCCGCAACGAACTGGAGGCCGTCCGCCTCGCCGTCGTCCGCTACCTGATGGAACGTCAGCCGCCCGCCGGCGTCCGACTCCTGGTGTCCATCGTCGCCCCGTCGACAGAGGAAGGCGAACACCGGGTGCGGGTGTCGGAGCCCGGCGGCGACACCGTGTCGCTGGAGAAGGCGCGGCCGGGCCCGCCCAGCCCTGAGGGAACACGGTCGCGGCCGGCCGGCGGGCGGGCCCCCTACCCGAGAGAGCAACGGTAGGAGGCCACCCTTCCGGCCACCGGCGCGACGGTCTAGCCAACCTTCGCGGCGACGCGGCCGAGGGCCGCGAGGAAGTCCGTATCCAGTCCGGTCGTCAGCACCGCGACGCTCTGAGGACCGGCGATCCTCTCGAACTCCGCCACCAGCCCCAACGGGTCGTCCCCGTCGTAGGGCAGATCCGTCTCGCCGTCGTGCAGATAGATCAGCATCAGGCGTTCCCTCCCCAACGGCCGGGCGCCGTGTTGAGAACCGCGACCAGCCCCAACGGGTCGTCCTCGTCGTAGGAAAGTTCGACCTCGTCGGGGCGAAGGTACATGATCATGCGTCTGCCTCCTGAATTGAGAGAAAAGAAAGGGGAATTCGGGCACGTCAGGAAGCCCGGAGCGGAAAGTCGAACATGATCTCGGTCCGTTCGAGCACGGCCGCCGGGAATTTATGGCCTCGGCCACTGACGTGCCAACACCATGCCCAACCATGAGCCCCGTTGCCATACGATCCGGGGAGACAACTGCCGCTGTCGTTAGACACGTTGATCCGTCTTAAAGGGGGACACCTATGCCTGCCGAACACGATGGCGATGACCCGACCGACCCCAACGCCTCGACGTTGGCGCACTTCGGAATGGAGGTCCGCCTCGAACGGGAGCAACACGACGTGACCCAGGTGGAACTGGCCGCCGAAGTGCCGTGCCATCACACGCTCGTGCAGAAGATCGAAACCGCCAAACGCGTGCCCTCGCTCCGGTTCGCGGAGACCTGCGACCGCATCTTCGGCACCAACGGACGGTTCACCCGCCTGTGGCGGCTGGTCATCAAGTACGCCTTTCCGGCGTGGTTCCGGCCGTATGTCGAACTGGAGATGCGCGCCACCTCTGTTCGCCTGTTCCACCCGTACCTGGTCCCCGGGCTTCTCCAGACCGAGGACTACGCACGGGCCGTGCTGCGGGCCGGCCGCCCCCGGATACTGGACGATCTGGTCGAGGCACGGATGGAACGCCAGCGCATCCTGGACCGGGAGAACCCGCCGGATGTGTGGGCCATTGTGGAGGAGAACGTCCTCCGTCGGGCTGTCGGCGACCGTGACCTCATGGCGGGGCAACTGAGAAAGTTCCTGGCGTTCGCCGAGAACCCCTTGCATGTGCTCCAGGTCATCCCGCAGGAAGTGCCCCTCCACGCCGGCTCCAGCGGACCGTTCAACATCCTCGGGTTCCAGGACAGCGACGATGTCGTGCATGTGGACGCCTTCCCGCGCGGCCATCTGTTGGCCGACGAGGAAGATGTGAAGGCGAGCCATCGGGCATACGATCCGCTCAAGGCAGTCGCGCTCTCGCCCGACGACTCGGTGAGCCTGCTGGGCTCTGTACTCAAGGAAATCGCTTCATGACCATCAGTGAACGCCCTGTGCCCGTGTGGCGCCGCAGCAGCTACAGTGGCCCCAACGGCGGTGATTGCGTGGAGGTCGCAGACGGTGTGGCGGATGTGGTCCCCGTTCGCGACAGCAAGGACGCGCAGGGCCCCGCGCTGGCCTTCCCCACCGCGAGTTGGTCCGCGTTCCTCGAACTGACCAAGCGCTGACCTGCGCTGGGCGCCGCCAAGCCCCCGGACGGGTCTCGCCGTTCGGGGGCTACGAGTGGCTGATCGTGACGTCCACGCCGGGGATGTCGGGATAGGTCCGGACGGGGCCGTCCGGGGTCCGGCAGCCGTAGAGGCGTAGCTCACGCAGGTGCTCGAATCGCGCGAAGACGGACGAGTCGGTGGGCAGGAGACAACCGATCAGTTCCAGCCTGGTGAGCGCGGGAGGTGGACTGATGGGACCGGCAAGCCAGTCGCGCAGGTCATAGGTGTGCAGCCTCATCGAGTTGAGCGCCGTCAGGCCGGCCAACTCCCCGAAACTCCTAGGAACGTCCTCCCCGTTGCCTATCAACGCCAGGTGCCCCAGCGGGGGAAGGGCGGTCAGGCCACCGAGGTCGAACGACTCTGGCACGGCCAGCAGTTCGAAGTGCTTCAGACGGGACAACGGCCGCAGCGACTCGAGCGTCAGGTCGCCGGTGACCGAGACGGTGAGCCAGCTCAGATCGGTCAGCGCGGTGAGTATCGAGGTACCCCGCGCCTCGTAGTCGCCCCAGAGCGAGAGCAAGTTCAGCTGGGGATGGGCGCCGAGCACGGAGAGGTCCGCCGGGCCGGTGATGTCCATCACTGACAGCACCGTCAGCGGCGGGAGGTCGGCAAGGAATTCGAGGCCGCGTACCGGATGGAGGATCTGTACGTCGGTCAGGGAACGCAGTCGGGTGGCCGCGCGGATCTGGTCGGGGTGATGGAGATTGACCAGTTGTCCGGCCAGGGGCAGGTGGGCGAGCACGCGGTCGGCGTAGGCGTCCGCGTCGAAGTAGTCCCAGGCGTCGATGAGTTCGTGGACGACCTTCCATCGCTTCTCGTCCACGTAGCCCGCGAGGCGGTCCAGGGACTCCTCGCCGCCGATCAGGGCCAGGGTGCGAACCGTCTGAACAGCCGCCTTCTCCGTCAGGTCGGCCAGCGTTCTCGGCAGGGAGCGCAGCAGGGTCGGGCCGACGGCGGCCAGGGCCGGTGGGTCGGTTTTCCGTCGCGGAGGCAGGAGCCGGCCAATCGCCTGGTCGAGGCGGTCCCCGAGGTCCGAGTCCACCACGCGCATCGTCTCCTGGCAGGAGGCCGCCAGCAGGCGGAGCGCCCGGGCGTGGCGGGGTTCGGCGTCGGCGCGGTCGAGGATGCCGTGGAGGAGTTCCGCCCGCTGGCGGGCGTTCGCGTGGCCGGCGGCCAGGATGATGGTCTCGCGCCACTGGTCGAGGTGGGCGCGGCCCACGAGGCTGCCGATGCGGTCCTCCTCGGCCGCCTCCTCGGCGGCCAGATACTCCTGGAACGTGCGGTGCACAAAGTCGAGGCGGCCCTCGGCGGGGGAGCGCAACACCCCGCTGCGGTCCAGGAGTTGGCGCAGCACGGATGCGCCGTCCGGCTCGTCCAGGTGCCGCATCGCGCGCAGCTTCGCGCCGACGTGCGTGGCGGCGCGCTCCTGGTCGGTCTCGCTGCGGTTGTTCTCCGACAGCCGCCAGGCCAGGTCCCGCAGCAGGACCAGCTTGTCGTCCAGACTCAGCCGGCTGTCCACCGCGCTGGGCACGTCGCGCTCCGCGTCCCGGTCGTGGACCAGGGTGTGGAGCGCGTTCCGGTACAACTCCATGCGGTCGCGGGGCAGATGGCGGCCCCGGTAGAGGTGCATCGAGCAGAGCATGGCGGCGAGCAGCGGCGTGCCGGCCAGCGCCTGGAGGTGTGCGCGGTCCCTGAGGCTGGCGAGCAGGGACCGTTCGTACTGCGGCAACTCCTCGGTGGGGCAAGGGAGATCGTCGCCCAGTGCGCCCACGGCCTGGTGCCACTGGCGGACGAAGGCCGCCAGGTCGGCCGGCGTCATCCGGTCCAGGTGCAGCGCGGTGAACTTCTCCTGGCGCAGCCAGGGGGCTTCGGCGGCGGCCGGTCGCGAGGTGACGACCACCCGGGTGTCGGGGTACGCGTCCAGCAGCCCGCGCAGCCAGTCGCGGGCGGCGCGGCGCTCGCGCTCGACGAGTTCGTCCACGCCGTCAACGAGCAACAGCACCCGGCCTGCGGCCAGTTGGCGTTCCACCCAGGCCCTCGGGGCGAGCCCGCTGATCGGGGCGGCCACGCCGTCGAGCAGGGCGGGCGGCGCCGGGAGCCGGCGTCCGCTGTATTCGCGGAGCTTGACCAGGATGGGGATCAGCCCGTTCCAGTCGGCCAGCTCGTCCCGGAACGCGCCGCGCGCCGCCGTGATCGCCAGCCAGCGCAGCAGCGTTGTCTTGCCCGAGCCGGCCTCGCCGCGCAGCAGCGCCCGGGGCGCGTCGGACAGCGCGGCCTCCACGCGGCGGCCCGCGTGGTCGCCACCGCCGTGCTCCCAGTCCCGCAGGTGAGGCCGCAGGCGTTCGGCTTCCCGGCGGGGGCGGCCGGCCGGGGCGTCGGTGGTCCGCAGGCTCACATAGGCGACGGACAGCGGCACCCTGGACGCGGTCGTGTGGTCGGACGGGCGGCGGAACAGCTCCACCTCGTCGAGCCTCCGGCTGACCAGCTCCAGATAGCGGCGCCGGAAGTCGGTGTCCAGGTCGCTGCCCTCGGGCGCCAACAGCGAGCGGTCCGGCAGGCGTTGGAGGATACGGGCGATGTCGGTGCCCAGGGTCGCCGTCCGGCTCAGCAGCTCGGCGGCCGCCCGTTCCTCGAAGACCGGCAGGCTGCGTACGATGCGCACGTAGTACTCGACGCACTCGGCGAACAGCGCCTCGTAGAGCCGGGTTTCCGCCTCGTTCAGCCCGACCGGCCCCTTGGTCGAGCCGGTGAGGGCGCGGACCAGCTCGGCCGGGTTGGCGTTCGCCTCGAACAGCGCCTCGTCGGAGAGGTCGGCGCGGGTGAACGTGTCGGCCACGGCGTCGATCACGGCCAGCCGGCCGTTCTCCTCCAGCCGGGCGAACGCCTGCGCGAGGCGCGGTTCCAGGCGGTCGAACACCGCGTTGGTGATCTGCTCGAACTGCTGCCTGACCTCGCGCTGGAGCCGAACTCCCGGCACCCGGACGCGGATCAGCTCCTCCATCGACAGGTGCCGCTCCTGCTCCCGCCGCCTGGACCCGAGCCACCACCCGGCCGCCGCCCGGGCCACGGTGGCCCCCAGCCGCAGCGCCGCCGTCTCGGCGACCACCGGCATCCCCTCCCCGCCGCCCTGCCATGTGCGTGAAACTGCCCGCCCCGGTGCCCTGTTGGCGATGACGGGCCATGAACTAGCGTACGCAGCACGTTATCTTACGCAGAGTGATGTCGCACGGGTGCGGATGGCGAGAAACCGGACGGGGGTCGGTGAACGGTGTACGCGATCGATCTGGGCGGCAGCGTCGCCCGGGTGGCCTGGCTGGACGAACGGGGCGAGCCCGTCGTGGCGGGCGCGCCGGCCGACGTCGGTGGGGCGGACGGCGCGGTGCCGGCGGCCGTGCGGGTGCGGCCCGGCGGCGCGTTCGAGGTGGGCCGGGCGGCCAGGGAACGGGCGTTGACCCACCCGGAGGAGGTGGCGCTGTCGGCCCGTTCGCTGCTCCTGGACCAGGGCAACGACGGGGCTGGCGGCGGGTTCGACGTGCTCGGGCAGCCGCCGGCCGCGCTGGTCGGGCAGTTGCTCGCCGCCCTCGTCGAGCTGGCCGACGAGGCGCGGGGCGTGCGCCCGGCGGACGGGGAACGGGCGCCGCTGACGCTGTCGTTGCCGCCGTCGGGCGGCGAACGCGCCCTGCGGGGGGCCGCCGAGGGCGTCGGGCTGCGGGTGGCGGCGGTGCTCGCCGAGCCGGTGGCGGCGGCGCTGCACTACGGCGCGGTCCGCGACGGGGCGCGGAGTTCGGTGCTGGTCTACGACCAGGGCGGCACCAGCCTCGACCTGACGGTGCTCACCGCCGAGGGCGACCGCACGGTGCGGATCGTGCACACCGCCAGCCATCCGCTCGGCGGCGACGCCTGGGACGAGGCGATCGCCACGGCGCTCCGGCCGCAGCTGGCCCAACTCCCGCCGGACATCCGGGTGTCGCCGCTGGCGCTGGCGCGCGTGGCCGAGGAGCTGCGGCTGGCGTTGGCGTGGGGCGATGAGGACGTCGCGGAGGCGACGCTGCCCGGCACCGAGCACCGGGTGCGGCTGAGCCGCGCGGAGGAGGAGGCGGCGCTGGCGCCGCTGCGCGCGCTGGCGCACGAGGCGGTGGAGGAGGCGCGGGCCCGGGCGGACGCGCTGTTGGAGGTGCCGCCGTCCACGCTGCTGCTGGCCGGCGGCGTGGCGGCCGCGCCCGGCACCGCCGCCCGGTTGGAGGACCGTCTGGCGATGTATGTCCGGTCGGAGGCACCGGAGTTCGCTGTGGTGCGGGGCCTCGCGCTGTGGCGGGACCTCGGGCCGCTGCGCGTCCAGTCGGGCCCGCCCGCGCGGCGGGCGGCGGTCGAGGACCCGGAGCCCCGGGGGCTCCGCGCCGCGCCCCGCCCGGTCGAGGACCCCGACCCGCGCCCGGCCCCTTCGCCGGCCGTGATCCCCCCGGCCGTGATCCCGCCGACGGTGATCCCCGCCCCCGAGGAACGGGCGGACGCCGGGCCGCAGGAACGCCCGCGCGACCGGCCGCCGGAGGCCCCCGT
>NZ_RFFJ01000221.1 GCF_003696235.1 Streptomyces triticirhizae
TCCGGCGAGCGGCTCGCCGCCCCTGGTCCGGCGCCGCTGCCGCTTGGGCCGGGCGGCGCGCCTGGGCTCCTCGGCGACGGACTTGGCAGGCCCGCCGCGCCGCCCGCCCCGCCGGGCCTGCGGTCCGCCGAGGTCCTCGACCTCCTCCGCGTCCAGGCCCGCCCTGGTGCGCTCGGCGCGCGGCAGGGTGCCCTTGGTGCCCTCGGGAATGCGCATCTCGGCGAAGAGGTGCGGCGAGGTGGAGTACGTCTCCGGCGGGTCGGGGAACGCGAGCCCCAGCGCCTTGTTGATCAGCTGCCAACGCGGGATGTCGTCCCAGTCCACCAGCGTGACGGCGATGCCCGCCGCGCCCGCCCGGCCGGTGCGGCCGATCCGGTGCAGATAGGTCTTCTCGTCCTCGGGCGTCTGGTAGTTGATCACGTGCGTGACGCCGTCCACGTCGATGCCACGGGCCGCCACGTCGGTGCAGACCAGCACGTCGACCTTGCCGTTGCGGAACGCGCGCAGCGCCTGCTCGCGGGCGCCCTGGCCCAGGTCGCCGTGGACGGCGGCGGCGGCGAAGCCCCGCCTGGTCAGCTGGTCGGCCACGTCGGCGGCGGTGCGCTTGGTACGGCAGAAGACCATGACCAGGCCACGGCCCTCGGCCTGGAGGATGCGCGCCACCATCTCCGGCTTGTCCATCGAGTGGGCCCGGTAGACGTGCTGGGCGGTGTTCGCGACGGTGGCGCCCTCGTCGTCGGGTGCGGTGGCGCGGATGTGCGTGGGCTGGTTCATGTAGCGCCGGGCCAGCCCGATGACCTGCCCGGGCATGGTGGCGGAGAAGAGCATGGTCTGCCGCTTGGCCGGCAGCCGCTCGATGATCTTCTCGACGTCCGGCAGGAACCCGAGGTCGAGCATCTCGTCGGCCTCGTCCAGCACCAGGCAGCGGATCTCGGTCAGCCGCAGCTTCCGCTGGCCGGCCAGGTCCAGCAGCCGGCCCGGGGTGCCGACGACGACGTCGACGCCCTTGGTCAACGCCTCGACCTGCGGCTCGTAGGCGCGGCCGCCGTAGATGGACAGCACCCGGACGTTGCGCGCCTTGCCGGCGGTGAGCAGGTCGTTGGTCACCTGCTGGCACAGCTCACGGGTGGGGACGACGACCAGCGCCTGGGGCGCGTCGGTGAGCTGCTCCGGGGTGGCCCGGCCCGCCTCGACGTCGGCCGGCACCGTGACGGCCTCCAGCAGCGGCAGCCCGAAGCCGAGGGTCTTGCCCGTGCCGGTCTTGGCCTGCCCGATGACGTCGGCTCCGGCGAGCGCGACGGGGAGCGTCATCTCCTGGATGGGGAACGGGGTGGTGATGCCGACGGCCTCCAGGGCCTCGGCGGTCTCGGGCAGAATCCCGAGATCTCGGAATGTGGTGGTAGCGGACAGGGTGGTTGCCTCTTCTGTGTGACGCGGCACACGGCGGCGAGGCGGGTCTGTGGACCGCGCCGCCTCCTGGCGGCCCTTGCGGGGCCGGCCGGCGGGCGCGGGACCCGGTCGTCTCGCTCAAGCGCACGCACCGCGCGAGCGGGTCCCTCGGATCGCGGCCCGTGCGGGGGGCACGAACCGTGTGAGGGCTGGTCACGTTCGGAGCCGATCGGGGCACCGACCGGACATCCGCAGGGCCCCTGAGGCTCCGGTCTTCCCGGGCCCAGGAGACTCCAGCTTGGGAATCAGGACCCGCCACACCCGGGCGAGTCTCCTTAGCACTGTACCCCGGAACGCCGCACAAGTGTCAGGGCGCGTTCCGGCTGCCCGGCCCCGGGAGGCCGGCCAGGCCGAGGGGGCGTGGGTGGCCTGCCCTGGGACTATCCTGCTTGGCCATGGAGACGCCGCAGAACCCAGCCGAGGAAGCCGCCCCCGAACCGACCGCCGAGACGGCGCTCACGGGGATCGCCGCGAGCGACTGGGCCGAGGCGTCGCGTGACCCGCGCTACCGCGCCGCCGTGGTGGACCTGCTGGGCGCGCTGGCCTACGGGGAGCTGGCGGCCTTCGAGCGGCTGGCCGAGGACGCCAAGCTGGCGCCCGGCGTCCCCGACAAGGCGGCGCTGGCCCGGATGGCGTCGGCCGAGTTCCACCACTTCGAGCAGCTCACCGAGCGGCTGCGGCAGATCGACGAGGACCCGACGGAGGCGATGGCCCCGTTCGCGGCGCCGCTCGACGAGTTCCACCGGCTGACCGCGCCGTCCGACTGGCTGGAGGGCCTGGTCAAGGCGTATGTGGGCGACGCCATCGCGGCCGACTTCTACCGCGAGGTGGCCTCCCGTCTCGACTCCGACACCCGGGGCCTGGTGCTGCGGGTGCTCGACGACACCGGGCACGCGACCTTCGCGGTCGAGAAGGTCCGCGCGGCGATCGAGGCCGAGCCCCGGGTCGGCGGCCGGCTGGCGCTGTGGGCCCGCCGCCTGATGGGCGAGGCGCTCTCCCAGGCCCAACGGGTCGTCGCCGACCGCGACGCGCTCTCCACGATGCTGGTCGGCGGCGTCGCCGACGGCTTCGACCTGGCCGAGATCGGCCGCATGTTCTCGCGCATCACCGAGGCCCACACGAAGCGGATGGCCGCGCTGGGCCTGTCGGCCTGACCCCCGCCACGCGGGGCGCTGGCCGCGCCGGCGGCGCCGGCCGGGCGTGACTGTCAGTGGTGACCGTTACGCTCGGCGCGACCGGCGTTGAGGGGGCGGACCATGAGACCACCAACCGAGTTGGACGACGTTTCCTGGCATGAGCTGACCCGTGCCTTCCGCCCGGCGGACGACGTGCCCGAGCTGGTCTCGCCGCCCTCGCTCAGGGCGAGCCCACGGAGGTGAACGGGCCGCGTGCGGGCGGCGGTTCCGCCGCCGTCCGCGCCGAGGTGTGCCGGGAGCTGCCCGGGCTGATATCCCGGAGCGCCGACGGCCGTGCCCTTCGCGCCGCCGCCTCCGCCTTTCCCGAGGCGGTCGACCGTCTGACACCGCTGCTCCGCCGCCAACTCGCCGCCGGCGCCGAGGGGAACGCCGCCATCGCCCTGGTGGAGGCCCTGGCCCGGCTGGGCCCGGCCGCCGGGGCCACGGCGCTGCCGGAGCTGACCGACCGCGTGCGCACCGGCCGCGCGGCCCCGTCGGCCGCCCGCCAGCTCGGAGAGTTCGGCGCCGTGCCACCGGAGGCGGTCGCGCTGCTGCGCGAAGCGTCGCGGAGCGCCGACCCGGCGCTCGCCGCCGAGGCGGCCGTGGCCGGACACCGGCTGACCGGCGAGGCGGGCCCCGCCCCGCGCACGCTGGAGCACCTGCTCACCACCGGGGCGTCAACGCGGCCGGCGCTCAACGCCCTTGAGCCGCTGGGGCGGGCGGCGGTCCCGCTGCTGCCGCTGGTCGAGCCGCTGCTGACGGCGCGGGACGCCTGGACCAGGCTGGCGGCGGCGAACGCCCATCGCTGGCTGACCGGCTCCCCCGCGCGCGGCCTGCCCGTTCTCACCGAGTTGGTCGGCCCCACCCCGGTCGGGCTGGGTGCCCTGCGGGCGCTGGCCGCGGTCGGCCGGCCACCCGAGGAGTCGCTCCCCCCTCCTCCGTTCCCTTGTCGCCTCCCCGAGCCGCCTGCTCGCGGACACTCCCTTCGCCGAGTCCGAGGACCACCCGGACGAGGAGCCGCGCGCGCTGGCCGCGACCCTGCTCGCGGCCTGGCAGCCGGCCCGGGCGCGCCGCTAGGCTCGCCCGCATGGCGACTGCGACGGCGGTGGGGCGGGACGGGTTCGACCGGGCCCTGGTCGAGGAGGCGGCGCGGAAGTCCGCGCTGGTCTGGGTGCGCGGCCCCGAGGGGCCGGCCCGCGCGCTGTGGCACGTCTGGCACGAGGGCGCCGTCTGGCTGGTCGGCGGCCCCGGCGAACAGCCGCTGGACGGGCTCGGGTTGACGCCGGGCGCGCGGGCCACCGTGAGCTGCCGCAGCAAGGACAAGGGCGGACGCCTCGTCGTCTGGGCGGCCGAGGTCGCCGAGCCCGACCGCGAGGACCCGGACTGGGGCCCGGCCGTCGCCGAGCTGGCCGGCAAGCGGCTGAACGCGCCCGACACCGCGCGCCTCACCGAGCGGTGGGCCGCCGAGTGCCGGGTGCTGCGGCTGAGCCCGGTGGGCGAGCCGCTTCAGCGGCCCGGCGCCATGCCGGACGGTGACGGCGCGGCCGCCCCGCTGCCCACCCCGGCCAGCACCCGGGTGGCCACGCCCAGCGGGCTGCCCACCCGGCGCCGCCGGAGCCGGCCCGGCCGGCGCGGCTGAACGGGGACCGTCAGTCCGACTCGTCGGGGAGCATCGCGTCGCCGTAGTCGACGATCTCCTCCTCCGGTGGCGCGTGCAGGCTGAAGTCCTGGTCCCAGTCGGTCAGTCGGAGGTCGCCCGCGTCGCCGCCCCGGTGCAGCCGCAGCGGGTAGGGCGTGCCCTCCAGCGAGACGTCCATGGTGCCGCCGGCGCCCTCCGCCGCGTTGAGCTGGATGGTCGCCACCCCGTCGACCTCGCTCCGGTCCCCCGTGGTGCGCTCCCCCTCCAGCACCAGCAGCGCCTCCAGCAGCGCGTTCTTCTCGGTGAAGCCGCTCAGCTCCGCGTAGGCCGGGTCGTCCGGCGCGACCAGCACGTACTTGCCGTCGAGCTTCTGCGTGGGGTCGCTCTCCAGCTCCTCGGGGATGCCCTCGGTCTCCCAGAACGCGGCGTCGGCCTTCACATACATCTGCTCACCGACCCGCAGCAGTTCGAAGGTGGTGCCCTCCGCCGAGACCTCGCCGACCCCGCCGTCGGGCCCGATCCGCATGTCCAGCCGGTAGGAGCTGCCCTCCGCCACCACGGTGCCCGACAGCCGGACGGTGGCGGCGTCGGCGGCGGCCGTGCGGGCGCGTTCCTCGATGTCCTCGGGCGCCAGGTCCTCGACCCCGTTGGTCTCGACGGCCGGCTCGTCCGAGCCGCAGCCGACCGTGCCGAACCACAGCGTCAGGCCGGAGACCACGACCGCCGCGCGCCGGCGCCAACCGGTGCGCGGAGCGGGGACACGAGCTGTCACGGTGAGTGCCTCTCTCCCGGTGGGCCGCTGGCTGGCGGCAGCGTACCGGCAAGGCGACGAGCCCGGGAAAGGGGCGGTCCCGATGCCGGGCGGTCGCGCCGTACCATCGGGGTCATGGCTACCGACATTCCCCCAGCGACCGGCGCCACCGGCACCCTGCCCACCGAGGACGACGTGCGGGCCGCGCTGCGGCGGGTGAACGACCCGGAGATCCACCGCCCGATCACCGACCTCGGCATGGTGAAGTCGATCGCCGTCGAGGCGGACGGACGAGTCACCGTCGGGATCTATCTGACGATCCAGGGCTGTCCGATGCGGGAGAACATCACCTCCGACGTGCGGAACGCGGTCGGCGCGGTGCCCGGGGTGCGCGAGGTGGCCGTCGAGCTGGACGTGATGAGCGACGAGCAGCGCAGGGAGCTGGCCACCACGCTGCGCGGCGGCCAGGCCGAGCGCGAGGTGCCGTTCGCCCAGCCCGGCTCGTTGACCCGGGTCTACGCGGTCGCCTCGGGCAAGGGCGGCGTGGGGAAGTCCTCGGTCACGGTGAACCTGGCGGCGGCGATGGCGGCCGACGGGCTCAAGGTCGGCGTGGTGGACGCGGACATCTACGGCCACTCGGTGCCCAGGATGCTGGGGACCGACGCCAAGCCCACCCAGGTGGAGAACATGATCATGCCGCCCACCGCGCAGGGCGTGAAGGTGATCTCCATCGGGATGTTCACCCCGGGCAACGCGCCCGTCGTCTGGCGCGGCCCGATGCTGCACCGGGCGCTCCAGCAGTTCCTCGCCGACGTCTACTGGGGCGACCTGGACGTGCTGCTGCTCGACCTGCCGCCCGGCACCGGCGACATCGCCATCTCGGTGGCCCAACTGGTGCCGGGCGCCGAGATCCTGGTGGTCACCACGCCGCAGCAGGCGGCGGCCGAGGTCGCCGAGCGGGCCGGCTCCATCGCGGTGCAGACCCACCAGAAGATCGTCGGCGTGGTGGAGAACATGGCGGGCCTGCCCTGCCCGCACTGCGGCGAGCTGGTGGACGTCTTCGGCACCGGCGGCGGCGAGCGGGTCGCCGAGGGGCTGACCAGGACGACGGGCGCCAAGGTGCCGGTGCTGGGCAGCATCCCGATCGATGTGCGGCTCCGCGAGGGCGGCGACGACGGGCGCCCGGTGGTGCTCTCCGACCCGGCCTCGCCCGCCGGGTCGGCGCTGCGGTCGATCGCCGCCTCGCTGGGGAGCCGGCAGCGGGGGCTGGCCGGGATGTCCCTGGGGATCACCCCGCGCGGCAAGTTCTGACGGCCTCGCGGGGGGCTGCGGCGGCTGTTGGGTGCGCGGCGCTCAGCCGCGCACCGAGTAGCTCTCGATGTCCTTGATGACGGCGAACCCGAGTCCGTAGGCGCTCATTCCGCGCCCGTAGGCCCCGATGTGGACCCCGTGGGGGGCCGCCCCGGCGAGGACCCAGCCGTACTCCGACTCCCGGTAGTGGAACGGGGTGGGCACCCCGTCCACCGGAAGCGAGAGCGCGCTCCAGCCGCTGCCGCCGAGGTCGTCCGCCAACTCCCAGGCGATGTTGGTCTGTTGCTCCAGCCAGTCCTGGCGCAGCGCCCGTTCCATCTGGGCGGGCCAGGTGCACGCCAGCAGCCCCGAGCCGGCCAGCCAGGCGGCCGAGGCCGGCGAGGTGGCCTCCAGCAGGCCGGTGCCGTCGGGGCTGCGCCGCACCGGCCGCTCGGCGACGGTGACCACCATGGTGAACCGCTGGTCCTCGTGGCCGAGTTCGGCGCGGAGCGTGGGCTCCTGGCCGTGGCCGGTGGCGCCGTGCTCGACGGAGCCGTCCGCCCCGGTGCCCACCTGGGTCAGCCAGCGGGGCCCCGTGAACGCGTCGTCCAGCCCGTACCAGGGAAAGTCAGCCGCGAGATACCCCTCGATCACCGGCCGGGGGCCCGGGACGCCCCGGACCTCTCCCCTGCCGGGATCGTCGCCTGTCGCGTCGTGCGGCTCCGCTCGACTCGTCGTCTCCATGTGCCGACGCCTCCTCATTGCCCTCGTCCTGGGCACACCCCGGACATGAGGAGGATAGCTACCCGGCTCGACCCTGTCGGGCGCCCCCGGGAACCAAAGGTCGGCATATGCCCCGAAGGGGCCGAATCCACTCAGGTGGCGTCGGCGTCGAACGGCGTCGCGTCGGCGGCCGGGGAGGCCGGGGCCGAACGCTCGCTCGCCGGCGCGGGGGCGGCGGCCTCGGAGGCGGCCTCGCCGTCCTTCGCCAGCGTGACGGAGCCGGCGTCGCCGTCCTTGCCCAGCTTCACGGAGCCGGCGGCCGCCGGCTTCGCCGAGGAGCCGGTGCGCTGCTTGGCGAGGCTGGTCCTGGCGGCGCCGCCCGGCTTGTTCCGCGCGGGCCTGCTCGTACTCGTCCGACCGTTGACCGCGTCGGTGACCTCGGTCAGCTCCTTGCGCACGTCGAGGTCCTTGGCCAGCTCGCGCAGGCCGAGATCCTCGTTGTCGAGCAGGTGCTTCCTGGCGAAGTTCTTCGGGTTGAGGTCCTCGAACTCGAAGTCCTTGAAGTCGGGCCCCAGCTCCGAGCGGATGTCCTGCTTGGCGTTGTCGGAGAACTCCCTGATCTTGCGGATGAACTGCGCCACCTCGCGGATCATCTTGGGGAGCTTCTCCGGCCCGAAGACCATGATGGCCAGGACGATCAGCGTGATGAACTCTAGGGACCCTATATCGAAGAACACCTGACAGCTCCCTCACGCAAACGAGTAGATGGCCACGGTACCCCGGCCTCCCCGGGGGACGGGAGACCACCGGGGCCAGCAACGGGTAAAACGCGGGTGAAGGGCGGGCTCGGCCGTCACCCGGGCCGGCGCCGGGGTCATTCGGCCGAGGCCTCGCCGAGCACCACGTCGAGAAACAGCTCCCGGCCTTCCCGCTCGATCGTCAGCGTCAGCTCGTCGCCGGGCCGGTGGCTGCGAATCCTGATGATCAACTCGTCGGAGTCGGCGACCCGTTCGCCGTCCACCTCGGTGATCACGTCGCCGTCCCGCACCCCGGCCTCGTCCGCCGGGCCGCCGGGCACCACCGCCGCCTCGTCGGTGGAGCTGCCGACCCGGGCGCCGTCCCCGGTGAACCGGGTGTCCAGGCTGACCCCTATCACCGGGTGGGTGGCACGGCCGGTGTTGATCAGCTGCTCGGCGACGTCCTTGGCCTGGTTGATCGGGATCGCGAAGCCGAGCCCGACGCTGCCCGCCTCGGCGCCGCCGTTGTCCACGGAGCGGATCACGCTGTTGACGCCGATCACCCGGCCCTGGGCGTCGGCCAGCGGGCCGCCCGAGTTCCCCGGGTTGATGGGGGCGTCGGTCTGGAGCGCGTTCACATAGCTGATGTCGGAGCCGTCGGCCTGCTCGCCGCCGGCGGTGATCGGGCGCTCGGTGGCGCTGATGATGCCGGAGGTGACCGTGCCGGCCAGGCCGAACGGGGAGCCGATGGCGACCACCGGGTCCCCCACCCGCACCGCGTCGGAGTCGCCCAGCTCCAGCGGGGTCAGCCCGGAGACGCCGGAGACGCGCACCACGGCCAGGTCGTAGCCGGCGTGCTGGCCGACCACCTCGCCGCGCACCGTGTCGCCGGTGCTGAACGTGACCTCGACGGCGGCGGCCGCGCCCGGGCCGCTCACCACATGGGCGTTGGTGAGGATGTGGCCGCGCTCGTCGAGGACGAAGCCGGTGCCGGACTGGCCGCCGGCCGCGTGCAGGGTGACGACGCCGGGCAGCAGCGCGCTGGCGATGCCGGCGATGCTGCCGCGGGAAGCGGCCGACGAGCCGGCGGAGGTCTGGGGCAGCCGCACATCGCTGAACGCGCCCTCGCGCTCCAGCCAGACGCCGACCATGCCGCCGATCACGCCGGCCAACAGGGCGATCAGCGCCGCGCCGGCCACCAGCCTGGCGCCCCGGCGCCGGGCGGGCGGCGGCGCGGAGGACGAGGACGGCGGGTGGGCCACGGCCACCGGCGTCAGCGGCGCCGGGGGCGAGGCGTGCGGCGTGGCCCAGGGGTTGTAGCGGTGCGGGGCGATGGCCGGCGCGGGCTCCG
>NZ_RFFJ01000222.1 GCF_003696235.1 Streptomyces triticirhizae
GGCAAGCGCCGCGCCACCGCGCGGCGCGCGAACGCCCCGGGCCGCCAGGGCCCGGGGCTCCGCTCCCCCCGGCAAGGGGCTCAGCTCTGGTTGAAGAATCCGTCGTTGTCCTCCGGCCGGGTCTCGCCCGAGACCACCTGGTAGGTGGCCGGGGTGAGCAGGAAGACACGGTTGGCGACCCGCTTGATGCTGCCGCGCAGGCCGAAGTTGAGTCCGGCGGCGAAGTCGACCACGCGCTTGGCGTCCGCCGTCTCCAGCGAGGTCAGGTTGATCACCACGGGGATGCCGTCCCGGAACAGCTCGCCGATGCGGCGGGCGTCCCGGAAGTTCTCGGGAGTGACCATCGCGATCCGGCTGCCCTGTTCCTCGGCCGCCTGGGCCGCGACCCGCAGGCGCGGGTCGGTGGTCCACGGCGCGGCGCTGTCCCCGGGCTCGGGGCCCTCGGCGTACTCGTCGTCGTAGTAGCGCATCTCGCTGTCGTCGACGAGGCCCAGCCAGGCGCTGGCCTTCCGTACCGATCCCATGGTCGCCTCCTCTCCTGACGCGGCCTCTACCCGTCCGCTGGTCCATGGTCGTCCATGATGCGGTTGTGGTGCCATGTGGATACCTGGCTGTTATGAGTTTCGTGACGGTTCTGGTGCATTCGACGTACGGCCTCATCAGCGACGTTGCCGTGAGCGTCGGCTGACGGAGAGTAAGTCCAGTCGGGGCGGCCAAACGGGTGAGCGGTCGGGGGCGGTGGCCGAAAGGCGTTCTCGACAACGGGGTTGGCGGTGAAGAAGATTCATCCAGCGCTTGTCAGGGTCATGGCATCCGGACCCCGGCCACGCCTCACGGCCCGACACCCAGCGGGCCATCCGTTCCTTGACTGGAGGAAACACGTGAGTTTGAAGCGCACCAACCCCCACAGACGCAGCTCCCGGCTCGGGCTGATCGCCGCCGCCACCGGGCTGCTCGCCGCCGCCGCCTTCGCCCTGCCGGGCGCGGCGCAGGCGGACGAGGCGCGGACCTTCTCCGCCTCGGAACTCTCCACCGCCAGCGACGCCGTGCTCGCCGCCGACGTGGCCGGCACCGCCTGGCTGGTGGACGAGAAGTCCAACACGCTGCGCGTCACGGTCGACGAGACCGTCTCCGACGCGGAGATCCAGGAAATCACCGAGCGCGCCGGTGACGTGGCGGACGCCATCACCATCGAGCGCACGGAGGGTAAGATCCAGCGCCTCCTGGCGGGCGGCGACGCGATCTACGCCGACGCCGGCTGGCGTTGCTCCGCCGGCTTCAACGTCTCGATCGGCGGGGCGGCGTACTTCCTGACCGCAGGGCACTGCACCGAGGGGTACCCGGACTGGTACACCAACTCCAGCCTGAGCACCTACATCGGCCCGAGCATCGACGCCAGCTTCCCCGGTGACGACTACGGGCTGGTGCGCTATGACAACGCCTCCGTCCCGCGCCCGGGCGTGGTGAACCTGTACAACGGCACGACCCGGGACATCACCGGCGCGGCCAACGCGACCGTCGGCCTGTCGGTGACCCGCAGCGGCAGCACCACCGGCGTGACCAGCGGCACGGTGACCGGGCTCAACGCCACGGTCAACTACGGCGGCGGCGACATCGTCTCCGGGCTGATCCAGACCAACGTCTGCGCCGAGCCCGGTGACAGCGGCGGTCCGCTCTTCTCCGGCAACACCGCGATCGGCCTGACCTCCGGCGGCAGCGGCAACTGCTCCTCCGGCGGCACCACGTTCTTCCAGCCGGTCGTCGAGGCGCTGAACGACTACGGGGCGACCATCCTGTAACGCGCCCGCCGTTCCCGTCGCGAACCCGGCGGGGAAACCTCACGGTCACTGCCCCCACCCGAATCGGGTGGGGGCAGTGGTGTGTTCGGGGGGCGCGGGTGAACGCCTCTTTGTTACGTGCTTGCTAAATGGTGGCCACGGGGAGGTACTTGGCCGCCCGGAGGGGCTGTTTTCAGACAGGTCTAGTCCGGTGCGCGCAGGGGGGTGCACCACCATGCGCGCCGGTATGGGCGCCCCCGGTCGCCCCGACTGTGCGCCTCTCAGGGGGAAAATCCGGAGTGTTGCGGACGGTTTACGCGCATTACCCGCACCGGTGTGATGATCTGGTCGGGGCAAGAACTTGTTCTTGTGTGGTCCTGGGCGCGCTGGGAATACTCGCCAGTACCGCTTGGCATGGACGTGACGGACCAACAGGGTTCGGCCAGGTCCGTGCTCTCTCCGGAGCGAAGGCTCCAACCCCCACAGGAGGAAAAAGCGTGACACATCGACGCACGTCAACCCGGCGCATCACGGTCGCCGCCACCGGTGTGGCGGCCCTGCTCGCCGGCTCGTTCGCCGTCGCTCAAGCGAGCGCCAGCCCGGCGGACGAAGCCGCGGTCCCGAGTGTGCTGTCCTCGTCCGAGGCCGGAACGCTCGCGAACACCCTGGTCGAGGAGCTGGGCGACACCGCCGCCGCCGGCAGCTACTTCGACTCCGAGTCCGGAACCCTCGTGGTCAACGTCCTCGACGAGAGCGCGGCGGCGCTCGTGGAGGAGGCCGGGGCCGAGGCTCGGGTCGTGGAGCACAGCCTGGAGACCCTCAACGAGGTGATGGCCGAGGTCGACACGTTCGCCGTGCCGGGCACCTCCTGGTCCGTCGATCCGCTGAGCAACGCGGTCAAGGTCAAGGTGGACTCCTCCGTGACCGAGGCCGACCTGGCCGAAATCGAGGCCAGTGTCGCCGAGTTGGGCGACCTGGCCAGCCTGGAGACCGTGGGCGGCGAGTTCCAGCCGTACGTCGCCGGCGGGGACGCCATCTACAGCTCGGGCGCGCGCTGCTCGGCGGGCTTCAACGTCAACGGCGGCACCGCGTTCCTCACCGCCGGTCACTGCGGCAGTGTCGGCAGCAGCTGGGCCGCCTCGTCCGGCGGTTCGCCGATCGGCACCATGACCGCCGGCGAGTTCCCCGGCGCCGACTACGCGCTGGTGGAGTACAGCGGCAGCAGCGGGGCCAGCGAGGTCAACCGCTACGACGGCACCACGCAGTCGATCAGCGGCGCGGCCGAGGCCGTCGTCGGCCAGTCGGTCGAGCGCTCCGGCAGCACCACCGGCCTGCACGGCGGCGAGGTGACCGGCGTCGACGTCGCGGTCAGCTACCCGCAGGGCACGGTCTACGGCACCATCGAGACCACGGTCTGCGCCGAGCCGGGCGACTCCGGCGGCGCGCTGTTCTCCGGCAGCGACGCGGTGGGCCTGACCTCCGGCGGCAGCGGCAACTGCTCCTCCGGCGGGGTGACCTTCTTCTACCCGGTCACCGACGCGCTGGCCGCCGTGGGCGCCAGCCTCCCGTAACGAACGGGCCGGCACCGCACATCTCCCGACCCCCGGTCGCAACCGCGACCGGGGGTCCGCGCGTCTTCCGTTCGCGGCACGGGGAGGCCGCCTCGGGAAGCGGATGGGGCAACGCCCCAGGGGAGCGCGCGTGTTCGGCATCATCAGACCCTGTCAGCACCGGCTGTCGCGGCGGCTGCGCGACGAGTGGATGGCCCATCTGTGCGGCCTCTGCCTCGCGTTGCGCGGCACGCACGGCCAGTCGGCCCGGCTCGCCACCAACTACGACGGGCTGCTGATCTCCGTGCTGCACGACGCGCAGTTGGCGGGCGAGGCGCCGGCCGCCCGGCGCACCGCTGGCCCCTGCCCGCTGCGCGGGATGCGCACCGCCACGGTGGCGAACGGCGCGGGGGCCCAACTGGCCGCCGCCGTCTCCCTGGTGCTGGCCTCGGCCAAGATCAGGGACCATGTGCTCGACGGCGACGGCCCGTTGCGCCGCCGCTCCCTGGCGGCCGCCGCCACCCGGGTGGCCAGGGGCTGGGACGCGGCGGGCGCCAGGGGCGGGGCCGGCGTCGGGTTCGACACCGGGCTGTTGGTCGCCGCCGTGGAGCGGCAGCAGTCGGTCGAGGAGCGCACCGCGCCCGGCAGCCCGCTGCTGACCGTCACCGAGCCGACGGAGACCGCCACCTCAGCCGTCTTCGCGCACACCGCGCGGCTCGCCGGCCGCCCAGAGAACGCGGCGCCGCTGGCCGAGGCCGGGCGGCTCTTCGGCCGGCTCGCCCATCTGCTGGACGCGGTCGACGACCTGGCGGCCGACCGCGCGGCCGGGCTGTGGAACCCGATCGACGTCACCGCCACCTCGGCCGCGGAGGTGCGCCGGCTGTGCGACGACGCGGTGCGCGGGGTCCGACTCGCCCTGGACGACTGCGCGTTCACCGACGGCCGGCTGGCGCACGCGCTGCTGGTGCACGAGTTGGAGCGGGCCGTGGACCGCAGCTTCGAGGCGGCGGGCGGCCCCGCCGCCGGCGAGGCCAGGGACTCGTTCGGCCCGCCGGCGCAGGGCGATCCGCCGATCCAGCGCGGCCTGCTCGCCGGCTGCGCGGTGTGGACCGGCATGTTCTGCACCGGTCAGATCTGCTGTCGCCCGGAGTACCGCGACCCGTGGAACGGCAAGCGCAGGGAGGGCCTGTGCCGCAAGTACGGGGACTGCTGCGACGTTTGTGAGTGCTGCAACTGCGGCGGCAAGGGGAGCGGCGGCTCGGGCGGTGGCTCCGGCGGTGGCGGCGGGTGCGACTGCTGAGCCGCGCGCGGCGCGTGACACGCCTCCGAGTGGAGCAATGCCCAGCTCGGGGCGGGGGTACGGGGTGTGATCTTCCCGTTCAGTTCTTCCTCACTGAGGGGTACCCCCATGCGTCTTCGCACCGCTGCGGCCGTGACGGCCGTCGCCTGCACCGTCGTTCTCGGAGCCGGCTCGGCCGCGGCCGCCTCCGACCAGCCCGCGCACCGTTCGCTCTCCGACCACGGGGACCACGGGGACAAGGGCGACAAGCACGACAAGGGCAAGGGCAAGCACCACGGCGACGTCGACTTCGGTGCCGGTGCCATCGGCTTCGCCGCCGGCTCGCCTGGTGTGCTGTCGGGGAACAACATCCAGGTCCCGATCCACATTCCGGTGAACGTCTGCGGCAACACGATCAACATCATCGGCCTGCTCAACCCGGCCCTGGGCAACGTCTGCGTCAACGACTGACCACGACAACCGCCCGAGCGTCACGCGCGGTGGCCCGCCCCCGGAACTCCGGGGGCGGGCCACCGCCGTTTCCGTCGGGTCTCCCTGGCGGGGAGGGGTCTCAGCCGCGTTCGGCGGCCACCAGCTCGGCGATCTGGACCGCGTTGAGCGCGGCGCCCTTGCGGAGGTTGTCCCCGGAGACGAAGAGCGAGAGGCCGTTCTCCACCGTCTCGTCCCTGCGGACGCGGCCGACGAACGACACGTCGCGGCCGGCGGCCTGGAGCGGGGTCGGGATGTCGGAGAGCGCCACGCCGTCGGCCTCGGCCAGCAGCTCGACCGCCTTGCGGGGCGTGATGGGCCGCGCGAAGCGGGCGTTGAGCTGGAGCGAGTGCCCGGTGAAGACCGGCACCCGCACACAGGTGCCGGAGACCGGCAGGCCGGGGATCTCCAGGATCTTGCGGGTCTCGTTGCGGAGCTTCTGCTCCTCGTCCGTCTCGTCGAGGCCGTCGTCCACGATCGAGCCGGCCATCGGCAGCACGTTGAACGCGATGGGCCGCACATACTGTTCGGGGGCGGGGAAGTCGACGCCGGTGCCGTCGAAGGTCAGCGCCGTGGCGTCCTGGGCCAGCGCGGCCTTCGCCTGGGCGTGCAGCTCGGCGACGCCGGACAGCCCGCTGCCGGAGACCGCCTGGTAGGTGCTGGCCACCAGCGCCACCAGCTCCGCCTCGCGGTGCAGCGGTCGAAGCACCGGCATGGCCGCCATGGTGGTGCAGTTGGGGTTGGCGATGATGCCCTTGGGACGGTCGGCGATCGCGTGCGGGTTGACCTCGGAGACCACCAGCGGGACCTCGGGGTCCATCCGCCAGGCCGAGGAGTTGTCGATCACCACGGCGCCGGCGGCGGCGACCCGTTCGGCCAGCGCCTTCGAGGTGGTCTTGCCGGCCGAGAAGAGCACGATGTCGAGCCCGGAGTAGTCGGCCGCCGCCGCGTCCTCCACGGTGACCTCGCCGTCGCCCCACGGGAGGGCGCGCCCGGCCGACCGGGCCGAGGCGAAGAGCCGCAGCTGATCCACCGGGAACTTCCGCTCGGCGAGAATCGCGCGCATCACGCCGCCGACCTGTCCGGTCGCGCCAACGATCCCGATCTTCATGGGGCTCCTTACCTCGGTGTGCCTGGGTGCCTGGGCGGTGCTCGTGTCCCGTCCCACCCCTCCTACCCTGCCCGCTGGAACTCCTGTCAGCCAGTTCTTTGACGCTGGTCACACTCGGGGCGGCGGGGCGGGGCACCCCCGGTTACTTCTGAATGGAAGTAACGCCGCCGTAACGCGTCGCATCTAACCTCCAACAGCCGGGCGCCACACGGCCCGTGGACGGACCCGTTCGACAACCTCGCCGGCGCGTGAGGTGGAGAGGTGGAGGCGTGCAACTGACCCCGCACGAACAGGAACGGCTGCTGATCCATGTGGCCGCCGACGTGGCGGAGCGCCGCCGCGCCCGGGGGCTGCGGCTCAACCACCCGGAGTCGGTCGCGTTGATCACCGCCCATGTCCTGGAGGGCGCCAGGGACGGGCGGACCGTGGCCGAGCTGATGGACTCCGGGCGGCGGGTGCTGCGCCGCGCCGAGGTGATGGACGGGGTCCCGGAGATGATCCACGACGTGCAGGTCGAGGCGACCTTCCCGGACGGGACCAAGCTCGTCACCGTCCACGAGCCGATCACCTGAAGACCCGAGGACCCACGACCCCACGAGGAAGGCCCGACCGCCGTGATCCCTGGAGAGATCCTCTTCGCCGAGACACCGGTGCCGTTGAACGAGGGCGCACCGCGCACCCGGCTCACCGTGCGCAACGGCGCCGACCGCCCGGTGCAGGTCGGCTCCCACTACCACTTCGCCGAGGCCAACCCCGGGCTGGCGTTCGACCGTTCGGCGGCCTGGGGGAAGCGGCTGGCGATCGCCGCCGGCACCGCCGTGCGCTTCGAGCCGGGCATCCCGGTCGAGGTCGAGCTGGTGCCGCTGGCCGGGCGGCGGGTGGTGCCCGGGCTGCGCGGCGAGGCCGGCGGGCCGCTGGACACCGCGGGTGACCGTTCATGACCGAGCTGAGCAGACAGCGTTACGCGGATCTCTATGGACCGACCACGGGCGACCGGGTGCGACTGGCCGACACCGATCTGCTGATCGAGATCGAACGCGACCTCAGCGGCGGACCCGGACTGGCCGGCGACGAGGCGGTCTTCGGCGGCGGCAAGGTGATCCGCGAGTCCATGGGCCAGTCCCGCGTCACCCGGGCCGAGGGCACCCCGGACACCGTGATCACCGGGGTCGTGGTGCTGGACCACACCGGGATCGTCAAGGCCGACGTGGGGATCAGGGACGGCCGGATCACCGCGCTCGGCAAGGCCGGCAACCCCGACACCATGGACGGGGTCCATCCCGAGCTGGTCATCGGCCCCGAGACGGAGGTGATCGCCGGCAACGGGCGCATCCTCACCGCCGGCGGCATCGACGCGCACGTTCACTTCATCGCCCCCGGCATCGTCGACGAGGCGCTGGCCTCCGGCATCACCACCCTGGTCGGCGGCGGCACGGGACCGGCCGAGGGCACCAGGGCCACCACCGTCACCCCCGGCTCCTGGCACCTGGAACGGATGCTGGCCGCGCTCGACGACCAGCCCGTCAACATCGGCCTGCTCGGCAAGGGGAACACCGCCTCGGACGAGGCGATGCGCGCCCAACTGCGGGGCGGCGCCGTCGGGTTCAAGATCCACGAGGACTGGGGCGCTACCCCGGCCGTGATCGACGCCTGCCTCACCGTCTGCGAGGCCACCGGGGCCCAGCTGGCCATCCACACCGACACCCTCAACGAGGCCGGCTTCGTCGGCGACACCCTGGCCGCCATCGCCGGCCGGACCATCCACGCCTACCACACCGAGGGCGCGGGTGGCGGGCACGCGCCCGACATCATCACCGTGGTCTTTGAGCCGCACGTGCTGCCCAGCTCGACCAACCCGACCCGGCCGCACACCGTGAACACCGTCGAGGAACACCTCGACATGCTGATGGTCTGCCACCACCTCAACCCCTCGGTGCCCGAGGACCTGGCCTTCGCCGAGTCCCGGATCAGGCCGTCCACCATCGCCGCCGAGGACGTGCTGCACGACCTGGGCGCGATCTCGATCATCTCCTCCGACTCGCAGGCCATGGGCCGGGTCGGCGAGGTGGTGCTCCGCACCTGGCAGACCGCGCACGCCATGAAGCGGCGGCGCGGCGCGCTGCCCGGCGACGGCCCCGCCGACAACCTCAGGGCCCGTCGCTATGTCGCCAAGTACACGATCAACCCGGCCGTCGCCCAGGGCATGGACGCCGAGATCGGCTCGGTCGAGCCCGGCAAGCTCGCCGACCTGGTGCTCTGGGAGCCGGCGTTCTTCGGGGTCAAGCCGCTGCTGGTGCTCAAGGGCGGCCAGATCGCCCATGCCCGGATGGGCGACGCCAACGCCTCCATCCCCACCCCTCAGCCGGAGCTGGCCCGGCCGATGTTCGGCGCGCTGGGCCGCGCCCCGGCCGGGAACTCCGTCACCTTCGTCACCCAGCTCGCCCTCGACGACGGCCTCGACCGGCGGCTGGCCGAGCGGCTCGGGGTGGCCAAGCCGCTGGTCGCGATCGGCGACACCCGCGCCACCACCAAGGCGGACATGCGGCTCAACGACGCCATGCCGTCGGTCACCGTCGACCCGGACACGTTCACCGTCACCGTGGATGGCGAACCGATCGTGCCCGAACCGGCGGCCGAACTGCCCATGGCGCAGCGGTACTTCCTCTTCTGAGCCGATTTCCCAACGGAAGGAGGGGACGCACATGACGGGTGGCGGCACGCCGGGGGCGCTGCTGCTGTTGGCCGACGGGCGGTTTCCCGCCGGCGCGCACGCCCACTCGGGCGGCGCGGAGGCGGCGGTGCGCGCCGGGCGGATCACCGGGTCCGCCTCCCTGGAGGCGTTCTGCCGGGGGCGGCTGCACACGGCGGGGCTGGTCGCCGCCGCGCTCGCCGCGACGGCGGCGGC
>NZ_RFFJ01000223.1 GCF_003696235.1 Streptomyces triticirhizae
GGCCGCGCGGCAGCGGGCGCGGCGGGCGCGGCGGCGGCCGGGTCAGGTTCGGCGTCGGCGCCCACGGCCGACGCTTCACCTCCGCCCCGCCCCCGGGTGGCCGTCGAGGACGACATCCCGGACGAGGACGACCCGGACCTGGACGACACCGCGCTCAGCGGTTACGAGTTGATCGTTCGGGAGCTGGGAGCGACGGTTCTTGAGGAGATTCACCACGAGTGAGACCAGAGCCAGCGGAGCCCGTACGCTCAGGGGTACGCATTTGTTGTCGATAGCCCAGGAGTGAAGCCCGTGTTCCCTGGTGGCGGTGGGGTCGATATGCAGCAGTTGTTGCAGCAGGCCCAGAAGATGCAGCAGGATCTCGCCACGGCGCAGCAGGAGCTGGCCGAGACTCCGGTGGAGGGCAGCGCGGGAGGTGGCCTGGTCAAGGCCACGGTCACGGGCTCGGGCGAGTTGACGGCCCTGGTGATCGCGCCCGAGGCCGTGGACCCCGACGACACCGAGACCCTCGCCGACCTGGTGATCGCCGCCGTTCGTGACGCCAACAACTCGGCCCAGGAGCTGGCCAAGGCGAAGCTGGGCCCGCTCGCGCAGGGGCTGGGCGGCGGCGGCATCCCCGGCCTGCCGATCTGAGCCGGCCGGCGGAAGCGGAGAGCGGAAGCGGAGAGGCATCCCGTGTACGAGGGCGTAGTCCAGGAACTCATCGACGAGCTGGGGCGCCTGCCGGGCGTGGGCCCGAAGAGCGCCCAGCGGATCGCGTTCCACATCCTCCAGTCCGAGCCGGCCGACGTGCGGCGGCTCGCGCGCGCCCTCACCGAGGTCAAGGAGCGGGTGCGGTTCTGTTCGGTGTGCGGCAACGTCGCGCAGGAGGAGCGGTGCCGGGTCTGTGCCGACCCGCGCCGGGACCCGGCCGTGATCTGCGTGGTCGAGGAGCCCAAGGACGTGGTGGCCATCGAGCGCACCCGCGAGTTCCGGGGCCGTTACCACGTGTTGGGCGGCGCGATCAGCCCGATCGACGGGATCGGCCCCGACGACCTGCGGATCAGGGAGTTGCTGGCCCGGCTGGCCGACGGCTCCGTCACCGAGCTGATCCTGGCCACCGACCCCAACCTGGAGGGCGAGGCCACCGCCACCTATCTGGCGCGCATGGTAAGCCCGATGGGCCTTCGGGTCACCCGGCTAGCCAGCGGCCTGCCGGTGGGGGGAGACTTGGAGTATGCCGACGAGGTCACCCTGGGCCGAGCCTTCGAGGGCAGGCGGCTGCTTGATGTGTAACGCGAGGACGACCGGGCCGGCCGCCGGCGCCGGGACCGCCGTCCCTCGCGCAGACGTAGGGACCGTTGGGGAGGCGACCGCCTGATGTCCGATGCGACGACGGGGCCGGAGATCGATGAGACGCCGATGGACCAGGTCGAGCAGGCCGGTCTGTTGGCTCGCGAGGAGCGCCCGGAGGCCCTGGCGGGCCCGGACAGCTTCTCGGTGCAGATCGCGGACCAGATCGAGAGCTTCGTGGTCGCCGTGACCGAGGTGGCCAGGGGCGACGACCCGGACAGCGCGGTGCCCTACCTGCTGTTGCAGGTCTCGCAACTGCTGCTCGCCGGCGGCCGGTTGGGCGCCCACGAGGACATCGTTCCGGACGAACGGTACGAGCCGGACACCGGCCCGGACCCGGACATGGACTCGTTGCGCGAGGCGCTGGCCGCGTTGCTGACGCCGGTCGACGTCTACTCCGAGGTCTTCGACCCCTATGTCCCGCACAGCACCCCGGTCGCGGCGCGGATATCCGACGACCTGGCCAACATCGTCAGCGATCTGCGGCACGGCATGGCGCACTACCGCGAGGGCCGGGTCAGCGAGGCGCTGTGGTGGTGGCAGTTCTCCTATCTGACGAACTGGGGCCCGACCGCGAGCGCCTCTCTGAGGGCGCTTCAGTCGCTGGTGGCGCACGTCCGACTCAACACGCCGCTGGCCGAGTTGAACGGCTTGGACACGGACAGCGCGGCCGAGGACGGCGATCTGGAACGTCAGGCGGGGCGCGTCATGGCGGCCGAGATCGGCGCGCCGCTGGGGCTGACCTCGCGCGACGCCCGCTGACGGCCGGCCAACGCGGCCAACGCCGCCCGCCAGGAAGGCACCGGGACCGACGCCCGAGAGGGCAACGGGACCGACGCCCGCTCAGCTGACGGTGCGCAACAACAGCAGCGCGATGTCGTCGTCCCTCGTCTCCGCGTGGTGGGTGCCGTGCAGGAGCGTGTCGGCCAGCACGTCCATCCGTTGGTCGCCGGCGCGCACCAGGTGGCCGGCCAGCCGCAGCGCGGAGTCCTCCAGGTCCTCGCCCGGGGTCTCGATGAGGCCGTCGGTGTACATGACCAGCACCGAGCCCGGGGGCAGCGAGACCTCCGTCTCCGGGTACTCGGCCACCCGGTCGATGCCGAGCAGCAGGCCGGGCGGCACGGGCAGCAGGTCGGCGCGCCCGTTGGGATGGCGCAGCAGCGGCGGCGGGTGGCCGGCGCTGGCCAGCCGCAGCTGGTGGTTCGAACGGTCGTAGTGCGCGTAGAGGCAGCTGGTGAAGAGGCCGGGATCGAGGTCGGTGAGCAGCCGGTTGGTGCGGCTGAGCACCTCGCCGGGGGCCTCGCCGGCTGCCGCGTGCACGGCGGTGCGCACCTGGCCCATCAGCGCGGCGGCCTTGACGTTGTGCCCCTGGACATCGCCGATGGCGACGGCGGTGTTGTGGTCGTCCAGCGGGATCACGTCGTAGAAGTCGCCGCCGATCTCGATGCCCTCGGTGGCCGGCAGATAGCGGGCGGCGACGGTCAGCCCGGGCGGCTCGGGCAGGCGGTGCGGCAGCAGCCCGGCCTGGAGGCTGAGGACGAGCTGGTGCTTGGTGTCGTAGAGCCGCGCCCGGTCCATGGCCTGGGAGATCAGGCTGGACAACGAGGTCAGCACCGCCCGTTCCTCGGACGTGAACTGATGATCCCGGTCATAGGCCAGCACCAGACAGCCCACAGACCGACCAGAGGTGATCAGCGGCAGAAAGCCCCAGGCTCGCATCTGGACGGAGGGACGCATTCTCGGGTAGTCGCGGAACAGCTCCTCGCGCGAGCCGTAGAACGCCGGTTCCCGGTCGACCAGCGATCTCGCGGCGGGGGAAGGCGGCGGGTGGAGCGGGGCGTTGTCGTAGCGCTCCATCACCTCCGGCTCGAAGCCGCGATAGCCGACGGACCGCAACCGACCGCCTTCCGCCAGGAAAATGATCAGTCCCTGAGCGTCGAATGCGGACATCAGTTGGTCGGCGACCGTTTCCACCACGTCCTTGACGCCGACGGCCTGGGTGAGGGCGGTGCCCAGTTGCAGCAGCTGGTAGAGCGCCCCGCCCTCGGCCGGGGCGGGAGCCGGGGTCGAGGGCAGCCCCCGCCGCCGCGCCCTCTCCCCGGGCGCCGGCGCGCGCGCCGGGCTGATCTGGATGGTGATGCCGCGCGGGCCCGGATAGACGTGGAAGGTGAGCCACTCCTTGGAGGGCTTGGCCATCGAGAACGAGAGCGACTCCCGGCTGAAGATGGCCGTCCGGTAGCGGTCCTCGATCAGCGGGTCGCCCAGCCAGGGCACGCTCTCGGCGGGCAGCCGGCCGAGCAGCGACTCGACGTCGGTGCCGAGCAGTTCGGCCGCCCGGCTGTTGGCGTAGGCGACGACGCCGGAGAGGTTCACGGCGCACCAGCCGTCGGGCAGGCCCTCGACCAGGTCGGAGGCGGCCAGCGCCTCGTCGGGTCCCGGGGTGCGAGGACGTGGCCGGAAGAGGACCCTGGGGCGGTCCTCGGGGAGGTAGGGCTCGCCCTCCTCCTGGGCCCGCCGCAGCAGCCCGGCCAGCCGGCGGCAGAGGCGGTGCAGCTCGGTGACCTCGACGTCGGACGGCCCCTTCGGATGGGACGCCGGCCAGAGCAGGGTGACGACGCCCCAGCGGGTGTCGGGCGCGTCGAGCGCGTCCCCGATCGGGGCGGAGCCGAGGGCGAACGCGTAGGGCATGGCCATGGCGGCCTGCCCCTCGTCGGCGGCGATCTCGCCGCGCCCCCGCACGTCGCGCCAGACCAGCCGACGTTCCCTGGCGGCCTCCGCCACGGGCAGCCGTGAGCTGAGCCTGACCCGCGTCCACTGCCAGGCGAGCCCGGGCGGAACGCCGCTGATCAGGGCGAGGCGGAGGAGGGAGGCGTCGGGTTCCAGCAGGTACACCAGCGCGCCGTAGGCGCCGGTCCGGTCCAGGGCCTCCACCACCGGCGGTTCCAGCGAGGAGAGCCGGGAACCGCGCTGAGAGACACCCATGGACAAACGATATGCCGGAAATGTCGGCACGCCACCCTCGGGCGTCCGGACCGGTCCCCCCACGCGGAGGCGGACCGGGGCGGGGCGGACCGGGGCGGGCCACGAGAGGCCAGGCCCCGCCAACGAGGGAGCCGGCCCGCCCGAGAAACCGGCCCCGTCAGGCCGAGCCGGCCGTCTCGCCCAGGAAGCCCGGGTCGGCGCCGGTCAGCTGGCGGGCGTAATCCTGGTGCAGCTCCAGCAGCTCGACCATGGGCACCGGCCGGCGCGAGGTGCCCGGCAGGTCGGCCCGCGCCTCGCGGGACCACAGCGGCGGGATCACGGACAGGCCCTCGGCCGCCGTGGCCAGGGCCCGGGTCTCGGCCCGCCAGTCCGGCCAGCGCACCGGCCGGTAGAACGCGGCGGGGCCGCCCGTCAACAGCCAGTCGAACCAGGCCGAGTGCGGCACGTCGAGCGCCACCCAGCCGAGGGTGTCGGGCGCGAAGTAGACCACCTCGCCGGGCCGCCCCGGGCGCCCGAGGGCCGCGGGGTCCGGCCCGTTGAGCGCGAAGACGCCGCCGATGACGTCCCAGGCCAGCACCAGCCCGGCCTCGGGGCGCCAGTCGGGGTCGAACGCGTCGGGAAAGCCGTTGACCCTGGCCAGGCTCGGCAGGCCGTGCGGGTTGCGGGGCGTGGCGCTGCCGAAGACGCGCAGCCAGCCGTCGTCCAGCAGCAGCCCGCCGCAGTGCAGCGCGAAGGCGCCGAGGTAGGAGCGTGCGGTGACCTGGAGTTGCAGCAGCGTCGCGCGGCCGAGGGCCGGGTCGACGGGGACGATCTCCAGGGGGACGGTGGCCGAGGAGACCTTGCTCACCAGCTCCGGCCAGGCGGGCTCGGGCACTCCGGTGAGTTCGTCCAGGCCGCGCAAGTTCATGTAGGTGCCTTCTCTGTACCGGTTCCCGGTGGCTTCTGAGCCATGACGACCCCGTCAATGATCATTTCCAGCGTTCGGCTGGCAATGTGAGGTCGGTTACGTTTCGTGCGTGTTTCCGTGTGTGCCGCCCGACCAGCGGGCAGGGCTCGTGGCTGGACGGGCGGGGTTGTCGCTTCGCTCGGTAGTATTCAGCCGGCCGCAGTCCCCAAAGCGACTGCGGAGAGTGACTCACACGAGGAGCGAGCACACGTGGGCCTTGTCGTGCAGAAGTACGGCGGCTCCTCCGTTGCCGATGCCGAAGGTATCAAGCGGGTCGCCAAGCGAGTTGTCGAGGCCAAGAAGAACGGCCACCAGGTGGTGGTCGTGGTCTCCGCGATGGGCGACACGACGGACGAGCTGATGGATCTCGCCGCTGAAGTGTCCCCCGTCGCCTCGGGGCGGGAACTGGACATGCTGTTGACCGCCGGGGAACGCATCTCCATGGCCCTGTTGGCCATGGCGATCACCTCCCTGGGCCACGAGGCCCAGTCGTTCACCGGAAGCCAGGCCGGCGTCATCACCGACGCCGTGCACAACAAGGCCCGCATCATCGATGTGACCCCGGGGCGCATCAGGAGTTCCGTCGACCAGGGCAACATCGCGATCGTCGCGGGCTTCCAGGGGGTGTCCCAGAACAGCAAGGACATCACCACGCTGGGCCGTGGCGGCTCCGACACCACGGCGGTGGCGCTGGCCGCCGCCCTGGACGCCGAGGTCTGCGAGATCTACACCGACGTTGACGGCGTCTTCACCGCCGACCCCCGAGTGGTGAAGAAGGCCAGGAAGATCGACTGGATCTCCTTCGAGGACATGCTGGAGCTGGCCAGTTCCGGCTCCAAGGTGCTGCTCCACCGCTGCGTGGAGTACGCCCGCCGATACAACATCCCGATCCACGTCAGGTCCTCGTTCTCGGGCAAGCCTGGCACCTGGGTCGGCAGCCCGCAGCACGAGCGTCAGCAGGAAGGGGAAGCGGTGGAGCAGGCAATCATCTCGGGGGTCGCCCACGACACCTCCGAGGCCAAGGTCACGGTCGTGGGGGTGCCGGACAAGCCGGGTGAGGCCGCCAAGATCTTCCGTGCCATCGCTGACGCCACCATCAACATCGACATGGTGGTCCAGAACGTGTCCGCCGCCGCCACCGGGCTGACGGACATCTCCTTCACGCTGCCCAAGTCGGAGGGGCGCAAGGCGATCGAGGCGCTGGAGAAGCGGCGCGCCCAGATCGGCTTCGACGCGCTGCGCTACGACGACCAGATCGCCAAGATCTCCCTGGTCGGCGCGGGCATGAAGACCAACCCCGGGGTGACGGCGACGTTCTTCGAGGCGCTCTCCAACGCCGGGGTCAACATCGAGTTGATCTCCACCTCGGAGATCCGGATCTCGGTGGTCACCCGCGAGGACGACGCCAACGCCGCGGTGGTGGCGGTGCACACCGCCTTCGGCCTCGACAGCGACAGCGACGAGGCCGTGGTCTACGGCGGAACGGGGCGCTGAACGGGCGGCCGTTCGTCGAACGTTCGCCGTCCACCGTCTGTCGCGCCGTTTGTCGAGCTAACCGCCCGTTCCTTCGTTCGCTGACTCGTTTGCACCGCCTCGCGTCCGAGGATGGTTGGTTGTGAATCTCTCGTGACCAACTCGTAGGCCAGTACGGCTTGCTACGGACCGAGCACACGAGAGACGATTTCCTCTCCCCGCGCCGCACCATCTCCATCGCGGTCGCGGGGAGAGTCGTTAGCGCGTCCTCGGAGCAGGGCCAGGCACCGACCAGAGCAGGGCATCGACGGCAGGGCGGGACATATGAGGGCACACCACCCGATAGGCGAAAGCTCCCCCGTGCCGTACAACCTTCGCGGGGGAGAACGTGTCCAACAGGCGTGGCAGAGGTCCTCGAATTCATGGCAGCGCCGAACCGCCCCCTCGCTCGGCCCAGTTCGACGGGAGCCGGGAGCGGGGCCGTGACCGCGCCTCTGCCCGCCGCGCGACCGAGTCGTATCGCCGCCGCCGGCGAGGGTGCTGACGACACGATGGCCGAGGGCACCACCGTCGACTTCCTGACCGAGACCTACCGGGCGCACTACCGCTCGCTGCTCGGTCTCGCCGCCCTGTTGCTCGACGACACCGCCTCCTGCGAGGACGTGGTGCAGGAGGCGTTCATCCGGGTCCACTCGGCGCGCAGCCGGGTGCGCGACCCCGAGAAGACGCTGGCATACCTGCGGCAGACGGTGGTCAACCTCTCCCGTTCCACCCTGCGCCGGCGGATCATCGGGTTGAAGCTCCTCAGCAAGCCGCTGCCCCACATGGCCAGCGCGGAGGAGGGCGCCTACGAGCAGTTGGAGCGCGCCGACCTGATCAAGGCGATGCGCGGCCTGCAACGGCGCCAGCGCGAGGTGCTGGTCCTGCGCTACTTCGCCGACATGACCGAGGCCGAGGTGGCCAGGGCGCTCGGCATCTCGGCCGGCTCGGTCAAGGCCTACGGGTCACGCGGCATCGCGGCGCTGCGCGTCGCCATGGAGGCCGCGAGATGACCGAGCACCGCCCCGGTCCCCGGCGTGAGCCGGACCGGGAGCCCACCGACGCCCATCCCGAGCGGGAGCCGACCGCCCGGGAGGGCGACGAGCCGACGACGGACGCGGGCAGGACCGACGTGGGCGGGACGGACGCGGGCAGGACCGATGTGGGCAGCGGCGCGTTCGGGGCGGCCGAGCGCGGCCGGCACGAGGCGGGCGCCCCCGGGCGCGGCGCCGGCCGGCACGAGGACCTCGGGGACCTGCCGCCGGAGCGCGCGGCCGGCGACGCGGACGCCGAGGTCGAGGAGCTGCGGCGGCTGTTCCGGGAGACGGTCGGCGACCTCGAACCCGGCCCGGACTCCCTGGACAACCTGCGGGTGGCGGTGCCGCTCCGGCGCCGGCGCCGGCGGCATCTGCTGCTGGGCACGGCGGCCTCCGTCGCGCTGCTGAGCATCGGCGCCCCGCTGATGGCCAGCGTCGCCGACTCGGTCGGCGGCCAGGACTCCGCGATGGACACCTCCAACGGCGGTGGTCCGCCCGGGAGTTGGGGCGAGAGCGGCGGCCCTGGCGACACCGGGGAGCCCCATCCTTCGGGCGGCGGGCTGAGCGACCGGAGCGACGGCGGGGCGGACAGCGACGGCGGGTCCCCGTTCGGCTCCGGCGACCCGGGCGAGGGGGACCCGACGGACGCCAGGGAGACCCTGGGCGTGACCTCGCCCAGCTGCCTGCGCGAGCAGCTCGGCCGGGTGGTCACCGACACCGAGCCACCGGACGAGAACGGCCGAATCTATGGCCTGATCCGGATGGTCAATGTCTCAAACGAGCCCTGCCGCGTCACCGGCGAGGGTGAGTTGGCGGTCCTCTCCGACGCGGCCGGGTCCAGCCCGGTGCGGGTCGTCGACCGCACGGAGGGTGACCGGGCGACGGGGCTGCCGGCGCCCGACGAGGCCCACGACGAACTGATCCTGCCGCCCGGCGAGGGCTTCGAGGTGCGCTTCGCCTGGGTGCCGGACGGGCCGACGCTCAGCGGCTGCGCGATCGCGGCGAACCCGACGCCGGGCGCCGGCTCCTCGCACAGCCCGCAGCTGCGCACCGACGACCCGGAGGGCTCGGCGACCGGCGGCGACTCCGGCGGCGACTCGGCCTCCGGCGGGTCGGGCGACTCCGCCGGCGGCGGGGGTTCGGGCGACTCCGACGGCTCCTCGACCACCACCGGCGCCTCCGGCGGCGGAGGCGCGGGCGGCACCGGGGCCACCGGCACGGCCGGCGCCTCGGGTTCGCCCGGGTCGAGCGGCTCCGACGGCGGCGGC
>NZ_RFFJ01000224.1 GCF_003696235.1 Streptomyces triticirhizae
GTGGCGCGGGCGCCGGGCGCGGCCGTCTCGGCGGCGACGCCGACGACGCCGGTGGCGTGGATCGCGTCCACCTGTTCCTGGAGCGGGTCGGGCGGCGCCGGCCCGGCGGCCGTCGCCGTCGCTGCCGGCCCGGCCGAGGTGGCGAGGAGCGCCAAGGTCAGGCCGGTCAGGGCGAGTTGGGCGCGTCGGCGCCGTCCGGGAAGCCGCATGGGAAGTCCCTTCTCCGTGGTCTGGTGCGCCGGGTCGTGCGTTGTCGCGCACGCGGTCGGGAACCATCCCATCAACGGGCCGGGCCTCGGCCCATCCGGCGTTCCCCCGGCCGCCCGGGGGTCGTGGGCCCCCGATGCGAGGGGGACCCAGCACCACCCCTGCGGCGCTCCCGGGCCTGCCCGGCCGGCCGTCGCCGGCCATCGCCGGCCCCTGCCGGCCGTTGGTCCGGCGGTCGATCCGGCCGAGATTAACCCGTTGGCCCCGGCGCGAAAGCGTTGTCTAGGGTCGCGGGCATGGGTGAGCTGGAGATGCGCGGCGTCAGCGGGGACCGGGAGGCCACCGACGCGTGGGTGCGGGCGGTGGTCGCGGGGTTCCTGGACCGGGGAGCCGATCTGTCCCGGGAGGAGCTGGATGCTCGGTACGCCCGCCAGGAGTTGAGCCGGGCCCGTGGCTTCTTCGAGAAGGACGGCGACAGGGAACGCTGCGTGGCGACGTTCAACAGCCTGCCGCAGCGGCTGACCACGGTCGGCGGCGCGCAGCTGGTGGCCGCCGGGGTCTCGGGGGTGACGGTCACGGTCACCCACCGGCGGCGCGGGCTGCTCAGCCGGCTGATGGAGCGCGAGCTGCGGGAGGCGAGGGAACGGGGCGACGCGCTGGCCTCGTTGATCGCGGCCGAGTACCGGATCTACGGCCGCTACGGCTTCGGCCCGGCCACCTCGTTCGTCAACTGGCGGGTGAACACCCGGCGGGCCGGCCTGGACGAGCGCTGGTCGCCGGCGGAGGTGGACGGCACGTTGGCGCTGGTGGAGGACGCCGAGGCCAGGGAGGTGCTGCCGGGGCTGCACCGTCGGTTCCGCGCGGTGACGGCCGGCGCGGTGAGCCGGGACGACTTCCACTGGGACCGGGTCACGGGCCGGGTGCCCGTCGCGTCGGAGGGCACGCGGCCGCTGTGGGCGGTGTACCGGGACGGCGCGGGCGTGGTCAGGGGCCTGGCCGGCTTCGCCGTGGAGAAGGACTGGGACCGGGGGATGCCCGACGCGACGGCGCGGGTGCGCACGTTCTACGCGGAGGACGACGCGGTCGAACGGGCCCTGTGGCGGCTGCTGTTCTCCCTGGACTGGGTGAGCGTGGTGGACACCGGCCGGGCGCGGCCGGACTCGACGTTGCCGCTGATGCTGCCGGACGCCAGGGCGGCCACGGTGGCGGAGGTCGCCGACTTCCTGTGGCTGCGGCCGCTGGACGTGCCGGCGATGCTGGCGGCGCGGAGCTATGCCGCCGAGGGGGAGCTGGTGTTGGAGGTGCGTGACCCGATGGGGCTGGCCAACGGGCGCTTCCTGTTGACGGCCGGGACGGACGGCGCGAGCTGCGCGCCGACCACCAGGAGCGCCGAACTCACGCTGGACGTGGGCGCGTTGGGCCGGCTCTACCTGGGCGACGACTCGGCGGCGCGGCTGCTGGCCGGCGGGCTGCTGTCGGAGGAGACGAACGGAGCGACGGCCCGTGCGGATCTGCTCCTCCACACGGGCCGTCGCCCCTGGTGCCCTGACATCTTCTGATCCCGCCCCCGGGTTCCGGCCGCTCTCCGGCCGGGCCCGGGATCTGGACGTCGCACGCCGCTTCGTTTCGCCGAACCCCCCGCACCGGTCGGTGGGCTCCCACTACAGGGAGCCCACCGCCAGCGTGACCAGCACAGTGGTTCCCACACACGCACAGGTGAAGTTCCGCTTCCGCAGGCCCGTGCGCAGTATCAACAGTCCGATCAAACCCGGCAGTCCGTACTGGACCTCCACCGCTTGCTCCGTCGCGATGCCGAAGGCAGCCACGATGATGGTGGAAACGAGCATGACCCCTCCTCACATCACGTCAACTTCTAGTGAACTCTCGGAAACTCCGAGAAGTTGGCCAAGTTGTTCGCCAACTATATGAATGTTTTCCCCAGTTGGCTTCCTCTTGGAAACGTCCTCATATCAACCTTCCGTATCTGGCCGAAAGTTGTATGGTGACGGCGTGAGTCAGGAGATCGTCCCGGAGAGCGAGCTTCCCGATCCGTTCGGCGATCCGCTCTCTCCCGACCACATCGCCGGTGTGCTGCGCGACCGCATACGCTCGGGGGAGCTGCCACCGCGCGCCAAGCTGCCCACGCAACGGGCCCTGGTCGAGGAGTTCCGGGTCAACCGGACCACGGTCAGGGCGGCCCTGTCCGCGCTGGAGCGGGAGGGCTACATCGCCGCGCGGGGCCGGGGAGCGCCGGCCGTGGTGGCGCTGCCGGGGCAGGACAGCCCCCGGCCGGCCGGCGTCGAGGTGGCGGACCGGATCGCGGTGGCCTTCCAGTCGAAGGACATCTCGATCGACGCGTTCTGCCTCACCACCGAAACGCTCAACTCCGCTCTCGCCGCGCCCATGATCGCCATCTCGGCGGGCGAGTTGACGCCCCGTTCGATCACGGTGCGGGTGCTGCTGCCGAGCCCCGACGCCCCGCCCGCCTACCCGAGGCTGATCGCCGACCCCGACGACCAGCGCCCCCGCGCGCGGCTGCGCCAGCTGACCCAGACCTTCTCCACCTCGCTGCGCCACCAGCTGACCTCGCTCGCCGAGATGCGGCTGGTGCCCCAGGTCACGGTGGAGATCCGGGAGGTGCCGATCACCCCCGTGCAGAAGGTCTACCTCCTCAACGGCACCGAGGTGCTGACGGCCTACTACCAGGTGGTGTCCCGGGTCGTCGAGTACGAACAGGAGCAGTTGGAGATCTACGACGTGCTCGGGCTCAACTCGAAGGTCTTCCGCTCCACCGAGGACACCGCCTTTGTTGAAGAGTCCCACCAGTGGTTCACGTCCCTCTGGTCAACGCTGGCACAACCGCTCACACTCGGTTAGATGAGGGGACTCGTAAGTAACGCACACTGTGTTCTCTTCGACTTCGACGGTCCCGTCTGCCAGCTCTTCGCGGTGCGCTCCGCCGAGTCGGTGGCCGTCAGACTCCGGTCGCTGACCGAGGAGTTGGCGGTCTCCGCGCTGCTGACCGCCGAGCTGCGGACGTCAACGGACCCGCACCGGGTGCTGCGGGAGATAGCGCGGCGCCGGCCGGAGCCCGGCGTCCTCAGCCGCCTTGAGGCGGCGCTCACGGCCGAGGAGGTCAGCGCCGCCGGCTCGGCCCGCCCCACCCCGTACGCCGGCGCGCTGATCGCGGCGCTCGCCGGCCAGGGCCGCCGGGTCGCCATCGCCACCAACAACTCCCCGCTCGCCGCCGCCCGTTATCTGGAACGGCAGCGGCTGGCCGGCTATGTCGCCGGCCGCGTCTACGGCAGGACCGCCGACCTCGCCCTCCTCAAGCCGCACCCGGACTCGGTGCTGCGGGCGTTGGCCGGCACCGGGGCCGACCCGGCCCGTTCGCTGATGATCGGCGACAGCCTCGCCGACCACGCCGCCGCCACGGCGGCCGGCGTCCCGTTCCTCGGCTACGCGCTCGACGACGCCGGAGAGCACGCGTTGCGCGCGGCCGGCGCGGAGTGCGTGGTGCGCTCCCTCCAGTGGGTACTGGCCGCCCTCGGTCATCGCGATGGCCATGAAGATGCACCCTTTTGAGCCATCAACAGTGGACTCGTCCCGGCGTACCGTATCGCTACCCGTAACGAATCCACTGCCGGAAAGCCACCATCATGAGCCAACCGCTGTCCGAACACCTCCTGCGCGGTCACCACCGCGACTGGCAGGTGCTCCCCGCCGAGGACCACCTCCCCATCTCCGGACGGATCAAGGCCGGGCGCAGCCGTCCCGGCGTGACGCGGTTCGACCCGCGCTGCTTCCTCGACGAGGAGGACGTGCTGATCGAACTGGCCCTGCTGGGCATGGAGCGCATCGCGCCCGTCTACCGCCTGGGCCCCGACGGCACCAGGGTGCACGGCTTTATCGAGGGCGAGCCGCTCTCCGCGCTCCGCCCGCCCGGCACGCCGCTGTCGGGCACCGAACTCGACCAGCTCGCGCGGCTGTTCGGCGAGCTGGCCGCGATACCCCCGGCCGCGCTGGCCCTGGTCCACAGCTGCCCGGTCCCGGGCCGCCCGCGCACCAGCCGGGAGTTCGCCCGGGGGCTCGTGCGCTTCACTCGTCGGCGTGTCTACGCACGCCATCGGGCCGCTCTGGGCGGCCTGTTTCAGACCCTCGGAATCGACCCGGACGTACTCAGCGTGACCGGTCCGCTGGTGCGCGAGGCGGCGCGAATGACCAACCGCCCGTTCTGCCTGCTCCATGGCGACCTGCACCGGGACAACCTCATCGTCGCCGAGTCCGACGGCCAACTCTGGACGATCGACTGGGAGTTGGCCATGATCGGCGATCCGCTCTACGACCTGGCGACCCATCTCCACCTGATGAACTACCCCGAACGGCAGGAGCAGGCCATGGTGGTGCGCTGGGCCGGCGCCGTCGAGGAACGGCTCCCCGGCGCCGCCGAGGGGCTGCCCCGCGACCTGCCCCGCTATCTCGCGTACAAGCGGGTGCAGTCGGTGTTCACCGATGTGATCCGGCAGGCGATCGCGGTGCGCGAGGCGCCCGTCGGGCAGCTCGGCGAGCGGCTCACGACGGCGGGACAGATGGTGTCGCGGGCGCTGAAACGGGCGGAACGACCGCTGGGGCTGGGCCGTGCGCCCAGCCCCAGCGTCGTGGAGGGCGTCTACGCGGCGTTCCACGCTGGCGCGGTGCCGGCGCCTGCGGCGCCATCGTTCAACGGCTCGGGGTCAACTCCCGTCGTGGGGCCAGCCGTTCGGCCGGTCCCTCCGCCGGCGCCGGGGACCACGAGGCGGGCTGGCCGGGGGGCCGCTGCGCGGCGGGAACGGTCCGGCAGCGGATGACCACCGCGTTCACCGGAAACCCGCCCGCCAAACGCGGGCGGCGGACGGGTGACGGGGCGGGGCGGTTGGATGAGTCGGTGTCCTGCGGCTTGGCCGCGGTTCAGCGCGGTGAACTCGGCTTCGAGGCCGGCGACGGTGCAGCGCTTGAGTTCGACGACCAACTGGGAGGCGAGGAACCAGTCGGTGGCGCGGTGGCCGTAGGGGAGGTACTGATCGACGTGGGCGGTGAGGCGGGTGCTTCCGCAGGCCGTGCGGGGATATCCACGTGCACAACTTCAGCATCCCGGACCTGGGTGACACACTGCCGACCACGGTCCAGGTGGACAACGTGTGGGGAGCCTCCTCGGTCTCCGACAGCCCGCACGAAGTCGCCAGGTTCACGCGGCGTTCAACGCGCTGGTCGCATCGGCCCTGCCGCGCGGCGGCGTGGCGCTGTTGGTGGCGCCGGGCAGTTGGGCCAGTTTCGTCAACGCCGCCGGCCAGAACGGGCTCCGCCCCGCCTGACCCTGCGGCGATCAGCCCCGCGCCCCCCGCCCGGCAGGACGGGGGGCGCGATGCTGTGTCGGTGTCGGTGCGGCGTTACTCCACGACCGTGATGCGGTCGGCCGGCGGCGGGTCAAGAGGCGCTTCCGCCGAGGAGTTCGCGGTCAGGTAGTCGGCCAGGGCCGCCATGTCGTCCTCGCCGACCAGCGGGTTCGTGCCCTCCGCGAGGGTCGCGAAGCCGTCGCCGCCGCCGGCCAGGAAGGAGTTGACCGCGACGCGGTAGGTCGCCGCCGGGTCGAGCGGCTCGCCGTTGACGGTCACCGAGTCGGCGACGATCCGGTCGGCGCCCGAGGCCGTCAGGTCGAGGGTGTACGCGAAGCCCTCGGACGGCTGGAGGATCTTCGGCACCTCCTCGTTCTCCCCGGTGACCTGCTCCACCAGCACGGCCAACAGCTGCTCGCCGGTGAGGTCCAGCAGGTTGACGGTGTTGGAGAACGGCTGGACCGTGAAGCCCTCGCCATAGGTGACCACGCCGTCGCCCTCCTCGCCGGAGGCGGCATAGGTGAGGTCGGCGCGGACCCCGCCGGGGTTCATCAGGGCCAGGTCCGTGGACTCGTCCAGGGAACGGGCGTGCGCCAGCTGCGCGTCGGCGATCAGGTCGCCTGCGGGGAACTCGGGCGTGCCGGCGCCCCGGCCCGGGATGTCGGCGGAGATATAGCCGATGGGGGCGTTGGCGACCGGGTCGGCCAACTCACGCCAGAAGTCGAGCAGTTCGGTCAGCTCGGTGACCGGCTCCCGTTCGCGGTCGACCACCACGTTGCTGCCGGTGACCGAGGTGCGCACGATGTCGTTGGCGCGGCGGTCGTAGGACATCGACAGCTCGGTGAAGAGCCGGCCGTTGGAGGCGGCCGAGGTCACCAGCCGGTCCTGGCCCTCGGGGTCGGGGATCGTGCAGACGTAGGGCTGGTGGGTGTGGCCGGTGACCAGCGCGTCCACCCCGGCGTCCGTCTGCCGCGCGATCTCCACGATCGGGCCGGAGAGCCCGCCGCCGTCGGCGTCGCAGTCGTGGTTGTACGCCTCGGACGCCGGGTAGCCGCCCTCGTGGACGAGGGCGATCACCGCGTTGACGCCCTTGCGCTTGAGTACCTGGGTGTAGTGGTTGATCGTCTCCACCTCGTCGCGGAACTCCAGGCCCGCGATGCCCTCCTGGGTGACGATGTCCGCCGTGCCCTCCAGGGTGACGCCGATGAACCCGACCCTGACGCCGCCCAGGTTCTGCACCGAGTAGGGCGCCAGGATGGGGATGCCGGTGTCCTCGTCCACGACGTTGGCCGCCAGGTACGGGAAGTCGGAGCCGGCGAACTCGCGGTCCTCGGCGTAGCAGCCGTCCACCGGGTGGCAGCCGCCCTCCTGGAGGCGGATCAACTCGGCGTAGCCCTCGTCGAACTCGTGGTTGCCGACGCCGGCGACGTCCATGCCCAGCTCGTTGAGCGCCTCGATGGTGGGCTCGTCGTGGAAGAGGCCGGACAGCAGCGGGGTCGCGCCCACCAGGTCGCCGGCCGCGACGGTGACGGAACGCCGTTCGCCCTCGCGCGCCTCGGCGAGCGCGCCGGCCAGGTACTCGACGCCGCCGGCCTCGATGGTCTCGGTCGTGCCGTCCTCGTGTTCGTGCGTCAGCTCGCCGTTCGATCCGGTGGGCGGCTCCAACGCGCCGTGCAGGTCGTTGATGGCGAGCACCTGGAGGTCGACGGTGCGCCCACCGCCATGACCCCCGTGGCCCCCGTGGCCGCCGTGCTCCTCGGAGGCGGCCTGCGCGGCCGGGGGCGCGAGCGCCAGCGCCCCGGCGGCCGCCACCGCCAGTGCGCTCGCGGCCAGTTGGTACCTGTGACGTCTGTGCATGGGTGGGGCGTCCCTCTCGGCGAGTGGTGGGGGCGGGAGTCAGCCGCACCCTAGCTGTTACGCGCGTAGCGAGTCAGGGGTGTGCGTGTAACAAGCAAGTGAAAGGAAAGCCGCGTCCGGGGGCGCCAGGAGCATAGAGTCGCTGGCATGACCGAAGTCGTGGTGCTGGATGAGGTGTCCGGGGACGAACTGGCCGAGGTGGAACGGCTGATCGAGGCCGCCGCCCAACGGGACGGGCAGCCGGCGGTCTCCGAGCAGGGGCGGCTGCTGCTGCGCGGCGGCCCCCGCGACGGGGTGCGCCACCTGCTGCTGAGGGACGGCGAACAGCTGCTCGGCTACGCTCAGTTGGACGGCACGGACTCGGTGGAGCCGCCGTCCAGCGAGCTGGTCGTTGACCCGGGGCACCGGGGCCGCCGGCTGGGCATGGTGCTGGGGCAGGCCCTGCTGAACGAGTCGGGCCACCGGCTGCGCCTCTGGGCGCACGGCGCGCATCCGCCGGCGCGCCGGCTCGCGCGCCGGCTCGGGCTCACCGAGTTCCGGGAACTGCGCCAGCTGCGGCGCCCGTTGACCGGCCTCAACCTGCCGGACCCCGCGCTGCCGGCGGGCGTCACGGTGCGCACCTTCGAGCCGGGCGCGGACGACGCGGCCTGGCTGGCGGTCAACGCGGCGGCGTTCGCCCACCATCCCGAGCAGGGCTCGCTCACCCAGCGGGACCTGGACGCGCGCAAGGCCGAGGACTGGTTCGACCCGGCCGGCTTCTTCCTCGCGGAACGGGACGGCGCGCTGCTCGGCTTCCACTGGACCAAGGTCCACGCGGCCGAGGGGCTGGGCGAGGTCTATGTGCTGGGCGTGGCGCCCGAGGCCCAGGGGCTCGGGCTGGGGCGGGCGTTGACCACCGTCGGGCTGCGCCATCTGGCGGGGGAACGGGGGCTGCCGACCGCGATGCTCTATGTGGACGCGGACAACGTGGCGGCCGTGCGGGTCTACGAGTCGCTGGGCTTCCGCACCCACGAGACGGACCTGATGTACCGCACCGAGACCTGACGGCGCCGGGGCCTGACCGCGCCGTCGGCGCCGCTGGCGCGCGGGGGCCCTGCACGCGCCGGCGCGCGCCCCCGCGCGGGGCGGCGGTGTGCGGCGGACCACGTGTTCCGTTTCCGCTGGCGGGTGGGGGGCTCCCGGTCAGCGGGGTACTGTCCGAACATGAGTGGTGGTGGCAGGCGAGAGGGGTACCTCTCGGAGGCGGACCGGCGGCGCCTGGCGCGCGCCGTGGTGCGGAACGGCTGGTCCATGCGCCGGGCGGCGGCCGAGTACGGCGTCTCGCCCCGCACCGTCAAGCGGTGGGCCGACCACTACCGCGAGGAGCTGGGCGGCGGCGCGGGTTCGTCCTCCTCGGGTAACCCGGGCGTCGTGTCCCGTTCGCCCGGATGGCGGGAGAATGGCGGCATGACCTCAACCGCGCACAACGGGCGCGCCGCCGTGGACGCCGGGCGCACGCCCAACGAAGCGAGCCCCCGTTCCGGGCTGCCCGGGCCGCGCGAGCGGGGCGCGTTCGGCGGCGTGGCCGCGCCAGGCCCCGGCCCGGGCGCCCCGCCCG
>NZ_RFFJ01000225.1 GCF_003696235.1 Streptomyces triticirhizae
CCCGGCCGGCGGGCGCGGCGGCCAGGGCTCCGGGGACGGCGGCGGTGGCGAAGCGGGGGTCGGTCAGGGCGAGGCGCAGGCTGTGCCGGTGGCCGACGAAGCGCGGGTCGACGAGCGCGACCCGCTCGCCGGCGGGGACGGCCGCCACGGCCTCGGCCAGCTCGGCCGGCCGCCGGACCACGGAGACGCTGAACCCGAGTGCTCTCAGCTCGTCCTCGATCGAGGACCCGGGATCGGGCGGTCCGGTGAGGATGGCGCTGGACAGCTGACTCACTCCTTGCGACAACTCCGCGCTCTGCGGCGGCATGTCGGCAGAGATTATCTGATGACCACCGCGCGGCAAGAACGGCGTTGGGGTGGGGAAACCCTCGGTTCACTTCCGGTGCCCGACGAACACCGAAGGTGACCCTACGCGATGCCACTGACACCGAGCGAAGTCGCGCTGCCGCCGGGGCCACTGTGGAGGCCGGAGGGACGCCGCGCCCCGAACCACGAAGATCCGGAAGGGAGATCCCGGAAGGAAGATCCGGAAGAGGCGGCCTAAGCTGCGGGCCATGAGTTGGCTGATCACCGGCGGTGCCGGTTATATCGGGGCGCATGTGGTGCGGGCGATGCTGGCCGCCGGGGAGCGGGTGGCGGTGTTGGACGACCTGTCCTCGGGGGTGGCGGAGCGGCTGCCGGCCGGGGTGCCGCTGGTGCGCGGCTCGGTCTCGGACGGGCCGTTGACCGTGCGGGCGCTGCGCGAGCACGGGGTGACGGGGGTCGTTCATCTCGCGGCGCGGAAGCGGGTGCCCGAGTCGGTGGCCCGGCCGACCCTCTACTACCGGGAGAACGTCGGCGGGCTCGCCACGCTGCTGGACGCGATGGTGACGGCCGGCGTGCGGCGGCTGGTCTTCTCGTCCTCGGCCGCCGTCTACGGCTCCCCCGACGTGCCGCTGGTCACCGAGGAGACGCCGTGCCGGCCGATCAACCCGTATGGCGAGACCAAGTTGGCCGGCGAGTGGCTGGTGCGCGCGGCGGGCCTGGCGCACGGGCTGCGTTCGGTGTGCCTGCGGTACTTCAACGTGGCGGGCGCCGCGAGCCCGGAGCTGGCCGACCGGGGCGCGGCCAACGTGATCCCGCTGTTCTTCGAGCGGATCGAGGCGGGGCTGCCGCCGGTCGTCTTCGGGGACGACTACCCGACGCCGGACGGCACCTGTGTGCGGGACTACATCCATGTCGCGGATCTGGCGGACGCGCATCTGGCGGCGGCCAGGGAGCTGACGCGGGCCGACCCCGGGGCGCCGGCCGGGGACCTGACGGTGAACGTGGGCACCGGCGTCGGCGTCTCGGTGCGGGAGTTGGCGGCGGCGGTCGCTGAGGCCACCGGCTGGTCGTCGCCGCCGGTGGTCGAGGGGCGGCGGCCGGGGGACCCGGCGCGGGTGGTGGCATCGGCCGCGCTGGCCGCCGAGCGGCTTGGCTTCACCGCCCGGCGCGGCCTGGCGGAGATGGTCTCTTCGGCCTGGGAGGGGTGGCTTCTGCGGTCCGCCGGCTGACCGGGCGGCTGTGCCTTCCGGCCATCGCCGCCGGTCGGGGCACCCCTGGCCCGAACCCCCGCGATGGCCGGGAACACGCAGGTCAGAGCACATGACAACGGTGTTCAGTGCCGCGTTGCCCGATACCCCCCGCCCGTAGTTCACTGTGTGGGGAGCCTACGAAGAGGGGGCGGCGCGCATGGGCGCGGGACATCATCACGGCCAGCACGGCGCCGGCCACGGGAACGGCGCACCGGGCACCAGGGGGGCGGCGTACCGGGGGCGGCTGTGGGTGGCGCTGGGCATCGCGTCGCTGCTGCTGGTGGCCCAGTTGGTGGGCGCCCTGGTGACCGACTCGCTGGCGCTGCTGGCCGACGCCGGCCATGTGGCGACGGACGCGGTGGGCATCGGGATGGCCCTGGTCGCGATCCACTTCGCCAACCGGCCGACGGACCGCGAGCGCCGCACCTTCGGCCTGGCCCGGATGGAGATCCTGGCGGCCCTGGTCAACTGCCTGCTCCTGCTGGGCGTTGGCGGCTACATCCTGCTGGAGTCGATCAGCAGGCTGCGGGAGCCGACGGAGGTGCCGGGCGGCACCACGGTGGTCTTCGGCGTGGTGGGTCTGGCGTTGAACTGCCTCTCGTTGGCGCTGCTGATGCGCGGCCAGCGGGAGAACCTCAACGTGAGGGGCGCCTTCCTGGAGGTGCTGGCCGACGCGCTGGGCTCGGTCGCGGTGATCGTGGCGGCGCTGGTCATCCTGCTCACCGGCTGGCAGCGCGCCGACCCGGTGGCCTCGTTGCTGATCGCGCTGATGATCGTGCCGCGCACGGTCAAGCTGGCCAGGGAGGCGCTGGAGGTGCTGCTGGAGTCGGCGCCCCGGGATGTGGTGGTGGCCGAGGTGCGGGACCACATCCTGCGGATGCCGGGCGTCGAGGGCGTGCACGACCTCCATGTGTGGACCATCACCTCGGGGATGCCGGTCCTCTCGGCGCATGTGGTGGTCAGTCCCGAGCGGCTCGACGAGGTGGGGCACGAGCGGACCCTCCACGAGTTGCAGCACTGCCTGGGCGACCACTTCGAGGTGGCGCACTGCACCTTCCAGTTGGAGCCCTCGGGACACGCCGCCCACGAGGCGGGACTCTGCCACTGAAGGGGCCACCGGCCGCCGCCGGCGCGCCTCGGGGGCGGCGCCAGTCATGACGGGGGCGGGGGCGGCGGGCCGCCGGCGATCCGGTCCAGCGGCAGCACGGCCCAGATGACCTTGCCGCCGTCGGCGGTCGCCCGCACCCCGCAGGAGCCGCCGGCCTCGTGGGCGGTGGCCTGCACCAGCAGCAACCCGCGCCCGCCGGTGCGCTGCCGCTCCGGGCTGGCGGCCAGGGCGTGTGGCCGGTAGGGGTGGCCGTCCTCGACCCGCACCCACACCCACTGGGTGTCCACGGCGACCTCGACGCCGATCGTCGGCGTGAGGAGGGCGGCGTGCCGGACCGCGTTGGTGACCAGCTCGGTCAGGATCAGCAGCAGGCCGTGGAGGCGGTCGGCGGTCAGCGGCGCCGCCCGGCGGCGCAACAGGTCGCGCACCGCGTGCCGGGCCTGGGGCACCGACCGCTCCTCGGGGGCGAGGGTGAACCGCCAGGTGCCCTGCCAGCCGGGCGCCGGCGGGCGCCCGATCGCGTTCGGGCTCGGGGGGGCTTCCGACGATCTGTCCATGATGTTCGCCACGGGCCTTTCTCCTCGTTCTCTCGGTTCTCTCGGTTCGCTCGGTTCGCTCGGTTCACTCACGCTGCCGGGGTTCCGACCCGGCGAGGCCCCGCGCGGCGTCGCCGTCGGGTCACCCGCTGTGTCGAGTGTTGGCATGTGCCAGCGCAACATGACCGGGTGCACGAAACTCATGAGAAAGCGGACGAGATCGGACCAACTCGCTTCGTTCGCGATCGAGTTGAGCAACGAAGCGACCGTTCACCCCGGGCGCAACGTTTCGCTCCGGGGTGGCTCGCCTCTGCGCGCCGGGTGAGCACACGTTCGGTGGGGCCGCACGGCGCTCACCCATCCGGACGGGCGCACGGTGGTGAACGACCCGAGGATCGACGCACCGGCGCGAGCGCCGGTGCGAGGGCGCCACCGTGTCGCGAATATACGGAAGTTGAGAAATCGGACTACCAGGAGGCGACCACCTGGTACCTTTCGGTACAGGCACTCCCATACATGCCTACTATCACGATGTATATGAATTACCCCGAACCATAAGGAAAAGGGCAGAGCCCACTTCCAGGCGCCATTTCGGTGAGTGTTCGAGTCGCTTCAGGGGCAAGGTCATCCCGACTCGTTATCCCTGGCCGTTGGAGTGCTGCTGTCATGGCTCTTCCGCAAGGTCCCCTGGAGCATCGCTACCGGGGGGAACATCCGGTGCGGACCCTCGCCTACCTCTTCCGGGACGACCGCCTCCGGCTCCTGGTCGCCGTCTTAGCGTTCGTGGTCAAGCACAGCCCGGTGTGGCTGTTGCCCCTGGTCACGGCCAACATCATCGACATCGTCGTCGAGCGCCGACCGATCGGGGAACTCGGCAGCAACACCCTGGTGTTGCTGATCGTTCTGATGCTCAACTACCCCACCCACCTGCTCTATGTCCGCTGTATGCACGGCAGCGTGCGCCGGGTCGGCACCGGGCTGCGCTCGGCGCTGTGCCGGCGGATGCAGGAGCTGTCGATCGGATACCACTCCCGGGTCAGCGCCAGCGCCCTCCAGACCAAGGTGATCAGGGACGTGGAGAACATCGAGGTCTCCGCCCAGCAGAGCGCCGACACCGGCCTGGCCGCCATCATCACGCTGACCGGCGGCCTGGCCGTGATCGCCTTCCGGGTGCCGACCGCGCTGCCCGCGTTCATCATCATCGTGCCCGCCGCCGCGCTGCTGGTCCGCCGGCTGCGCACCCGGCTGCGCAGCAAGAACGAGCAGTACCGTCGGCAGGTCGAGCAACTCTCCACCCGCGTCGGCGAGATGACCAGCCTGATCCCCGTCACCCGGGCGCACGGCCTGGAGCGCACGGCCATCGGCCGGGTGGAGGGCTCGCTCAGCCAGGTGCTCCGCGCCGGCATACGGCTCGACCTGCTGAACGGGCACTTCGGGGCGCTGGCCTGGATTCTGCTCAACGCCATCGGCATCGGCTTCCTGGCCGGTGCCGCGATGATCTCCTACTACGCCTGGCTGCCGATCACCGCCGGCGACGTGGTGATGCTCAGCACGTTCTTCACCACGCTCACCGGGTCGATGACCATGCTGATGGGCCTGGCGCCGATCATCACCAAGGGCCTGGAGTCGGTGCGTTCGGCCGGCGAGGTCCTCCAGGCGCCCGACCTGGAGGAGAACACCGGCAAGACCCAGGTGAGCGAGGTCAAGGGCCGGCTGCGGTTCGAGAGCGTCACCTACCGCTACGACGGGGAGGGCCCGGCGGCCGTGGTCGACTTCGACCTGACCGTGCCCCCCGGCGAGACCATCGCCTTGGTGGGCGCCTCGGGCGCCGGCAAGTCCACCGTGCTCAACCTGCTGATCGGCTTCATCCGCCCGGTCTCGGGACGCATCCTGCTCGACGGCGCCGACATGAGCACCCTGGACCTGCGCAGCTACCGCCGCTTCCTGTCGGTGGTGCCCCAGGAGTCGGTGCTCTTCGAGGGGACCATCAGGGAGAACGTCGGCTACGGGATGCCCGACGTGGACGCCGCCACCGTCCGCGCCGCGCTGCGGGACGCCAACGCCCTGGAGTTCGTCGAGCGGCTGCCCGAGGGACTGGAGACCGTGGTGGGCGAGCGCGGCGCCCGGCTCTCCGGCGGGCAGCGCCAACGGATCGCCATCGCCCGGGCGTTGATCCGCGACCCGCGCATCCTGGTGCTCGACGAGGCCACCTCCGCGCTGGACACCCGCTCCGAGGCGCTGGTGCAGGAGGCGATGGACCGGCTGATGCGCGGGCGCACCGTGTTCGTGGTCGCGCACCGCCTGTCCACCGTCCGCAACGCCGACCGGATCGTGGTGATGGAACACGGCCGGATCTCGGAGGTCGGCACCCACGCCGAGCTGCTGCGGCGCGGAGGCGCCTACTCCCGGCTCCAGGCGGGCCAGATCACCTGACCCCGGGGCCGGGCCCGGCTCAGCCGGGTTCGGCCCCGTCCGGCTCCGGCCCGCCCGGCTCGGTCTCCTTCACCTCCCCGTCCGTGAGCGCCAGCCAGCGGGTGAGGCCCAACTCCCGCAGGAACGGCAGGTCGTGGCTGGCCACCAGCAGCGCGCCCCGGTAGGACGCCAACGCCGAGGTGAGCTGCCGCACGCTGGCCAGGTCCAGGTTGTTGGTCGGCTCGTCCAGCAGCAACAGCTGCGGGGCGGGCTCGGCCAGCATCAGCGCGGCCAGCGTGGCGCGGAACCGCTCCCCGCCGGAGAGCGTGTCCACCCGCTGGTCCGGCAGCTCCTTGCGGAAGAGGAACCGCGCCAGCTGGGCCCGCACCCGCTGCGGCTGAGCGGTCGGCGCCAGCGCCGCCACGTTCCGCGCGATGGAGAGACCGCCGTCCAGGATGTCCAGCCGCTGCGGCAGATAGCGCAGCGGAACGTGGACCTCCGCCTCCCCGGCGGCCGGCGCCAGGCGGCCCGCGATCGTGTTCAACAGCGTGGTCTTGCCCGCTCCGTTGGGCCCGATCAGGCCGATCCGCTCCGGGCCGACCACCTGGAGGTGGGCCCTGGCCCCGTTGCGCAGCTCCAACTCCCGCAGGGTGAGCACCTGTCGGCGGTTGGGCACGGCGGTGTGCGGGAGGTCGACGCGGATCTCGTCGTCGTCCCGCACGGCCGCCTCGGCCTCGGTGAGGCGCTCCCTGGCCTCGGCCAGCCGCTCCTCGTGGAGGATGCGGTGCTTGCCGGCCGAGACCTCGGCGGCCCGCCTGCGCGCGCCCGCGACGATCTTCGGCAGTCCCGCCGTCTCGGCGGCCCGCCGGCCCGCCCTGGCGCGGCCGGCCAGCTTGTCGTGCGCCTCGACCAGGTCCCGCTTCTGCCGGCGCACGTCCGCCTCGGCGGAGCGCACGGTCCGGGTCGCGGCCTCCTGTTCGACGGCGAGCGCCTCCTGGTAGGCGGAGAGCGGGCCGCCGTAGCGGACCACGCGCCCCTCGCGCAGGTCGGCGATCTGGTCGACGCGCTCCAGGAGTTCCCGGTCGTGGCTGACCACGACCAGCACGCCGCGCCAGGCGGCCACCGCCGCGTGGAGCCGTTCCCTGGCCCGCAGGTCCAGGTTGTTGGTCGGCTCGTCCAGCAGCAGCACGTCGGGCCGGCGCAGCAGCAGCGCGGCCAGCCGCAGCAGCACCGTCTCGCCGCCGGAGACCCGGCCCACGATGGTGTCCAACCCGATGTGGGACAGGCCGAGTTGGTCGAGGACCGCGCGGGTGCGGCCCTCGACGTCCCAGTCGTCGCCGACGGCGGCGAAGTGCGCCTCTGAGGCGTCGCCCGCCTCGATGGCGTGCAGCGCCGCCCGCGCCTCGGCGATGCCGAGCAGCCGGTCGACGGGCTGGGTGACGTCCAGGGTGACGCTCTGCGCCAGGAGGCCGACCTCGCCGGCGACGCGGACGGTGCCGGCGGTCGGGGTCAGCTCGCCCGCGATCAGCTTGAGCAGGGTGGACTTCCCGCTGCCGTTCAGCCCGATCAGCCCGGTGCGGCCGGGGCCGATCGCCAGGTCGAGACCGTCGAAGACGCGGGTGCCGTCGGGCCAGTCGAAGACCAGCCGCTGGACGGAGACATGGGTGGTGCCGGTAGACATGAGGGCCCTCCAGATGCGTGCCGGGCAGCGCCGAACGGGCGGCGGCTGCCAGAGGTGATCAACGGAACGCGAAGTGACACCGGGCCCGAAGGGACACCGAGTGACGGAGGAAGGCGGACAGAGAGACAGAATCTGTCGGAGAGAAAGAAATCTGCCGAGGGAACCGGAAGAGAATCCCGAGGACCTCCGAGGTCAGCCGCGCGGAGCGGGGCGTTCGTGCCGCCGTCCGCGAGCGGGACGGCCGAGGGCACGAGCCAACCGGGCTCGCGGTGTCATGACCTCAGATGAACAACGGATCTCCCGACCTCGACAGCAGAGACGCGGGTAAGCGTAACGGGCGCCGTCGGGCCGGGGCAAGCCGTGACCGCCCCGGCCCGTCCCCTCGAAGCGCGGCCGGCCGCGCCGGTGGGCGCGGCCGGCCGGGTCTCAGCTCTGCTGCGCCCTGCGCGCCAGCAGCCTCGCCTGACGGGCGGCCAGCCGCTCGTCGAAGATCCGCGCCTCGGAGTCGAGGCCGCCGAGGAACGTGCCCAACTCCTCCTGCGCCTTGAGCCCCTCGGGGCTCAGCCCGCCGATCTCCATGACGCCGAGATAGCGCAGCACCGGCTGGAGCACGTCGTCCAGGTGGATGCGGAGGTTGTAGATGCCGCCGACGGCCATCCGGGCGGCGGCCCGCTCGAATCCGGGGATGCCATGGCCGGGCATCCGGAAGTTGACGACCACGTCCCGCACGGCCCGCATCGTCTGGTCCGGCGCGATCTCGAAGGCCGCGCGGAGCAGGTTGCGGTAGAAGACCATGTGCAGGTTCTCGTCGGTGGCGATCCGGGCCAGCAGCTTGTCGCAGATCGGATCGCCGGACTCCCGGCCGGTGTTCCGGTGCGATATACGCGTGGCCAGCTCCTGGAAGGCGACATAGGCGACGGAGTGCAGCATGGAGTGCTGGTTGTCCGACTCGAAGCCCTCGGACATGTGCGCCATCCGGAAGTTCTCCAGCTGGACCGGGTCCACGGCGCGGGTGGTCAGCAGGTAGTCGCGCAGCACTATGCCGTGCCGGCCCTCCTCGGCGGTCCAGCGGTGCACCCAGGTCCCCCAGGCGCCCTCGCGGCCGAAGATGGTGGCGATCTCGTGGTGGTAGCTGGGGAGGTTGTCCTCGGTGAGCAGGTTGACCACGAGGGCGGTCCGGCCGACGTCGGTCACCTGGGACTGCTCGATGGACCAGGGCTCCCCGCCCAGCGGGCCGTCGAAGTCGCGGCCCTGGCTCCAGGGCACGTACTCGTGCGGCATCCAGTCCTTGGCCGCCTTGAGATGGCGGTTCAACTCGGTCTCGACGACCTCCTCCAACGCGTAGATCAGCTTGGCGTCCGTCCAGTCGCCCGATCTGCCCGTGGGGTGGGCTGGGTCGAGGGTCACATGATCTCCTGCTGTATCCGGGAGTACTTACGACACCGTAGGTTACGGTACCGTAAGTTGTTACTCGCCGGTCTGGCAAGGATCTGCGGGGCAACTCACAACGAGACGGCCAGGGCCCGAAGGCCCTGGCCGTCTCGTGTGCGTCAACGGACGCGCGGGGAAGGGTCGTTGTCAGCGCCCCTTGCGTTCGGGGCGCACCAGGCCGGCGCGGCGCAGGGCGTCGGCCATCGCGCTGTTCGCCGGCGGGGGGCCGCCGGCCCGCTGCCCGCCGGCGCGTCGTCCGCCGTTGCCCCCGCTCCCCCGGGGCGCGCCGCCGCCCCT
>NZ_RFFJ01000226.1 GCF_003696235.1 Streptomyces triticirhizae
CGCGCGCGGGCCGGGCCTCGGCGCGGGCCGGCCGCGCCGCGTTGAGCTGCGACGATGCGGCACGGGCCGGGCGCGGTCGCGCCGCCATGGCCGCCCGGTGCGGCGATTGTGTGCGTTCCGTGATCATTGCGCCGGGGGTGGGGGCCCCTCCTAGTCTTGGCGTCTTGGGCAACCAGACCGATCAGAGGGGGAGTTCGAGCCATGGCCACGTTACCGGCAGTGCCGGCGGTCGACGCGCGGGCCGGCCGTCGACGCCGCTACGCCCTCGGGTACGCCGTCCTGATGTACGCCGTCACGCTGGTGTACTTCGCGCAGGCCGTCTCCGCCGGGCAGTTCCTGTCCGGCGGCTACGACGCGCTGAGCTGGCACCGCTACGCGGCGACCGGCACCGATGTGGTGCTGTTCTTCACGCTGCTCTTCGCCGGGCTGCTGCGCTGGCACGGCAAGGGCCGGCTGTGGCCGTTCCTCGCCACGCTCGGCCTGCTGGTGGCGAACCAGGCGCAGAACGCGGCGGGCGCGGCCCGGCTGGTGTCGCTGCACATCCCGCTGGGCGTCGCCATGCTCACGGCCGCCGTCGTGATCTGCCTGCGGGTGCACCAGGCCGGCGAACCGCGCGAGCCACGCGATCGGGAGGCCGCCTCGTGAGCGGGATCTCGCGCCGTTCGCTGCTGTGGGGCGCCGGGGCCGGCGCGTTGGCGATCGGCGGGGGCGGCCTGCTCGCCTTCCGCTTCACCGGCACCGACTCCACGGGCACGCTGCTGCGCAGCGGGATCGACCTGCCGCCGCCGTTCCGACGGCCGTTGACCCAGCCGCCGGTGCTCGCCCCGGTGGAGTCGACGGGCGACACCGACGTCTACGAGATCACCCAACGGGAGGCCACCGCCGAGTTCTTCGAGGGAGTCCAGACCCCGATCTGGGGCTACGACGGGATCTTCCCCGGCCCGACCATCGTCTCGCCGCGCGGCCGGACGACGGTGGTGCGGCACCGCAACGAGTTGCCCGTGCCGTCCGTCGTGCATCTGCACGGCGGGCGGGTCGCGCCCGAGCACGACGGGTATCCGACGGACCTGATCCTGCCGGCCGACGGCTCGCTCGACGACCACCACGGCACGGGCCACGGCGGGCACGCCGGCGACGTCACCCACGGCAGCCGCAGCTACGAGTACCCGATCGACCAGCGGGCGGCCACGCTCTGGTACCACGACCACCGCATGGACTTCACCGCCCCCGCCGTCTGGCGCGGCCTGGCCGGGCTGCACCTCGTCACCGACGAGGAGGAACGCGCCCTGCCGCTGCCGGACGGCGACCGGGACCTGGCGCTGGTCATCATGGACCGCGCCTTCGACGAGGACGGGGCGCTGCGCTACCCCAGCCGCGACCCGGAGCTGTTGGAGACGCCGGGCGTGACCGCCCCGTACGAGGCGGGCGTGCTCGGCGACGTGATCCTGGTCAACGGCACGCCGTGGCCGTACCAGGAGGTGGACGCGGTGCGCTACCGGCTGCGGCTGCTCAACGGCTGCAACGCGCGCCGGCTGCGGCTGCGGCTCGACCCGGCGCCGGACGGCGTGGACGAGCCGCTGGTCCAGATCGCCTCGGACGGCGGGCTGTTGGAGCGGCCCAGGGCACACCCGCACATCGACCTGGCCTCGGCCGAACGGCAGGAGGTCGTCGTCGACTTCTCCCGGTACGGTCCCGGCCAGACGGTGCGCCTGGTCAACGACTTCGGCTCGGGCACCACCGCCGACGTCATGGAGTTCCGGGTGGTGCGGGAGGCGCGGGACGAGAGCGAGGTCCCGGAGCGGCTCTCCGAGATCGAGCGGCTCGACCCGGCGGACGCGGTGCGCGAGCGGGACATGGTCTTCCAGTCCAACGCCGTGGACGGGCAGCACGGCTGGACCATCAACGGCGACCCGTTCTCCGTGGACCGGGTGCACGCCGCGCCGAACCACGGGGACATCGAGATCTGGAACCTGTACACCGACTTCCACCACCCGATCCATCTGCACCTGGTGCACTTCCAGGTGCTCAAGCGGGGCTCCAGGGAGCCGGGACGGTTCGACGGCGGCTGGAAGGACACCCTGGACCTGGGGCCCGCCGAACAGGCGCGCATCATCACCCGGTTCGACGGCTACCGGGGGAAGTACGTCTTCCACTGCCACAACCTGGAGCACGAGGACATGATGATGATGGGCAACTTCGAGGTGCGCTGAGGTTCGCCGAGGCCGCGCCGACTCCGTTCACCCCTCCCGAACCCCCCGCCCAGGGCGGGGGGTTCGCGGCTGCCGGGCGGCCCGTCTCCCCCTCGTTCGAGCGGTTCTCCAGGCCGGTTCATGACGCCGGTCGTACGGTCGGCGCGCCCGCCCCCGGTGGGCAGCGATGCCCGGACCGTCGAAGGAGGGCCATGACCCGCCGTCTGTTCACCTCGGAGTCCGTGACCGAGGGTCACCCGGACAAGATCGCCGACCAGATCAGCGATGCCGTGCTCGACGCCCTGCTGAGGCAGGACCCCGCCTCCCGGGTGGCGGTGGAGACGCTGATCACGACCGGACTGGTCCATGTGGCCGGCGAGGTCACCACCAGCGCGTACGCGGACATCGCGACGCTGGTGCGGAACACCGTCCTGGAGATCGGCTACGACTCCTCCAGGAAGGGCTTCGACGGCGCCTCCTGCGGCGTCGAGGTGTCCATCGGCGCCCAGTCGCCCGACATCGCGCAGGGCGTCGACACCGCCTACGAGTCCCGCGTCGAGGGCGACGAGGACGAGCTGGACCGGCAGGGCGCCGGCGACCAGGGCCTGATGTTCGGCTACGCCTGCGACGAGACGCCCGAACTGATGCCGCTGCCCATCCGGTTGGCGCACCGGCTGTCGGCCCGCCTGTCCCGGGTGCGGCGCGACGGGACCGTTCCCTATCTGCGGCCCGACGGGAAGACCCAGGTCACCATCGAGTACGACGGGGACCGCGCGGTGCGCCTGGACACCGTGGTGGTCTCCAGCCAGCACGCGGCCGACGTGGACCTGGAGACGCTGCTGACCCCGGACATCCGGGAGCACGTGGTGGAGGCCGAGTTGGCGGCGCTGGGCGCCGACGGCATCAAGCTCGACACCGAGGGCTACCGGCTGCTGGTCAACCCGACCGGCCGGTTCGAGATCGGCGGGCCGATGGGCGACGCCGGGCTGACCGGGCGGAAGATCATCATCGACACCTACGGCGGGATGGCGCGGCACGGCGGTGGCGCGTTCTCCGGCAAGGACCCGTCGAAGGTGGACCGTTCGGCGGCCTACGCGATGCGCTGGGTGGCGAAGAACGTGGTCGCCGCCGGGCTCGCCACCCGCTGCGAGGTGCAGGTCGCCTACGCCATCGGCAAGGCCGAGCCGGTCGGCCTCTTCGTCGAGACCTTCGGCACCGCCACCGTGGAGCCGGAGCGGATCGAACGCGCCATCACCGAGGTCTTCGACCTCCGCCCGGCCGCCATCATCCGGGACCTGAACCTGCTGCGGCCCATCTACGCCCAGACCGCCCGCTTCGGCCACTTCGGCCGCGAGCTGCCGGACTTCACCTGGGAACGCACCGACCGGGCGGACGCGCTGCGCGCCGCCGCCGGCGCGTGAGGGGAGCCGCCGCCATGCGTGTCGCCGTCACCGGCTCCATCGCCACCGACCACCTGATGACCTTCCCCGGCCGCTTCGCCGAACAGCTGCTGGACGGCAACCTGGAACAGGTCTCGCTGTCCTTCCTCGCCGACGAGTTGGAGGTGCGGCGCGGCGGCGTCGCCGCCAACATCGCCGTCGGGCTCAGCCGCCTGGGCCAACGCCCGCTGCTGGTGGCCGCCGCCGGCCGGGACTTCGCCGAGTACGCCGAGTGGCTGCGCGCCCAGGCCGTGGACACCGGCGCCGTGCGGGTCAGCACCGAACGCCACACCGCGCGCTTCGTGTGCACCACCGACGCCGACCAGAACCAGATCGCGACCTTCTACGCCGGCGCCATGGCCGAGGCCCGCCACATCGACCTGGCCGCCGAGCTGGGCCGGGCCGGGGACATCGCGCTGGTGATGGTCGGGCCCGACGACCCCGAGGCCATGCTGCGGCACACCGACGCCTGCCGCGCCACCGGCACCGACTTCGCCGCCGACCCCTCCCAGCAGCTCGCCCGGCTCGGCCCCGAGGAGGCGCGGCGGCTCGTCGACGGCGCCCGCTTCCTGTTCACCAACGCCTACGAGTCGGCGCTGCTGGCCGAGCGCACCGGCTGGTCGCGCGACCAACTCCTCGACCGGGTGGGCTGTTGGCTGATCACCCAGGGCGCGGACGGCGTCGTCATCGCCCGCGCCGGCGAGCCCGACGTCGCCGTGCCGGCCGTCGCGCCCGAGCGGATCGCCGACCCGACCGGCGCCGGCGACGGGTTCCGCGCCGGCTTCCTCAGCGGCACCGCCCGGGGCCTGCCCCTCGCGCACGCCGCGCGCCTGGGCTGCGCCGTGGCGGCGGTGGTCCTCGAAACCATCGGCACGCAGGAGTACAAGCTCTCCGCCGCCGATCTGTGGATGCGGATCGAAAGCGCCTACGGGCCGGCGACGGCCGCCGCCATCATCAACGACCTGGAGTTGCCTTGACCAGCACGCAAGCCCCCCCGCACCCCGAAGCCCGGCCGGCGGCCGAGGCCATCACCGCCTGTCGCGCCTGCGGCAACACCACCCTGCTGCCCGTGCTCGACCTCGGCGAGCAGGCCCTCACCGGAACGTTCCCCCGCACCCGCGAACAGAGGGTGCCGGCCGTTCCCCTGGAGCTGGTCCGCTGCGCCCCCGACGGCTGCGGCCTGGTGCAGCTGCGGCACACCACCGACACCGGCCTGATGTACGGCGGGGACTACGGATACCGCTCCGGGCTGGGCGAGTTCATGATCAACCACCTCGGCAGCAAGGTCTCCCTGCTGACCGGGCTCGTCGACCTGGGCCCCGACGACATCGTGCTGGACATCGGCTCCAACGACTCCACCCTGCTGCGCGCCTACCCGGCCGACGGGCCCACGCTGGTCGGCATCGACCCGACCGGGGAGACGTTCCGCCAGTACTACCCGGACCATGTGACGCTGATCCCCGAGTACTTCTCCCGCGAGGTCTTCGCCGCCCGCTTCGGCGAGCGCCGCGCCAAGGTCGTCACCTCCATCGCCATGTTCTACGACCTGCCGCGCCCGCTGGACTTCATGCGCGACGTGCACGACGTCCTCGACGACGACGGCCTGTGGCTGATGGAGCAGAGCTACATGCCGGCGATGCTGGAGGCCACCGCCTACGACGTGGTCTGCCACGAGCACCTGGAGTACTACGGGCTGCGGCAGATCCAGTGGATGGCGGAACGGGTCGGACTGGTCGTGGTCCGCGCCGAGTTGAACCCGGTCTACGGCGGCAGCCTGTGCGTGGTGCTGGCCAGGAAGGGCACCAGGCACCGGATCGACGAGGCCGGCGTCGCCCGCATCCTGGAGAGCGAGCGGGCGCTCGACACCATGGAGCCGTTCGAGTCGTTCGCCCGCCGCGCCGTCCAGTACCGGGACGGGCTGCGGGAGTTCCTCGACACCTCCCGCGAACGCGGCCTGCTGACCCTCGGCTACGGCGCCTCCACCAAGGGCAACGTCATCCTCCAGTGGTGCGGCATCACCGAACGGGACCTGCCCTGCATCGGGGAGGTCAACAAGGACAAGGACGGCTGCTTCACGCCCGGCACCGGCATCCCCATCGTCAGCGAGGCCGAGGCCAAGTCCCGCAAGCCCGACCAGCTGCTGGTGCTGCCGTGGATCTACCGCGACGGCTTCGTCGAACGGGAACGCGCCTACCGGGAGGGCGGCGGCCAACTGGTCTTCCCGCTCCCCGAGTTGTCGGTGGTCTGAGCCGGTCCCGCCGGCGGCCCTTGGGGCACAATGAGGGGATGGTGACCGGGACCGTGATCAGCGTCCTCGGGCCGCTGCGGGTGGAGACCGAGGACGGCCTCCGGCCCGTGCGCGGCGCCCGGCTCGGCACCCTGACGGCGGTCCTGGCCCTCGCCGGCGGCCGGGAGGTGCCCCGCGCCGAGCTGATGGACGCCGTGTGGGACGAGAACCTGCCGGCGGCCCCCGACAACGCGCTCCAGGCGCTCGTCGCCCGGCTGCGCCGGGCCCTGCCGCCGGGCACCGTCCACTCAAGCCCCACCGGCTACCGGCTCGCGGTGCGGGCCGAGGACGTCGACGCGCTGCGCTTCGAGTCCCTGGTCCGCGCCGCGACCGGCGACGGCTCCGCCCGCCGCGTCCCGCCGCTGCGCGAGGCGTTGGCACTGTGGCGCGGCCCCGCGCTCGACGGGCTCGCGCCCACCAGGGCGGTGCGCGCCCACGCCGTGCGCCTGGAGGAACTCCGGCGCCGCGCGCGGGAGGACCGCGTCGACGCCGACCTCGCGGCCGGCGAGGGCGCCGCCCTGGTCGCCGAACTCTCCGCCCTCGTCTCCGAGGACCCGCTGCGGGAACGCCCCCGCGCCCAGCTGATGCGCGCGCTCCAGGCCGCCGGCCGCCGCGCCGAGGCCCTCGCCGTCTACGAGGAGGGCCGCGCCCGGCTCGCCGAAGCCCTCGGCATCGACCCCTCCGACGAGCTGCGCCGCACCCACCTGGAGGTGCTGCGCGGCGAGGGCGCCCCGCCCCAGGGCCCGCGCGCCCCCCGCCCGGAGCTGGCCGCCCCGTTGACCGAACTCACCGGCCGCGACGAGGAGTTGGCGACCATCGCCGAACTGCTCGACCGCTCCCGGCTGGTCACCGTCACCGGACCGGGCGGCGTCGGCAAGACCCGGGTGGCGACCGAGGCCGCCCGCCGCGCCGCCCGCGACGGCGGCCGGCACGTCCGCCTCGTCGAGCTGGCCTCCGTCACCGAACCGGCCGCCGTGCCCTGGGCCGTGCTCGACGCCACCGGCGCCGGCGAGAGCGGGCTGCTGTCCGCGCCCGGCTTCCAGACCGCGCACCCCGGCGCCGTGCTGCGCCGCCTCGCCGCCGTGCTCGCCGAGTCCCCGACGCTGCTGGTCCTCGACAACTGCGAACACCTCACCGAGGCCGTCGCCGAGACCGTCGGCGCGCTGCTGGCCCGCTGCCCGGAGCTGCGCGTCCTGGCCACCAGCCGCGCCCCGCTCGGCGTCCCCGGCGAACGGCTGCTGCCGCTGGCCGGGTTGGCGCTCCCCGCCTCCCCTGCCGACGCCGCCTCGCCCGCCGACGCCGCCGCCTCGCCCGCCGTGCGGCTCTTCGTCGACCGGGCGACCGCCGTGCGGCCCGGCTTCACCCTCGACGAACACACCGTCGGCCCGGTCGTCGCGATCTGCCGCGCCCTCGACGGGCTGCCGCTCGCCCTCGAACTCGCCGCCGCCCGCACGATGTCGCTCTCCGTCGCCGAGATCAGCGACCGGCTCGACGACCGCTTCCACCTCCTCGACGGCGGCGCCGGCACCGCCGGCGGCCGCCGGCGCACCCTGACCGCCGTCATGGACTGGAGCTGGGAGCTGCTGGACGACGCCGAACGCACCCTGGCCCGCCGGCTCGCCGTCTTCGCGGGCCGCGCCGAACTCTCCCTGGTGGAACGGGTCTGCGCCGCCCCGCCGCTGTCCCCGCAACGGATCGCGCCGCTGCTGTCCGGGCTGGTCGCCAAGTCCCTCGTGCAGTCCGAGGAGGTGGCCGGCCGCACCGGCTACCGGATGCCGGAGACCGTCCGCCTCTACGCGGCGGGCCGGCTCGCCGCCGAGGGCCCGGGCGACGAGGACGCCGCGACCCGGCTGCGACACGCCCGCATCCTGCTGGAGATCGCCGAGGCCACCGAGCCGGAGCTCCGCAGGGCCGGCCAGATCGCCGGACTCGCCACCCTGCGCGGCCTGTTGGCCGACTTCCACGCCGCGCTCCACTGGTCGGTGCGCTCCGGGCCGCCCGAGCTGCCGATGCGGCTGGTCGCCGCCCTCGAATGGTTCTGGCTGCTCAGCGGCCGCCGCGAGGAGGGCGCCGAGTGGACCCGCCGCGCCCTGGCCCTGCCGGCCGCCGGCCACCCGAAGGAACGCGCCATCGTCTGCGCCATCGGCGGCCTCCAACTCGGCGCGCTGCTCGGCGAGGAGGAGGGGCTGCGCCACCTCTTCGAGGCGCTGTCCCTGATCAGGGAGCTGCCCGAGGTGGACCACCCGGCGCTGGTCGCCGCCGGCATCCTCGGCTCGCTGGCCGCCGGCTCCCCCGAGGCCGTCGCCGGCACGCTGCGCTCCGTCGAGGACCACCCCGACCCCTGGGTCGGCTCCTTCGCGCGGATGCTGGGCGCGCGGATGCTGGCCAACGCCGGCCAGCCGCAGGCCGCCAGGGCCGAACTGCGGGCCGCGCTCGACGGGTTCCGCACCGTCGGCGAACGGCTCGGGCTGACGTTCACCCTCTCCGTGCTCGCCGAGCTGGAGAGCGACCGGGGCGACCATGTGGGCGCCATCAGCGCGTGGGAGGAGGCGCTGCGCGCCGTCCGTGAACTCGGCGTGGCCGAGGACCAGCCGATGCTGCTGGTGCGGCTCGCCGTCGAACACGCCCGCACCGGGCGCGACGCCGAGGCGGAGGCCGGGCTGGCGCGGGCCGCCGAGCAGGCGGCGCGGCTCGGCCTGGGCGAGGTGACGGGCGTCGCCTGGCACGCGCTGGGCGACCTGCGCCGCGCGCGGGGCCGCACGGAGGAGGCGCGGCGGCTGCTGGACCGGGCGCTGGCGCAGGTGATGGCGCACGGCCGGGGCATCGGCTACCGGCCGGCGGTGCTGGTCAGCCAGGGGCATCTCGCCGTCGCCGAGGGCCGCCTCGCGGCGGCCGCCGAAGCGTGCGCGGACGCCTGGGAGTTGGCGGGCCGGGTGGACGACGCGCCGCTCACGGCCCGGGTGCTGGTGCTGGCCGCCGAGATCGCCGTGGCCGGCGGCCGCGCCGAGTCCGGCGCGGTGCTGCTGCGCACGGCGGCCGCCGTGGGCGGCCAGCCGC
>NZ_RFFJ01000227.1 GCF_003696235.1 Streptomyces triticirhizae
TGCGCGGCCCGCCGGGCCCGCTGGCGGGCGGCGGCGGCCGCGCTCACATCGACGCTGGTGTACATGACCGATCCGCTCATGGCGTCCCCTCCGTCTCGGCTCGTTCCTCGTCCACTTCCCGCTCCGACCGGTCCGCTCCGCCGGCCACGGACCGCGCCTCGTTCAACGGCCGGACGGCGTACCCGAGTTGGCCCAGCCGGTTCTCCAATCCCGCGCGGAAGCCCGGCGCGGTGGGCACCCCCGCCCAGGAGAACGTGCCGCCGGCGCCGACGGACACCTCGATGCCGGCGCTGGTGTCGGCGCGCTCGGCGATGTCGGCGTACCGGTCGCTGAGCGGCAGCAGCCGTTGGTTGTCCGAGCCCCGCCACAGCAGGTCGCCGTGGCGGGCCTCGACATACGGGCCGTCCACCAGCAGGTCGAGCCGGTCGAGGAGCGCCCGCTGGGCCAACGTGCCCCGGCGCAGCGCCTCCAGCCGGAACCCGGAGTACGCCATCGCCGAAAGCCCGGGCCGGCGGGCGCGCGCCGCGTCGAGCAGCTCGGCGAGCGCGCCGGCCTGGCCGAACGGCTCGCCGCCGGAGAGCGTGACGCCCTCGATGTCCGGCAACTCGGCCAGCCAGTCAGCGAGTTCGGCGACGGGGCGCAGCTCGCCGCCGGAGAACGGGAGGGTCTCCTCGGCCAGGCAGCCCCGGCAGCGCAGCGGGCAGCCCTGCACCCAGATCACGGCGCGCCATCCCGGGCCCAGCACGCCGCACCGGTCGAGGACCCGGCTGATCCGCAGGGTTCCGGCGGCCTCGGCCCGGTCGTTCGGCGCGTTCGGCCCGGCTGACTCGTTCGGCTCGTTCGCCTCGCTCGGTTCAGGCATCGCGGCACCCGCCCCTCCTGCTCTCGTGGCTCGCCACCGCGCCCCGCCGGTGGGTGCCACGCGCGGCGGCGGCGCGCGGCTCGTTCGCCTCCGGCCCAGCGTGCGCCGCCGGCTCCGCGTTCCCGGCCGGCTCCGCCTTCGTTCGCCGGCGCGGGGCCGGCACCTCCCGTGCCAGCCGGGCCCGTTGGTCGCACCAGGGGCACCAGGGGCGGTCCACGCTGTGCCAGTGCCCCGGGTCCCGCCCGCACGCCACCAGCCGCCCCGGCGCCAACTCCCGCCGCAGCGCCCGCGCCCACTCCGCCGGCGACGGTCGGACGGACGGGTCGCGGCGACCGGCCGCGTCGAACGCCCGCCGGAACAGCCGGGAAAGACCCGCCGGCAGCAGGTCGAGCGGCGGGGCGAAGCGCGGCAGCACCACCGAGGCCCGGTCGACGAGGCGGCAGCGGCCGCGCAGCAGGTTGTCGTCGAACGAGACATAGGGGCTGCCGTCGGCCGGGTGCCCGTGGAACGGGTGCAGCCCGTCCATCAACAGCTGGTGCGCCAGGACCGCCAGCACGAAGCTGTCCGAGGCGCGGTCGGGCAGCGTTTCGCTGTCCACGCACTCGGGCGCCGTGTAGCCGGCGCTGCGCATCCGGCAGGGGAACGTCTCGCCGCCGTCTACGAACTGGAGCGAGTCGACGTCCGCCAGCGCGACCGCGCCGGCCGCGTTCACCCACAGGTTCTCCGGCTTCAGGTCCCCGACGACATACTCCTCGGCGTGCAGATCGGCGAGGAGTTCCGCCAGGCTGGCGGCGGCGCGCAGCCCGGTCGCCCAGGTCGCGGCCGGCAGGTGTTCGCCGCGGGCGGCCGGCGACAGCAGGCACTCCAGCGGCTGGTGGGTGACGCGCAGGTCGGGCATCAGGCAGCCGACGGCCGTGCCGCGCGCCGTGGTGACGATCTCCAACGGCCAGGCCAGGCGCGGTGGTTGGCCGGCCGGCAGCAGCCTGCTGGTCCTCGGTTCGCGGGCCTGCCGCAGCAGGCGGTCCAGCCGGCGCCGGTAGGCGGCCGGGTCGCGCGGGCGCGGCACCACCTTGGCGACCAGGCCGGGCGCGCGGTGGACCGCGTACACCACTCCCTCGGAGCCGCTGCCCACCTCCTCGGTCAGCAGCCACTCGCGGCCGGCGCGCGACCGCACCCTGATCGCCATAATCAGCCGCCCCCGAACGCCGGCACGGTCGGGGCCACCGGCACCGCCGCCCCCGTTGCCGTGGTCACAGCAGGTCAACCTCCAGCTCGCGCAGCGCGCGGCGCTCCTCCGCCTCCCGCGCCACCTCGTCGTGGACCTCGCCCGACGTGGTGACCCGGCCGACCCGGACCGAGCTGCGGACCAGGAACTTCAGGATCTCCGTGAAGTTCACCCCCTCCAGCATCAGCGTGCCGCGCGGCGCCAGCACCTCCAGCAGCTCGCGGTCAGCGCCGCGCACGCCGATCGCCAGGAAGACGCAGTCCTCCGGCGGTCCGGCGGCCTCGACCGCGCGCAGCCGGCCGGCCATCGGCGCCAACTCCTCGGCATCCAGGGGACGTCCGTGCTCGTCGCTCGGCGCGCCGTCGGTCAGGAGCCACACCAACGGGCGCAGCACCGGCACCCGTTGCTCCGCCAGATGCCGGCGGCGGCCTGCCGCCAGCCGCAACGCGACGTCGAGGGCCGGCAGTAGCGCGGTGTAGCCGTCGGCGCGCAGCTGGGGCGGCTCCAGCTGGCCGACGGGAACGAAGTCCCGTGCGGGGTCGGCGTGTTCGGCGTCCACCAGCGCGCCGGCCACCGGGTCGAGGACCCGCACCTCGGAGCCGAACGCGACCAGGCAGACCTCGACCTGTTCCCGCATCCGCGCCTGCGCGGCCACCCGCGTGGAGAAGTCGGCCAGGGCGGCGTTGACCTCGGCGATGCGCGGCGCGTCGGCGGGGCGCGCCATTGAGGCCGACACGTCCAACACAATGATGATCGGCTGCCGTTCACAGAGCCCCGAAGGGCCCGAAGGACCAGAAACCCCCGCCGGTCCCGACGCCCCCGGGCCGAACCCGGACTCCTCCGCCGTGGTCATCCCCCGGTCACCTCCTCCGTCTCGCCCTCCCGCGCACCGCGCCCGCCGGCCGCCCGCCGGCCCGGCCACGAGGCTGCCCCGGGCGCGAGGCTGCCCCGGCCGGCGCGGTGCCAAAGGTCCATTGAAGCCGCCCGGGCCGGTCGGCGGGCGGCTTTTCCCGGGCGAGTCCCGGGTAAGTCCCGGTCGCTCGCCGGTCGTCGCGCGCCCGCTCCGAACGCTCAGGCCGCCCCCGGGTTGCCCTGGTGGATGAACGGCGCCCAGCAGACGAGGCGGCTCAGCCGCGTCCGCTCCGCCTCCCGCCGCAGCCGGCCGACGACGCCCGGCGGGGGCGTGCGCGCCGGGTCGAGCATCCACAGCTGGGCGGCGCGCAGCGCGTCCGGCGGCGCCAGGCCGCCCGCCGTCAACCGGTCGTGGAAGACGGCCATCAGCAGCGCGGCGGCGCCGTCCGTCGCGGTCCAGCGGGTGCCCACCGCGTCGGTGGCACCCCGCGCGACAAACGCCGTGGTGAGGGTGAGCGCCTCGTCGTGGTCGCGGGTGCTCAGGTCCGTCTCGCAGGCGCTGAGCACGACCAGCGGGCCTGACTCCCCCGCGCCTGACTCCCCCGCCTCGGGCCCCACGGTCTCCGGCCCCACGGTCTCCGGCCGGCCGCCGGGCCGGTCCAGCACCCGGGCCACCGTCAGCCGGCCGGCCAGTTCCAACGCCGAGACCGTGGGCCTGGCCCCGGCCGAGCCGTGCGAGGCGATGTGCAGCAGCGAGGCGGCGGGGCCCGCGCCGCCGGGCAGCACGGACAGCAGCTCCTCCGGCGTCCCCCGGCCCGCCACCGGTACCTGCTCGTCCGCCAACTCCCCGTACAGCGACGCCCGTTCATAGCAGGCGTCGCGCAGCGTCGTCACCTCGTCCACCGCCCACAGCAGCCGCAACGTCGGATCGGCGACCAGCACGGGCCGCCCGGCGGGCGGGACGCGCCGCCGCCCGGCCGCCGCGCGGAACTGCGCGCCGGAGGCGGCATAGCTGAACACCGCGCGCTTCAGGGCGTGTTGGCCGCCCGGAAGCCGGGCGGCGTGCCAGGGCACCACGCCCAGGTCGCCGCAGGAGACCAGCACCAGACGGGGCGGCGGCGCGTCGGCCGCCCGCCCCGGGCCCGCCTCCACCCAGTCCAGCAGCGGCCCCATCACCTCGCGCCCCGCCCAGTCGCAGACCTCCTCCAACGCGGCCTCCCAGGCGGCCTGTTCGGCCGGCTCGCCCGGCCGCTCGGAGCGACGCGCGGCGGCCGAGAGGTAGTCCTCGACCGGCCCCAGCGCGCCCCGTTCCAACCCGGGGAGTCGCAGCGCCCGTTCGGCGCCCGCCTCGCGCCCCACCACCAGGGCGGCGCCGGGCAGCAGATACACCAGGGCGTCGGCGCCGCTGGCCGCCACCGCCCCGGTCAGCTCGGGCAGGCCGGGCACGGCGAGTAGTTGGGTCAGTTCATCGCCGAGCGCGGCGAGCGCCCGGCGGCGCAGCGCGCCGGGAACCACCGTGTCGGGGCGGCCCAGTTGGGCCAGCAGCGCCTCGGGCCCCTGGGGCCGCTCCCCGCGCGGCGCGCGCTCCGCCCGGCGCCACTCCTCGGCCAGCTCCCGGTGGCCCAGCGCCGCGAGCCGCTCGGGCACGCTCGCCGAGGCGGTCGCGGCGCGCAGCACCAACGCCCGGCCCGCCTCCAACGCGGCCACGGCCTGCGGCAGTTGGCCGGCCCCGATCGCCCAGGAGGCGACGCGCAGCCCCTGGCTGACGCCGTTCCTCGCCGCCCGCAGCCCGTGTTCGGCGCCCACCTGGATCAGCACGTCCTCGGCGACCCGACGCAGGGAACGCAGCCCCGCTTCGATCGCCGCCCGGGTGTCGACCCGCACCCGTTCCTCGTACAACTCGGCCTGACGCCAGGAGAGTCCGGTGCCGCCCATGCCGCCGGGGTCGTCCTCCAGCTCCTCCTCCGCGCGCACCACCTCGACGATCGCCTCGTCCAGTTGGGAACGGAGGCCGGTCATCGCGTGGGTGGCCGCGAGGACTTCGGCGAGCGCCCAGCGCAGCTGGGTCCGCTCCCCGGGGAGCGGCTCCTCGCCGATCTCGCCGAGGGCGGCGCGGGCCCGTTCGGCCAGCCCGGTGAGCCGCGTGGGGTCCGATTCCACGACCGCGCCGACGGCCAGCAGGCCGGGGAGCGAGCGGCCGAGCGCCGCGTGCAGGGGGCCGGGCAGGGACCGTTCGCGCACCACCCGGTCGTAGACGTCGAGCGCCTCCCGCACCAGGCGCGGGTCGCGCAGGCGCACGGCGCGTTGGCTGTGGGCGATGGCGATATGGGACAGCACCATGCCGTAGGCCGGGTGCGCCTCGCCGATGCGTTCGGCGGTCGCCCGGAGTTCGGCGAGCGTCGCGTCGAAGGTCCGGGAGAACTCCTCCTCGTCGCCCTCCTCGGCGACCTGGCTCAGGCGGGTGGCCAGCAAGGTCGCCCGCAGCAGCACCCGCGGTTCTTCGGTCGTGTCGTCGCCGGCCGCCGCCGTCGTGCCTGAGCCGGCCGGCTCGGGCACGAGGGCGGCCAACGCCTCCAGCAGCGCGTCCTGGTCCTGGCGGCTGCCTCCCTGCCAGAGGGAGATCATCGGGAGCAACGGGACCAGCAGCGAGGCCAGCTCCGGATCGTCCTCGCCGAGGCGCTCCAACAGCGCCCCGGTCTCGGCGAGCTGTTCTGAGCCGCCGGTGCGCATGGCCAGCGCGGCGGAGCCCAGGGCGGCGAGCACCGGCTCCAGCCGCGCGAACACCGCGCCGGCGCCGCGCCCCTCGGCGGTCAGCGACTCCGCCACCTCCCGCATCCGCTCCGCGCCGGCGAAGCCGGGCTCCGCCGACCCGCCCAGCAGCGCCATGAGGGACGCGAACCCCTCGACCCCGGCCATCTGTTCGGCCCCGGCGGCCGGTCCGGCCCCGGCGGTCTCGGCCGCCGGGTCGGGCGGCGGGTCGCTGCCCGGCGAACGGTCGTCGCCCGGCGGACGGCCGGCGTCCGGCGGCTCGTCGTTCTCCACCGGCTGGTTGAGCGGCTGTTCCGGGAGGCCGCCGAAGAGCGTGCGCATCGAGGCGAAGATCTGCCTCCCACGTTCGCCGTCCGGCAGCGTCTCGGGCATGGTCTCCCCGGCGCGCTCGGCGGCGTGCGCCGCGTCCGTGGTGGTGCGGGAGGAGAAGAGCGACTGCGCCATCGAGACAAGCCAGGTCAGGTGGGTCAGCGTCCCGGCGAGATGGTCGGGCACCTCGGCGGAGCGCAGGTCGGGCAGCAGGCTCTCCAACTCCGCGAAGACCGCCCGGAGGCGCGGGCTGCCCGGGTCGAGGCCGAGCCCGGGCGTTCGCGCCCTCGGCTCGTCCGCCCGGGGCACGGCCCCGCCGCCGGCCGGCATGGCCTGGGCCGCCGGCATCAGCAGCGAAGCCAGCATCCACGCCGTGCTCACCCGGTCCTCGGCGCCCAGCCGCGAGGGCCCGTCCGTTCGGCGCGCCGCGCGCAGCATCCGGATGGCCCGCTCCCGGTCGCGCGCCCCGTCCTCCCCCTGCTCGAAGCGCGAGCGCACGATGTGCCGCAGCCCGTAGAGGCAGCCGAGGCGGGCCCGGATCGTCGCCGCCAACGGGTCGCCGGGCTCCAGGTTCCGGGCGGCCTCGGCGAGTTCGAGGATGGTCGGGTCCAACTGCGCCCGCCGGCGCGCCCCATCGCCCGGACTGCCGCGCTCCCCCGTGAAGAACGGCCGCACCATGCCCTCCGAGCGCACCAACGCCTCAGCGATCCCCACCCTGTTGCCCTCCCCGTTTCCCCGTTCCGCCGGCCCCTGCCCGAACACCCTTCCCAGCCGTGCTCCGTTTCTCGCCCCCTTCGCCGGGCGTTTACCGGTCAACTTCCGGTCTCCGACGCGGGGTTGCCGGGTGCGGCGCGCGCGGCTGGTCTTGGATGGGGAGATCCGGAGGGCCGGAAGGGGGCGCCGCGATGGGAAACGACGACGACGGCGAGCGGGGTGTGGCGCCCGGGGTGCGCGCCTGGGCGGAGATCGTGGTCAGCCAGGCCGATGTGCTGCTGCGCGGCGGGGGCGATGGGCTGGACCAGGCCGCCGAGCAACTGGCCACCATCGAGGGCTTGTTGCCCGAGGGCGACCCGCTCAGGGCGGTCGTCGTGCCGCGCCTGGCGCTGCTGCTGGTCCTGCGCGACGACGAGGGCGACCGCGAGGCCGCCCTGCCGCATCTGCGCTGGACGCACCAACACCGTTCGCACGGCGACCCGTTGGCGGTGCGGGCCCGCCTCGCGCTCCTTCGCGAGCTGGCGCCCTCCGCCGAATCCGTGACCGAACCGCTGCGGGAGAGCGCCCTGTTCGGGGCCGGGCACGAACCAGTCGCCGAAGCCCTGGGCCGTCATCGGGAGGAGATCGAGGCGATCCTGGACCGCCTCGACGCCGCCCCGCTCGAACCCGTCCTGCGCACGCGCCTCGGCTTCTTCCGGCGGCTGATCGCCCAGGCGGACGCGGGCCGGCCCGACGCGGCCCCCACCGATCTCGCCGGCGCCGCGCCCGGGGGCGTTGGGGCGGCGTTCCGGATGCTGCTGGGGACGCTGGGCGACGCGGCCGGGGCCGGGGAGGAGGACTTGGCCCGGCAGGGCGCCACCGGGCCCGAGCAGCTGCGCATCCTGCTCGCGAGGCTGGACGGGCTGCTCGACTCGCTGCCCCACACCGCCCCGGACCGGGCCGAGTTGGCGAAGCTCCGCTCCTATCTTCGGCTGCTGCTGAGCACCCTGGACCCGGCGGCGCCGGCCTGGGGCGAGGCGGACGCGGCCGACGCCGAGCCGGTGACCGGGGACGGCCCCGGCCGGAGCTGGCCCGGCCGCGCCGAGCAGGAACGCGCCCTCGCCGCGTCCGGCGACTATCTGCGGGCCCTCCGCGAGGGCGATCCCGCGCTGCTGGAACGCGCGGCGGCCGCGATGCTGGAGGCCGTCGAGGCGCTGCCCGAGGACAGCCGGGAGGGCCAGCTGGCGCGGACCCAACTCGCCGGCGTGCTCGGGCAGGCGGGGCGGCTCTCCGGCAGCCTCCAGGACTCCGACGCCTCGGCCGCCCTCACCCGCGCCACCCGCGCGGTGCTCGACCGCGACCGGCGCGGCCCGCTGCCCGACGCCTCGCCGCTCAACGTTCAACTGGCCGTCGACGCCGCCTTCCTGGAGTTGGATCTCGCGAGCAGGGAGGGCGACCCGGCCGTTGCGCCCCGGCTGATCGGGGAGTTGGGCCGCCTCCACGAGGCGCTGCCGCCCGAGGACCCGATGCGCCCGGTGGTGGCCCTCGTGCTGGGCCTGGCCCACCGGCAGCACGCCCTGCGGGCGGAGGGCGGGGAACGAGCCCAACGGCTGGGCCGGGCCCGCGCGTTCCTGCGGGCGGGCGCGGCCGCGACCGGCGGCCCTTTCGCGCACCTCCATGTGCTGCGGCGCGCCGTGGTGCTGGCCCAGGTGTCCGAGTTGGAGCCCGACCGGGAGGCCGCAGACGAGGCGATCGCCGCGCTGCGCACGGCACTTGAGGGGCCGGGGCTCGTCCACGGGCAGGAGGCGGTGCTGCGGTTCCTGCTCGGCCAGACGCTGCTCCGCGCGGCCCTGCTCGGCAACGACGCCGAGGCGCTCGACGCCTCCGTCACCGAGCTGGAGCGCGCCGACCGCCTCGCCGCCACCGGCTCAGGGGCGCTCCGCAGGTCCGACGCGCTGACCGAGCTGTCGAGCACCCTGCTCGCCCGCCACCACATCGGCGCGCACATCGGCGCCGACCCGGAGCGGGTCCGCGCCGACCTGACCGCCGCGCTGGCGAAGGGACATGCCGCGCTGGTCGAGAGCGCCGAGGACGTGCTGCTCCAACTGGGCGCCGAACACGGCCTGTTGGTGGCCCGCGCGGGCGCGGCCCACGGGCGGCGGCTGGCGCACGAGGCGGCACACGCGGGCCGCGCCGCCGAGGCCGTGGCGGCGCTGGAGCTGGGCCGTTCGATGGTGCTGCGGGCGGCGG
>NZ_RFFJ01000228.1 GCF_003696235.1 Streptomyces triticirhizae
CTGGCCAAGGACCTCGGCGTCGACCTCGCCGCCGTGGTGCCCACCGGGCCCGGCGGGGTCATCACCAGGGACGACGTCCACGCCGCCGCCGAGCCGAGGCCCGCGCCGGGCGAGGCCGCCCCGGCCGCGGCCCCCGCGTTCGAGCCGTTCCCCGCCCCCGAGGGCGGCGGCGTGCGGGAGAGCCCGGCGGTCGAGCCCCAGTCGCTCGCCGCGATCCGCGAGCGGCGGGTGCCGGTGCGCGGGGTGCGGAAGGCCACCGCGCAGGCGATGGTGGACAGCGCGTTCACCGCCCCGCACGTCACCGAGTTCGTCACCGTCGACATCACCAGGACCGTCCGCCTCGTCGAGCGCCTGAAGAGCGACCCCGACATGGCGGGCCTGCGCGTCAACCCGCTGCTGCTGGTGGCCAGGGCGCTGCTGGTCGCCCTGCGGCGGAACCCCGAGGCCAACGCGGCCTGGGACGAGGAACGCCAGGAGATCGTCTACAAGGACTACGTCAACCTGGGCATCGCCGCCGCCACCCCCAGGGGGCTGCTGGTGCCCAACATCAAGGACGCCCACGCCAAGACCCTGCCCGAACTCTCCCGCGCGCTCGGCGAGTTGATCGCCACCGCGCGGGAGGGGCGGACCAGCCCGGCCGACATGCGCGGGGGCACCGTCACCATCACCAACATCGGCGTCTTCGGCATCGACACCGGCACGCCGATCCTCAACCCGGGGGAGTCCGCGATCCTCGCGTTCGGCGCGATCAAGGACCAGCCCTGGGTGCACAAGGGCAAGGTCAAGCCGCGCAAGGTGACCACCCTGGCGCTCTCCTTCGACCACCGGCTGATCGACGGCGAGTTGGGCTCCCGGCTGCTGGGCGACGTCGCCGCCGTTCTGGAACACCCCAAGAAGCTGATCACCTGGACCTGACCGGTCCCCGGCACGGCGATACGGCGGGGCCCGGGTCCGAACGTTCGGACCCGGGCCCCTCGCCCGTCCGGTGAGATCGGGTGACCGTTACAGATAGGGCCCCGAGCGGGCCCCGCCCTGCTGCCGCTGCTCGTCCTGGTCCAGGTCCTCGGGCCCCAGCGCGCCCGGCGGCAGGGCCCGGCGCATCTGCTCCAACTGGGCCCTGGCCGCCATCTGTTGGGCGAACAGCGCGGTCTGGATGCCGTGGAAGAGGCCCTCAAGCCAGCCGACCAGCTGCGCCTGGGCGATGCGCAGCTCGGCCTCCGTGGGCACCCCGTCGTCGGTGAAGGGCAGCGACAGCCGCTCCAACTCGGCCACCAGCTCCGGCGCGAGACCCTCCTCCAGCTCCTTGACCGAGCTGGCGTGGATCTCCTTCAGCCTGACCCGGCTGGCCTCGTCCAGCGGAGCCGCCTTCACCTCCTCCAGGAGCTGCTTGATCATGCTGCCGATCCGCATGACCTTCGCCGGCTGCTCCACCATCTCCGTGACGGGGGTCTCGGAGTGCCCCTCCTCGCCGTCCCGACCGCCCGGGTTGCTGAGCGCCATCCCGTCGGGGCCGACGACCAGGACCTGGGCGTTCTCCTGCGATGGTTCGTTCCTCGGCTGAGTCATACCTCCATCATGCAACGACCCTCATCCGACCCGCCGCGCCAGGGGCACCCGGGAGCGGGTCAGCAGCGTCGCCAGCAGCCAGGCGACCAGCGGCACCACGACCAGCAGCTGAGCGAACGTCGCCCACGGCAGCTCCACGAACAGCTCGGGGCGCGGCGAGCTGATCTCGCCCGCGTCCCAGAGCGGCTGCCAGCGGTCCAGCTCCACCCGGTGCTCCACCAGCCGCAGCCCCAGCGCCGGCACCAGCCCGGCGACCGCGCCGAGCAACACCCCCATCGCGGCGATCAGCCCGCACTGGAGTCCGGAGAGGGTACGGCGCAGCCGGTGGGTGGCCCCGACGGCCGAGAGCGTCGCCAGGTCGGCGGCGGCGTCCGCCTGGGCCAGCCCGGTGGCGATGCCGGCCGCGCCGATGGTGATCACCGTGGCGGCCAGCGCCAGGATCAGCAGCGCCAGCGAGTTGTCGCGGTCGAAGCCCTCCTCGGCGTAGAACCAGATGTCGCCGCCCAGCTTCTGCAACTCGGCGTCCACCGCCTGCCGTTCCGCGCCGCTCGGCGCGTTCGCCAGCGCGTAGACGCTGCCCAGGTCCAGCTCGGCGAGGCCGGCGTCGGCCGCCGTCCGTGGGCTCAGCAGCACGGCCGGCGCCAGCTTCCCGTCGGACAGCACATGCGCGGGCAGGTCCACCTCGGCGGCCGGGGTGTCCCTCGGCATCGCCGAGTCGCTCCAGTCCTCCGGATACTCGGTGAGCAGCCCGAGGGTCAGCCGGCCGTCCGCGTCGAGCAGGTCCTCGTGCGCGACCAGCGCCTCTCCGTCCGCCAGGGCCTCGCTGGCCCCCGGCTCCTCGATGCCGAGCGCCGCCAGCGCCTCGGGCTCGGCCACCATCACCGAGGCCGCCGAGCCGCCCATCCAGGAGACCCCGGAGCAGAGCGGACCCTGAAGCGCGGCGCGGCGCTCCTCGACGTCCATCCCCTCGCCCGCCTCCCCCCAGGCCGGGCAGTCGAGGCCGGCCGCCGGCTGGGGCACCGTCTGCCCGCAGAACATCTCCTCCTCGCCATAGGGGGACTCCGTCCGGCAGTCGAGCGGGCCCGGCACGGCCAGCGCCAGGTCGAACCGCTCGCCCACCCGCGTCTCCCGCTCGACCGCGCCCCGGGCGACATCGAGGTCGGAGGACGCGTCGGGCAGGAACGAGACCACCGCCGCGTTCCCCTCCGGTAGCTCGGGCTCGTACGCCGCGCGCTGCTCGGCCTCGTCGCTGACCGTCACGGTCGCCACGGCGACGGTGCCGGCGACGGCCGCCAGCACGGCGGCGACGGCGGGCGCGGTGCGGCCCCGGTTGCGGGCGGCGTCCCGCAGCGCCAGCCGGGGGACCAGCGGCAGCCAGCGGGCCAGCCGCCCGAACGCCCCGACCAGCAGCGGGGTCAACGCCACCAGGCCCAGCTCGGCCACCACGGCGCCGACCGCGACCGGCACCGTCTCGCCGAGCAGCAGCCCGCCGAGCAGCGCCAGCGCCGTGCCGAACAGCAGCGCGCAGCCGCCGACCAGCGGCAGCACCCGCCCGCCGCGCCGCACCCCGCGCCGCCCGGTCAACGAGGACAGGACGGAGGCGCGGGCCGCGTTGTACGCCGGCACCACGGCGGCCAGCAGCCCGATCAGCACCGCCAGGACCGCGATCCCGCCCAGCTCAAGCCAGCGGAAGTCCCAGGCCCCGAACCGCGAACCCAGCCGCTCCTCCAGCCAGGGCTTGGTCGCCAGCACCAGCAGCACCCCGCCGACCAGGCCGACCACGGCGGCGACCGCGCCCAGCACCAGGCCGCTGGCCAGCATGATGGCCCGCAGATGGCGCCGCTCGCCGCCGTTCGCCCCCACCAGGCCGAGTTGGCGGCGCGAGCGCCGGGCGCTGACCGCGAACGCCGGCCCGGCCAGCAGGCAGACCTCCAGCACGATCAGCGAAACGGCCACCACGGCGACGGCCACGGCCGCCCCGTCCACGTTCCCGCTCCTCGCGGCGATCTGCTGGGCCTCGGCGGAGAGCAGGCTCCGCGACGGCGGGTCGAGCACCAGCTCGCGCGAGACGACCACGAAGCCGCGCTCGTTGGCCTCCTGGACCATCGGCCAGTCGACCACGCCGCCCTCGCCCGGCACGTCGACCAGCACCCTGCCCTGCATGTACGGGCCGGGCTCCAGGGCGGCCCCCGGCAGCGCGACCAGCTCGTGTTGGCCAAGTTGGCCCGGGTCCTCGAAGCTGCCGACGACGGTGAGGGTGGTCCCCTCGTCCAGCCGTTCTCCCCAGGTGTTGACGGTGACCTCGTCGCCGATGGCCAGCCCGCCCTCGGAGAGGAACGCGGAGGACGCCGCGATCTCGCCGTCCGTCTCCGGGTAGCGGCCGTCGAGCAGCCGCCGTTGGCCCTCGGCGAGGGCGTGACCCGCTTCGGTCTCCGTGATCTCGACATCGGAGACCCCGTGCGCGGTGCTGGCCCGCAGCCAGTCGGTCCGCTCGTAGACCAGGGTGCTGCCCTCGGGCACCAGCGGCTCGACGAGCGCCAGCAGCTCCTCGGGCGTCTGCCACGGCGGCTCGGGCGGCTCGGCGTCCTCGGGCGTCCGCGCGAAGACGTCCTCGCTGATCGTCCAGAAGCCCTCGAAGTCCTGGATCACCGGGTCGGAGCCCGTCAGCTCGTAGCTGGCGTCGGCCTGCCCGATGGTGTGCTCCAGCTTCTCGGCCACCGACAGCTCGCCGCTGCGCAGCGCCAGGTCGGCGCCGGCCGCGCCCAGGATGGGCAGCGCGATCATGGCCACGACCAGCGCGCTGCGGCCCTTGGCGCGCAGCGCGTCGCGGCGGGCGACGCGCAGCGCCAGCCGCCAGGTGCCCCGCCGGCTCATCGGGCTCCCTCGCCGGTCAGCAGCGACTCGGCGGAGCTGGCGGCGGACTCGTCCACCACCGTGCCGTCGCGCAGGAAGACCACCCGGTCCGCCCATGCGGCGAACCGGGTCTCGTGGGTCACCAGCACCACGGCCGCGCCCTGGTCGGAGCGGCGCCGCAGCAGCGCCAGCACCGCGTCGCTGGTCTCGGTGTCCAGCGCGCCGGTCGGCTCGTCGGCCAGCAGCAGCCGCCGGTCGCCGACCAGCGCGCGGGCGATGGCCACCCGCTGCTGCTGCCCGCCGGAGATCTCGTCGGGGAACCGGTCGGCGACCTCGGCCAGCCCCATCTCCTCCAGCGCGGCCAGCGCCTCGCGGCGGGCGGTGCGCTGCCGGACGCCGTCCAGCTCGCGGGGGAGCGCGATGTTCTCGGCGGCGGTCAGCGCCGGTATGAGGTTGTAGTCCTGGAAGACATAGCCGATGGAGGTCCGCCGCAGCTTGGCCAGTTGGGCCCGCTTCAGCTGCCCGAGGGCCTGCCCCTCGACGAGGACCTCGCCGCCGGTGGCCGTGTCCAGCCCGCCGGCCAGCGTCAGCAGGGTGGACTTGCCCGAGCCCGACGGGCCCATCACCGCGACGAACTCCCCGGCCCGCACGGTCATGTGCACGCCGCGCAGCGCGTGCACGGCGGCCGGTCCGGTGCCGTGGGTGCGGCTCAGCTCGCGCAACTCCAGCACGGCGGCGGCGGGTTCGTCCGTTCCCGGGTGGCTCATGACGAGGCCCCCTTCCGGGCGACGGGCCGCGGGGGTGCCTCGTCGGCGGCGGGCGGCCCCCCGGCACGCCCGCCGCGCTCGGCCCGCTGGGCGGCGAGGCGCACCAGCCGCGCCTCGCAGTGGTCCAGCCAGCGGACCTCGGCCTCGGCGTAGAAGATCAACTGCTCCAGCACCAGCAGCCACGCGACGTCGTCGGGGTCGGAGTCGGCGGATTCGGGCCTGGACCGGTCCGCGTTCATCGCGTCGGCCTTGAGCCGGGTGTAGTCCCGCATGGCGCTCAGCGTGTGGCGGCGCTGCCGCTGGATCACCTCGCGGAGGTCGACGCCCGGGGTGCCGACGGCCATCGCCAGCTTGATCGCCAGCTCGTCCCGCGAGGGCTGGGTGCGGTCCACGGGGCTGTCGAACCACTCGACGAGCGAACGTCGCCCCTCCTCCGTGATCGCGTACAGCTGCTGCTTGGCGTCCCCGCCGCCCTCGGGCCGGATCAGCCCGTCCCGCTCCAGGCGGCCGAGCGTCGTGTAGACCTGACCGATGTTCAACGGCCAGGTGGTGCCGGTGCGGGACTCGAACTCCGCACGCAGCTGGGAGCCATAGCGAGGCCCCTGGTCCAACAGGGCTAGCAGCCCGAAACGGATTGACATACCGCGTATGTATACCGGGTATGTAGGCGGCGCGGCAAGCCCGCTTACCGAGTATGTTCACTGGCTGTCGCGCCTTCGGGGCGCTCCCGGCCGCCCCGGCCGCCCCTGGTCCGCCCGGCCCTCAGCCCTGCCGCAGGCGGTAGCCGAACAGCCCGAGGCCGAGCCCCAGGCAGGTCAGCCCCGCGCCCAGCGGCATCACGGGAACGATCTCGCCGCCCGGTGCCGCGCCCCCGGCGCCCCGCGCCAGCCGCTCGCTGCCCCGGCCCTGCCAGCGGGTGGTCGGCTGGTCGACGATCCGCCACTCGGCGACGCGCTCCCCGTCCGCCCGCCGCTCGGTCCGCCCCTCGAACCGGCGGTCACCCTCCCCGGCGGCGGCCCGCTCCGCTCCGTGCTCGGCCCCACGTTCCGCTCCCCGGCCGGCTCCCCGGTCGTTCGCCACGGCCGCCGCCGCGAAGGCGGTGGCGACGGTCAGCAGCGCGACCCCGGCCAGCGCGATTCCCACCCACAGCCTCACGAGTCCCGACCCTTCGCGGTGATCCATCCGGTGATGAGACCAGCGTGACACGAAGCGGCATAACGGGCATCTCGGGCGGGCCGGTTGTTGTTCCGAACCGTCCCCGGCTCAGGCCGGGCGGGGCGCGGTGAGGTCCCCCTCCTCGCCGGTCGCGGTCAGCAGCACCTTGCCCACATGGCCGCCGGCCTCCAGCACCTCGTGCGCCAACGCGGCCTCCGGCAGCGGCAACAGCCGGTCGATCACCGGCCGCACCCGCCCCTCGGCGAGCAGCGGCCAGACCCGCTCCCGAACCTCCGCGACGATCGCCGCCTTCTCCTCAGCCGGCCGCGCCCGCAGCGAGGTCGCGGTGACCGAGGCGCGCCTGGCCAGCAGCGTCCTCAGGTCCAGCTCCGCCTTCACCCCGCCCTGGAAGCCGATCACCACCAGCCGGCCGCCGGGCGCCAACGCCGCGATGTTGCGCGCCAGATAGCGCGCGCCCACGATGTCCAGGATCACGTCGGCGCCGCCGACCCGGCCCAGCGCCTCGACGAAGTCGTCCTCCCGGTAGTTCACCAGCACCTCGGCGCCCAACTCCCGGCAGCGTTCCAGCTTCTCGGCGCTCCCCGCCGTCACCGCGACCCGCGCCCCCAGCGCCCGCGCCAGCTGGATCGCGAACGTCCCGATCCCGCTCGCGCCCCCGTGCACCAGCAGCGTCTCGCCGGCCCGCAGGCCGGCGGCGCCGAACACGTTCGACCACACCGTGCACGCGACCTCCGGCAGCCCGCCGGCGGCGACCAGCCCAACTCCCCCGGGAACGGGCAGCAGTTGACCCGCCGGCACGGCCACCAGCTCCGCATAGCCGCCGCCGGCCAGCAGCGCGCACACCTCGTCGCCCACCCGCCAACCGCTCACCCCGGGGCCGAGCGCGACCACCCGGCCCGCGCACTCCAGGCCCGGATAGGGCGAGGCGCCGGGCGGCGGATCATAGAAGCCCTGCCGCTGGAGAACGTCGGCCCGGTTGACGCCGCTGGAGGCGACCTCCACCAGCACCTCGCCCGCCCCCGCCTCGGGGTCGGGCACCTCGGACCAGACCAACGCCTCGGGGCCACCCGGCTCAGGAATCGTCACAGCGCGCATGACCGCGACGCTACCGGCCCCGTCTGTCTCCTAGGGCCGCCGGGCCGGCATGTCCACGCGGTGCTGCTCCTCGTAGACCATGTGCACCAGCTCCGCGATGCACTGACCGCACGCGTACAGGTCCCCGTCCGCGCGCGGCGCGCGGATCGGGCCGATCCACAACACGCTGATGTTCTCCCGCCGGCAGTAGAGCCAACACCGGCCGGTGACCCACTCGTTGCCGCCGGTGCCCCGGTGCGGCACCGGCCAGCCGCTGACCCCGGAGAAGCTGATGCCGCCGAGGGAGACCCGCGCCCTCACGCCGTCGCCACCAGCCCACGCCGAGGGCGGCGCGACCCCGCGCCCTGACCGCTCCCTGCCATCCTCACTCCAAGTCGAATGCGACTGCTGACCTTCCGTACTCACACCATCACCCACCGGAAGCCCCGCTTGTGCCGAGTCGCGAATTTTCACCGGTTCGGAGCCCACCGCACCGCACACCCGTACGGAAACGCCCGCGCCGGCCTCCCGGAGGAGACCGGCGCGGGCGCACGTGCCGGGGAACGGGCTTCAGCGGCGGGGAACTTCCCGCTGCGGGGCCCTCCCGCTACGAGGAGAAGAACAGGCCGGAGAGGCCGCCCTTGCGGCGGCGGCCGTAGTGCCCACCGTGGTGGCCGCCGTGCTGGGGCGCGCCCCAGCCGGGCCCGGGCGGCGGCTGCTGGTAGTGCGGCTGCTGCGGAGGCGGCGGCGCGGGGGCGCCCGGCGGGGCCCACTGCGACTCCAGCTGGGTGATGTGCTCCAACTCCCCGTAGTCCAGGAAGATTCCCCGGCAGCCGTCGCACTGCTCGATCTGAACGCCGCTTCGGTTGAACGTGCGCATCGGCGCGCCGCACTTGGGACACTGCATCATCGGCTCCATGGTCGATCTGCTGTCTCCCACACCCTACGGCAGCCCGCCGATGCGACCACAGGCTTCGACCAACGCCACGCCCTCGCCGTCGAGTTCACCGCCGCCCGCCTGCGCGTGGAGCAACGCCCGCGCCGCGCCCTGCACCGCGAACGCCCGCGCCGGCGCGTCCAGCCGCGCCCAGAGGGCGCCGTCCTCCGCCAACCCGTAGCCGGACAGCAGCCGTTGCCAGTCCTCGGGCGGCAGCAGGCCCGCCGCGTACCAGGCGGCGGGGCGCCCCAGATCCCAGGCGGGGTCGCCGACCCCGAGGTCGTCCACGTCGATCAGCCGCCAACCGCCCGCCGGCAGGCGCACCAGCTGGCCCAGGTGGAAGTCGCCGTGACACAGCGCCCGCCCGCCGCCCTGACCGGGCACGTCCCGGTACGCCCGCTCCACCCGCCGCCGCGCGGCGGCCAGCCGGGGGTCCTTCACCTCGGCCCGCAGCCGCGCCACCGCCCGCGCCACCCGCGCCGGGCCGCCGGCCGCCGGCAGCGGCCCGGGCAGGGCGGTCAGCGGAACGGCGTGCAGCCGCCGCA
>NZ_RFFJ01000229.1 GCF_003696235.1 Streptomyces triticirhizae
GGCTGCTCGCGGACGGCGAACCCGCCGCCGAGGCGACGGTGCTGCTGGCCACGGAGGCCGGGGGACCCGCCGGCGCGGCCGACGGCCGGCCGCGGGCCGGCGGCGCGGCCTGGGCCGCACCCGCCGACACCGGAGGAAGCGCCGCCGCATACGCCTGGCTGGGGCGGCTGTTGGCCGTCGGGGCGTGGGAGGCCGTCGCGGAGGGGGGCTGGCGGGCGGAGGTGACGCCCGTGCGGGCGTCCGAGTGGTTCGCGATGGTCGACCCGCCGCGCCCCGCCCTCCCGGTCGCCGCGATCGAGGCCGCCGCCGCCGTCTCCCCGACGCGGCCGGGCGCGGAGCCCGCCCCGGTGTGGCGCGCCGACCGGCTGACGCTGGCCGGCGCGGGTGCCGAGGAACCCGTCGCGCTGTGGCTGCCCGCCCCCGACGTGGCCCGGTTCGCCGGCCCCGAGCCCGACGCCCCCGCGCCCGAACTGCACGGCTTCCGCTGGGAGTTGCCCGCCCGATGAACCCGAAACCAGCGCCGGGCGGCCCGGGCCCGATCGAGGTCTGGTGGGCCGCGCCCGGCGACGCCCCGCCGGGCGCCAGCGCGTTGCTCGCCCGCGACGAGCTGGAACGGCTCGACCGCTACCGGCGGCCCGAGCCGGCCCGTCGCTATCTGGCCGGGCGGGCCCTGCTGCGGCTGGCGCTGGGCCGGCGGCTGGGCCTGCCGCCGGCCGAGGTGCCGCTCGACTCCACCTGCCCGGACTGTGGCGGCCCGCACGGCCGGCCCCGACTCCCCGCCGCGTTCGGCCCGTTGACCGCCTCCGTCTCGCACGCCGGCGACCGGATCGGGGTCGCCGTCGGCGACGGCCCGCTCGGCCTGGATGTCGTGGAGCCGGACCCGGGTCTCGACCTGTCGCCGGACGGCGGCCTGCTCGGCCGGGCGCTCGCCCCCGTTGAAGCGGAGAGCCTGCTCGCTCTGCCCCGGAGCGCGCGCCCCGGCGCGTTCGCCACGGTGTGGGCGCGCAAGGAGGCGGTGCTCAAGGCGCTGGGCCTCGGCCTGTCCCTGCCGCCCTGGCGGCTGGTCGTGGCACCGGCCGACGAACCGGCGGAGATCCGTTCCGTTCCACCCCAACTGGAAGCGTCGACAGGCCAGTTGACACTCCGAGACCTGCCGGAGGCCCATCCGGGCGAGGGGTCGGCGCGCGCCCTCGCCCACCGCGCGCGACCGCCGGGAGCGCCGCTTCCCGGCGCGCTGCCACGCGACGGGGCCGCGTTGCTCGCCGCCGTCGACCGGACGAATCCGGCCAGCCCGCCGCAAGCGACGCACCGGGCACCCGGGCTTCACCCGAGCGACGTTGACTCTCCACAGGATGCGCCCATAGGCTGCTGACCCAAGTCGCCAGGCTTACTTCACACGGGGGAACGTGATGGCCTGACAGCGTGCCTGACCAGCTCATTCCCGGGGGCATCCGTCCCCGGACACCCTCCGGTCGGGCTCTCGCGATCTCCCACGTCCTGTCAGGGTGCCCCTGGGGCGCGGCTCAGCGCGCGCCGCCCAGGGCCGGCGATGCCCTGACGCGAACGGGGAATCCTTACGTGTCTGTTCTGGGGAACACCGACGGAGAACGCGCCACACCGCACGACGCCACGGCCGTGGACACCCGCGACGCCCGCAGCGTGGAGCACACCCTGCTCCAGGCGTCCGCGCTGATCGCCACCGCCGCCTCGGCGCGGCGGCGCCAGCCCGCCAGGCCAACCGCCGTCCGCCACCTGTATCCCTCCCAACTGGCCGCCACCGCAGGCCGGTTGATCGACCACGCGGAGCACTTCGTGGTGGTCACCACCGCCGGCCGCCCGGAGTTGACGTCCGTTTTCGCGCCCGGGCTGCGGGCGCTGGAGGCGGCCCGGGCCCGAGGGGTACCGGCGCGCGTCCTGTTAGGCCCGCGCGCGGTGCGCGCCTCCCGCGCGCGCCTGCTGCGCCTGTCCGCCGGCGGCTGCGAAATCCGCGTCGACGCCGGCGAACCACGGGAGATCCTGCTGATCGACGGGGTGCTCGCCCTGATCGTTCCCCCCGCCGAGGCCCCGGGGCAGCGCCCCACCCTGGTGCGTGACCCCTCGATGGTCGGCGTGACCTGCCAACTGCTCAAGGGCACCTGGAACACGGCCCGCCCGCTCCGCGAGTTCCACGGCGCCGTCGCCCGGCTGCGGGCCGAACCGGCCCAGGACGTGCTGAGCTGCCTGCGGGACGGCCTCACCGACGAGGCGGCGGCCCGCAGAATGCGGGTGTCGCTGCGCACCTACCGGCGGAAGGTCGCCCAGATCATGGAGGAGCTGGGCATCACCTCACGGTTCCAGGCCGGCCGCCGCGCGGCCGAGTTGGGCGTTCTGCCCGCCGGCGACCTCTGACACCGCCGGGGCGTCGCGCCGCGCGGCGCGACGCCGCACCGGACAACGCCGCAAGGGATCGACACCGCCAGGGACTCGGAGCGCCGGCGCACCGGGGGACGACCCAAGGGGACTGCCATGCGAACGAACCACCTCTCCACCGCCCACCTCTCCACCGCCCGCCTCTCGTCCGTCGCCAGGTCCCGGGCCGGCACGGCCGTTCCCGGCGGCGACCCGACCGCCGCCGGCCCGGCCCCCGAGGCCGACCGGGCACATGTCGCCCGCGCACCCGAAGCGGCCCGACAGGCCCAGGTGGCCGGCGCGCCCGACGAGGCCGACGACCTGGACTCGGCGCTGGCCGAGGTCAGAACCCTGCTGGAGACCATCGTCAGCCGCCACCGCGACCTGCGCTCCGGCCAGGGCACCATCGTTCCCCTGGCCCCCGACGAGGCCGGCCTGGCCGGCCGGATCGACCGGCTCTGCGGAACGGCGCGGCGCGGCCTCGCCGCCGTGATCGCGCCCGAGGAGGAGCCGGGCCGGCTGATCGGCGACGCCCTGCGCCGGGTCCAGTCGCGACCCGAAGGCGCGCCGCGCGTGCGGGTGTTGCACACCAGGGCGGGCGCGCCGCCCGAACGGGCGCTGCCGGACTCCTGGCGGCGCGCCGCCGTGCCCCCGATGCATCTGCTGCTGGTCGACCGCGCCACCGCGCTGATCCAGGTGGAGTCGCCGCTGGGCCCGCACGCCGCGCAGGTCAGCGAGCCCACGCTGGTGGGCACCCTCCAGTCGCTCTTCGACGGCCTGTGGCGCCGCTCCTCGCCGCTGGCCTCGCCGGAGTTCGACGGCCGGGGCGGCTCCCGGCTGGCCCGCGCGGTGCTGCGGGCGCTGAACGAGGGCGTCACGGACGAGGCCGCCGCCCGCGAGCTGGGCATGTCGGTGCGGACCTACCGCCGCCACGTGGCCGAGATCATGGCGCGGCTCGGCGCGCGCTCCCGGTTCCAGGCCGGGGTGCTCGCCGCCGAGCTGGGTTTGCTCGGCCCGCACGCGCCCCGCTGAACCGGCCCCGCCGGCCCGCCCGGGTGGCCGGTTCCCGCCCCTTTCGTCACCCTGGGGTGAGGCGTGGGCCAGCTCAGGGCAAACCTGTGGTCACCGGGGACCGGAAGCGTCCCAGGCGAACCGAACACCAGGAGGTGACAGGTGGGACGCGTGAGCGCACGGAGCGTGAGGGCGTGTGTCGTGGGCCTGGCCGCCGCCGCGGGCTGCGCCGCGCTGCTCGGCACGCCGGCGGCCGCCCAGCCCGCGACGGAGGGCGCCGAGGGGAACGGGCCCGATGTGATCGCCCATCGGGGCTCGTCGGGGATGGCGCCGGAGAACACCGAGGCCGCGATCGAGCTGGCCATCGAGCAGAACGCCGACTATGTGGAGATCGACGTCCAACGCACCAGCGACGGGCGGCTGGTGAACTTCCACGACTGCACCCTGGAGCGGACCACCGACGTCGAGGAGGTCTTCCCCGGCCGGGACAGCTACCGCGTCTCGGACTTCACCTGGGACGAGCTGCGCCACCTGGACGCCGGCTCCTGGTTCCACGACTCCTACGCGGGCGAGCCGATCGTTCCGCTGCACCGGGTGTTCGCGCTGACCAGCGGCAGGACGCGGGTGCTCGCCGAGATCAGCCCGTGCGAGCAGTACGAGGGGCTGGCGGCCGACCTGGCCGACGCGCTGCTGGACCACCCGGGCGAGGCGGCGGCCAGGACGCGGGACGACCTGGCGGTGCAGTCGTTCGAGATCGACGACCTGCGGGAGTTCCACGCGCTGCTGCCCGACATCCCCGTCGGGTTCCTGGACGCCGAGGTGCCGACCGACGGCGAACTGGCCGACCTGGCCGGCTGGGCCTCCCAGGTCAACCCGCAGTACACCGTCACCGACCAGGCGTTGGTCGACCGGCTCCACGACCTGGGCTTCGACGTCAACGTGTGGACGGTCGACGAGCCGGGCGCCATGCGGCGGATGATCGACCTCGGCGTGGACGGCGTCATCACCGACTACCCGCAGTCGCTCACCCAGCCGTAGCGGGCGGGGCCGGCCCGCCCAGCGCGGCGAGCAGCCGGTCACCCGGCAGCGCCGGCACGGTGTGGCCGCCGAACCCGGCGGTGGTCCGCGCCGCCAGCAGGGAGTTGAGCACCGACTCCTCCACCGCGTCGAGGACCGCCTCGAAGAGCGGGCCCAGCGCGGCGTCCGGCACCGGCGCGCCGCCGGCCGGGCGGGTGCCGAACGCCACGGCGTAGTCGCCGCTGCCGTGGCCGTAGGCCGCGCCCACGCGGGCCAGCGCGAACACGGCGCGGCGCGCCACCCGGGTCAACTGCCGGGCGTCGAGCGGGGCTTCGGTGGCGACGACGATCACGCAGGAGCCGTGCTCGGCGGCCGGCGCGGCGGCCAGGCCGAGCGAGGCCGGCGTCACGGTGCGGCCGAGCACCCGCAGCGCGCCGCCGAAGTTGGCCTGGGTCAGCACGCCCACCGTGACCGGCCGGCCGTCGAGCGCTGGCCGCCGGGACGCGGTGCCGATGCCGGCCTTGAAGCCCAGCGCGACCGTGCCCGTCCCGGCGCCCACGCAGCCCTCGGCCACCGGGCCGCCGGCCGCCCCGTCCAGCGCGGCCCGCACATGCTCCTCGCGCACCGGCCGGGCGCGGATGTCGGACAGCAGGCCGTCGTTGCACTCGCCGACCACCGGGTTGAGGCTGCGCGCCTCCTCGCAGCCGGGGCGCTCCAGCACCCAGCCGACGAGGGCGTCCGCGACGCGGAACGTGGACAGGGTGGAGGTGAGCAGCACCGGGGTCTCCAGCGTGCCGAGTTCGGCGAGCTGGGTGGTGCCGACGAGCTTGCCGTAGCCGTTGCCGGTGAAGACCCCCGCCGGCAACGGCGTGCGCGGGCCGACACCCTCGGGGACGACGGCGGTGACCCCGGTGTGCACGTCGGGCTCCCGGCGCACGGTGGTGTGGCCGACGCGCACGCCCGGCACGTCGGTGATCGCGTCGAGCGGCCCGGGGGCGAGGCCCCCGACGACCAGCCCGAGGTCACGGGCGCGGGGTCGGGGCTCGGGTCGGCGTTCCATGTCCCGGACCCTACGCCCCCGCGCGGACGTGGCAGATCAGCCCAGCAACCCGGCGACCCCGTTCCGCAGTTGGGGCAGCATGTCGTGGAAGATGCCCGGGCACAGCGTGTTGCCGAAGTCCATGTGCCCGTAGATCTCGTAGGGGTCGATGCCGTACTGGTAGGCGGCGTGCGCGCAGAGCTGGACCAGCGCGTTCCACTGCGCGGCCGGCGGGGTCGCCCCGTCGTGGTAGGCGCCCTCGTTGGCTATCCCGATGCCGACGTCGTTCTGGCCCGAGGTGTGGGCGCCCAGCACGAAGCTGCTGCCGCCGCGCAGCGTGGCCAGGCTGCGGTGCCGGCCCTCGGTGATGTAACCGCCCCGGCTGACCAGGAAGTTGTAGCCGGTGTCCACCCAGCCGTTGCCGTCCATGTGGAGGTCCTGGACCCACCGGCTGTGGGCGTGCGCCCGGGCGCGGGAGTAGTCGGTGGAGTTCTCGCTCACGGTGTGGTGCACGATGATCATGCTGGGCGTGTAGTTGAGCGTGGAGATCGAGCCGGCGGGCGAGCGCGCGCCCCAGGTGGCGGTGGAGTCGATGGGCGGCTCGGCCACCTGGGCTCGGGATGACTCCGAGGACGAGGACCGCTGGGCGGCGTGGGCGACGCCGGGAACGGCGGCGGCCGCGCCGATGCCGGCTGCGGCGGTGAAGAGCGCTCGACGTCCGACGGTGAAGTCACGTGCCATGGGGGGACTCCTTGGCTGTTCGGCGGGACGTGGGGGTGCGGGTGGGGGGGAGGGAATGTGCGGCGGGGCCGGCGTCGCCACCGGCCCCGCCGCAGGAGGGAGCGGACCAACAACCGCGTCAGGGCGTGTTGTTGGCCAGCGCCAGCAGCCGCTCCCTGGACCCGTTGAACTTGTTGCGGTCGACGTCACCGGAGACGCCGCCGACCCGCCCGGTGGAGGTGTACTGCCAGACCGTCCAGGTGGGGAAGCCGGCCGGGATGGTCGGGCTGCCCGTCGTCCAGTGCGCCACCCACAGCGGGGCCTTGGCGGACATCCCCGACCAGTTCCCGGTGCAGGAGTTCCACCAGCTGGCGGTCGTGTAGATCACGATGTCGCGCGTGGTCCGCGACTTGTAGGTGTTGTAGAAGTCGTTGATCCAGGTGCGCATCTGGGTCTGGCTCAGGCCGTAGCACATCGCGCCGTAGGGGTTGTGCTCGATGTCCAGCACGCCGGGGAGCGTGAGGTTGTCGCGTGACCAGGCGCCGCCGTTGGTGGCGAAGTAGTTGGCCTGGGTGGCGCCGTTGGACACGTCGGGGCGGGCGAAGTGGTAGGCGCCCCTGATCACGCCGGCGCCGTGGGCGGCCGGGTAGTTGGTGTTGAAGCGCGAGTCCTTGAAGCTGGTGCCCTCGGTCGCCTTCATCCAGGCGAACTGGATGCCGGCGCTGCGCACCGAGGTCCAGTTGATGGCGCCCTGCCAGTGGGAGACGTCGATGCCCTGGACGCCGGTGGTGTCCATCGGCGTCAGCGACAGCTCGGCGTCCTCCAGCGCCCGGCCCTCGTGGATCGCGGTTCCCGCGCCCATGAACGCCTCGCCCTCCGCCAACGTGCCGACGGCCGCCGGGATCTCACTCGGCCCGGCCGGCACCTCGGAGGCGGAGGCCGCCGACGGGGTGGTCAGCAGCAGTCCGAACACTGCGGTGAAGACGCCGCCCACGGTGGCCAGACGCCACCGCGCGCGGCGGGTGAGGGATCGTGAGAAGAGCATGACTGACTCCTGAGGCATCGAGGGGATGGTACGGATCAGCTGCACTTGACGAGAGCACGTCAGGTCCCAGTTTACGCACGTAGACCCGGCCCACAGGAAGAGCCTCCGGCGCATCCCACCGGTCTGATCCAGTGAAAAACGCGCTTGCCTGCGCCAACGCGCCCCCGCGTCAGGGAACTTTCACCGCACCGCCACCGGGCGCCGCCCCACCGTTACCATCCGCACCGCGCGCGCCCCGAACCCACCGCGCGTCAACTCCGTCGCGCCGTCCGGCAGATCAGCCCAACAGCTCCGGCGCCAGCCGTTCCAACGCGTCGAGATACGCCCGGAGTTCGGTCAACGGCCGGGGCCCAGCCGGGGCCGCGCCCGTTCCGCCGTCCACCACCGGTCGCCAGCGCCGTCGAACCGCGTGCCCGTCATGATCCCTCCCCTCCACCCACCGCCCGGGGCGGGGCATCGGCACCCTCCACCGCCACTTCCCCACCCGCCAGGACCTGTTGGAGGCGCTGCCGCGCGAACGGTTCGACACCCTGGCGGCGACCGGGCGGGCGCCGCTGGCCGAGCGGCCGCCGAGGGAGGCGCTCACCGAGTGGACCCTCGCGTTCGTCACCGCGACCACCACCTTCCCCGGCCTGACCGGCTGAGGGCCCCTCACCGGCCGGCTTGTCCTCCGCCCGCCCAGCCGCCTACCGTGCGCCGGTGAACGATCTCTCCCACCGCTCGCCCCTCGCCCCCTCGCCCCTCGACCGCTCGCTCTTCGACCGCTCGCTCTTCGACCGTTCCTGGTCGGCGCTGCTCACCGCCGTCGCCGAGACCCCGGACGAGGACTTCGCGCTGCCCTCGGGCTGCGCCGGCTGGCTGGTGCGGGACCTGGTGTGCCATCTGGTGATCGACGCCCAGGACGTCCTGATCACCCTGGCCACCCCGGCCGCCGGCGAGCCCACGGCGAACGCGGACAGCTACTGGAAACTCGTCGAACCCCCCACCGGCGACGACCCGCTCGACGCCCTGATCCCCCGGCTGGCCGCCGCCTACGGCGACCCTGGCCTGCTCAGGTTCCACCTCGACGACGTGGGATCGGCCGCCGGCCGCGCCGCCGCGCTCGCCGACCCGGCCGCCCGCGTCGCCACCCAGGACATGGTGTTGACCGTCGGCGACTACCTCTCCGCCTATGTGCTGGAGTGGACCCTCCACCACCTCGACCTGACCGCCCACCGGCCGGCCGCCGCCCCGCCCCCGGCCGAGGCCCTGGCCGCCGCGCGGGCGGCGCTGGAACGGATCGCTGGCGCCACGTTCCCCGCGTCGCTCCCCGACGCCGCCGCGCTGACCGTCGGCACGGGCCGCCGCCCGCCGACCGCGAGCGAACGGGCCGCCCTCGGCGAACCCCTCGCGGCACGGCTCCCGTTCGTCCTCGGCTGAGCCGCGCCCGCGCGACGGGATGCTCTTACGGATGTCAAGCAGCGGCTCTTAGCGGTTGATCAGGAGTCGTTGCGCGGGTGTTTTGCCTGGTGAGGGCGTGGAAGACGTCTCGGGCGACGTAGCGTTTGAGGCAGCGCATGATCTCCTTCTTCGACATCCCTTCCTTCGTGCGCCGTTCCACGTAGGTCTTGGTTCGCTGGTCCCAGCGCAGGCGGCAGATGACGATGCGGTGCAGAG
>NZ_RFFJ01000023.1 GCF_003696235.1 Streptomyces triticirhizae
CGCCGCGCAGCGCGATCCGGCCGACCGCCCGGGCGCGGCGGTCGCGCGGTCCCTCGGCCCGCTCGGGAACCATGGCGCCTCAGCGCCCCTGCCGCAGCGCCGGGTGGGCGCCGGCGGCGACCAGGTCGGCGACGGCGGAGCGCGGGTCGCGCCCGGTGACCAGGGACTCGCCGACGAGCACGGCGTCGGCGCCCTCGTTGGCGTAGGCGATCAGGTCGTGCGGGCCGCGCACCCCGGACTCGGCGACCCGGACGATCCCGCCGGGGATCTCGGGCGCCACCCGCTCGAAGGTGGAGCGGTCCACCTCCAGGGTGCGCAGGTCGCGGGCGTTGACGCCGATGATCCTGGCGCCGGCGTCCACGGCGCGCTCGGCCTCGTCCTCGTCGTGGACCTCGACCAGCGGCGTCAGGCCGATGGACTCGGCGCGCTCCACCAGGGAGACCAGCGCCGGCTGGTCCAGCGCGGCCACGATCAGCAGCACCAGGTCGGCGCCGTGCGCGCGGGCCTCCCACAGCTGGTAGGAGGTGACGATGAAGTCCTTGCGCAGCACCGGGATGTCGACCCGGGCGCGCACCTCGGTGAGGTCGTCGAGCGAGCCGCCGAACCGGCGCCGCTCGGTCAGCACGGAGATCGCGGCGGCGCCGCCCGCCTCGTAGTCGGCGGCCAGCCCGGCCGGGTCGGCGATGGCGGCCAGCGCGCCCTTGGAGGGGCTGGAGCGCTTGACCTCGCAGATGACGGTGACGCTGTCGCCCTTGAGGGCGGCCACCCCGTCCTTCGCCGGCGGGGCCGCGGCGGCGCGCTCCTTGAGCTGGTCCAGGGAGACCCGTGCCTGCCGCTCGGCGAGGTCGACGCGGACTCCCTCGATGATCTCGTCGAGCACACTCACGCGACCGGCCCCTTCCTGTCGGTGTGGGGAGGGCAATCCCCACCGATAGTATCCGCCTCCGGTCACGCCCTCACCACCCGCCCACCGACACCGCACCAACCTGCGCGGACCCGGGAAACCCGCAGGTCAGAGCGGTGGCCACAGCGCGGAGGCGGCGGGTCGTGAACGGCGCCGGCCTGGCCGGAAAGCGACGGTGACGCGCGGGGGCCGGCCTCGCGGGCGGGGCCCTCAGGGGATGAGGAACGCGCCGGGCGGCAGGTTGCGCAGCACGGTGAACGCGGCCACCAGCGCGGCGACGGCCCAGCCCAGCCAGGCGGGGAACGGGAGTTGGGCGGGCAGCCGGCGCCTCGCGCCGGCCAGCGCCGCCGCCAGCCAGACCAGCAGCCCCAGGCCCAGCAGCGCCGCTCCGGCGACCACCAGCGCGTTGGCGTGCCAGGCCGTCGCGAACGCGCCGTGCGCCAGCGCGTGGGTGGCGCGCAGGCCGCCGCAGCCCGGGCAGTGCAGGCCCAGCTCGGTCAGCACCGGGCAGGGCGGGTAACTCCCGGGCACCGTCGGGTCGTTGACCGCGACACAGCCGACCGCCGCGCCCAGCAGGGCGGCGGCGGCCAGAGGGGTTCCCGCGTCGAGGAGGCGTTGCCGCATGTGACCAGTCTCACGGCCGGGCGGCGGGGTCGCGCCCGGGGATGGGCCGGTCGGCGGCCTCGTTCAGCTGGTGGCGGCGGCCTGCCGCTGCTCGCCGGCGGCCGAGGTGGCGGGCTCGTCGGCCGGACCTGGCTGGGCGGCGATGGCCGGCTTGGCGACGCGCACCGGCGCCTGCTCCTGGCCCAGACCCATGGCGCGCATCACGCCACCCACCACGGCCGCCAGCAGCAGCACCACGAAGCTGGCCGCGACGCCCCACGGCTGCGCGACCAGGGTGAAGTAGCTGCCGAGGCCGAACCCGACGAAGGCGATGATCACCGCCGTCCAGGCGGCAGGGGTCTTGCCGTGGTGGTACTGGCCCGCCATGTGCGCTCCTTGAGGAAGAGAGGTCCCGGGGCGCTCACCTTCCGCGCCCGCCGTCCATTGTGACAAACCGTTCCCACTGGTGAGGGTGGGGTGCGTCACCCGGGCCCGGCCGGGGTGAACGGGAGGTCAGGTGGGGTCCTCGCCCCGGTCCAGGGCGCGCCAGATGTCCTCGGGCCGGTCGGGCCCGGGGTCCCCGTCCTCGTCCTCGCCCGCGCGCCGCGTGCCACGCCGGCCGCGCACCTCGCGGCCGCCGCGCTCGTAGCGGCTGGACATCGCCGGCCACTGCCGGCCGTAGCTGAGCGCCAACAGGCCGGCGCAGAGCAGCAGCAGGCCGCCCAGCGCGGAGAACCAGGGCCAGCCGGTGTGACTGACCGAGGTCACCGCCACGTCCGAGATGCCCATCACCTCGGCGGCCGCCCGTTCCAGGGCCTCGGTGTCGCCCGAGCCGAGCAGCGCGGCGCCGATCGCGCCGGCCCCGCTGAGCGCCAGCACGGAGGCCACCACCACCCGGCCGGTGCCGCGCACCGCGAACACCGCGACCAGCGCGGCCAGTCCGACCAGCGCCAGCGCGCTCGGCAGCCCGGAGACGGCGCTGCCGCTGGCCGTCACCGGCAGCTCGGCGCCGCCGCCCTGGGCGTCCCCCTCGCCCCAGGTCTGGCCGGCCGAGATCAGAACGACGGCGGCCCCGGCGGCGCCGCACAGCAGCGCCACGCCGAGTGCGCGGCGCGACGCCCTGGCGCTGTCGGAGGGGTTTCGGGTCACCCTCCCACGCTACCGCGCAGCCTCCCGGCCGTGGCCACCGCCCTGAGGACGGCCGCCGCCTTGTTGGCGCACTCGGTGTCCTCGGCGACCGGGTCGGAGTCGGCGACCACCCCGGCGCCCGCCTGGACATGGGCCACGCCGTCGCGGATCACGGCGGTGCGGATGGCGATCGCGGTGTCCGCGTCGCCGGCGAAGTCGAGGTAGCCGACGCAGCCGCCGTAGACGCCGCGCCGGGTGGGCTCCAGCTCCTCGATGATCTCCATGGCGCGCGGCTTGGGCGCGCCCGACAGCGTGCCGGCCGGGAAGCAGGCGGTGAGGGTGTCGAACGCGGTGCGGCCCTCGGCGAGTTGGCCGGTGACGGTGGAGACGATGTGCATCACGTGGCTGTACCGCTCCACCGACATGAAGTCGACGACCTCGACCGTGCCGGGCGCGCAGACCCGGCCGAGGTCGTTGCGCCCGAGGTCGACCAGCATCAGGTGCTCGGCGCGTTCCTTGGGGTCGGCCAGCAGCTCGGCGCCGAGCGCCGCGTCCTCGCCGGGGGTGGCGCCGCGCGGCCTGGTCCCGGCGATGGGGTGCAGCAGGGCGCGGCCGTCGGTGACCTTCACCAGCGCCTCGGGGCTTGAGCCGACGACGTCGAAGCCGCGCTCGCCCTCCGGACCGTCCTGGCCGCTCTCGCCGTCCTGGCCGGCCAGGCGCAGCAGGTACATGTAGGGGCTCGGGTTGGTGGTGCGCAGCACCCGGTAGACGTCGAGCGCGTCGGCCTCGCAGCGGGTCTCGAACCGCTGGGACGGCACCACCTGGAACGCGTCGCCGGCCCTGATGTACTCCTTGACGGCCTCGACCGCGCCCTGGTACCTCTCGCCGCCGAACCGGGCGGTGAACGGCGGGAGTTCGCTGGGCGGCAGCTCCACCGCGCTCGTCGCGACCGGGCGGGACAGATCGGCGGCCATCCGGTCGAGCCGGGCGACGGCGTCGGCGTGCACCTCGGCCAGCCGCCGGTCGTCGCCGCCGAGCGGCAGGTCGCTGAAGGCGTTGGCGATCAGCAGCACGGTGCCGTCGCGGTGGTCGAGGACGGCGAGGTCGGAGGCGAGCAGCATGGTCAGCTCGGGCAGCCGCAGGTCGTCGACGGTGTCGTCGCCGATGGACTCCAGGCGGCGCACCACGTCGTAGCCGAGGTAGCCGACCAGCCCGCCGGTGAACGGCGGCAGCTCGGGGTCGCGCGGAGTGTGCAGCACACGCAGCGTCTCCCGCAGCACCGCCAGCGGTTCGCCCTCGGTCGGCACGCCGGCGGGCGGCCGGCCCAGCCAGTGCGCCCGCCCGTCGCGGACGGTGAGGGTGGCGGCGCTGCGCACGCCGACGAAGGAGTAACGCGACCAGGTGCGGCCGTTCTCCGCCGACTCCAGCAGGAAGGTGCCGGGGCGGCCGGCGGCCAGCTTGCGGTAGAGCCCGACCGGGGTGTCGCCGTCGGCGAGGAGGCGACGGGTCACGGGGATCACCCGGCGCTCCTTGGCGAGCACCCGGAAGCGGTCGATGTCCTCAGTCGTCATGCCCGGTGAGCCTAGGCGACCCGCGCCGGCCAGGCGACCCGCGCCGACCAGGCGACCCGCGCCGGCTAGGCGACCTGCGCGTTCTCCCCCAGCGGGAGTTGGTCGGCGTCGAAGCAGGTGCGGTCCCCGGTGTGGCAGGCGGCGCCCACCTGGTCGACCCGCACCAGCACGGTGTCGCCGTCGCAGTCCAGGGCCACCGACTTGACGAGCTGGATGTGGCCGGAGGTGTCGCCCTTGGCCCAGTACTCGCGCCGGCTGCGGCTGTAGTAGGTGCAACGGCCGCTGACCAGGGTGCGGCGCAGGGCCTCGTCGTCCATCCAGCCGAGCATCAGCACCTCGCCGGTGTCGTACTGCTGGGCGATGGCGGGAAAGAGCCCGTCGGCGTTCCGCTTGAGCCGCGCGGCGATCCCGGGGTCGAGCCGGGGCGTGGAGGTGCTGGACATGCCCCCATTCTGCCTCCCGTGACGCACCGCTCGGCGGGGCTGCCGCGCGGTTACGCTGCGTTGTCAGTGGGAGGTCCTACTCTGGGGACATGTCTACCCATGCCAAGCGTGAACGCCTGTTGCTCGCCGACCTGTTGGAGTCCTCCGGGCCCGAGGCCCCCACCCTGTGCGCGGGGTGGACCACCCGTGACCTCGCCGCGCACCTGGTGGTGCGGGAGCGGCGGGCCGACGCGGCCGGCGGGATCGTCATCAAGCCGCTGGCCGCCCGGGGCGAGCGGGTGCGCGAGGAGTTCGCCGCCCGCCCCTACGACGAGTTGATCCAGCTGATCAGGACCGGGCCGCCCCGGGTCTCCCCGTTCGCCCTCAAGCAGGTCGACGAGGCGGCGAACACGGTCGAGTTCTTCGTGCACGGCGAGGACGTGCGCCGGGCCCAGCCGGCGTGGAAGCCGCGCTCGTTGGACCCGGTCTTCTCCGACGCGCTGTGGCGGCGGCTGGAGTCCTCGGCCCGGATCATGGGCCGCCGCAGCCCGGTCGGGCTGGTGCTGCGCCGGCCCAACGGGCAGACGGCGGTGGCGCACAAGGGCACCCCGGTGGTGACGGTCACGGGCGAGCCTGGCGAGCTGCTGCTGTTCGCCTTCGGGCGGCAGGACGCGGCGCGCGTGGAGTACGAGGGGGAGGAGGAGGCGGTGGCCCAGGCCGGGTCCGCCCGGCTGGGGCTGGGCTGATGGTCGACCCGGCGCCGGAGCTGGCGGCCGGCGTCACCCTGCCGGTGCCGGAGCCGGGCGAGCGCTGGTGCGTGGGCGCGGTGATCCTGGACGCGGCGGGCCGGGTCTTCGCCCAACGCCGTTCGCCGAGGCGGCGGTTGTTCCCCGACACCTGGGACCTGGTGGGCGGCCATGTGGAGGAGGGCGAGTCGCTGCTGGGCGCGCTCGCCCGCGAGGTGGCCGAGGAGACGGGGTGGCGGCTGCGGCGGGTGGTGCGCTCGCTGGGGGTGTGGACATGGGTCGGGGACGACGGGCGCGGCCCGCGTCACGAGGTGGACTTCGTGGTGGAGGTCGAGGGGGACCTGGGCCGGCCCGCGCTGGAGTGGGAACGGCACCCGGAGTACGGCTGGTTCGGGCCGGCCGAGCTGCACCGGCTCAAGGAGCACAAGGTCTCCGCCGACCAGCTGGTGTACCGGGTGGCGGCGCGCGCCCTGGGCGCTCCCGAACTGCCGCCGGACACCGAGCTGTTGGCGGCGCTGGCCGGGATGGACGCGGCGGGGCGGGCCTGGCTGGCCGGTCCCGGCGGGCTGGACCTCGCGCTGCGACAGGCGCCGCCGGGGCGGCCGGTGCCGCCGGCCGGGCCGCCGTTCGCGGGCCGGGGGGACGGCACGCGGTACCACCTGTCCGGGGGCGCGGTGGTGGCCGTCGCGGCCGACGGGCGGGCGGCGCTGGTGGCCGACACCCTGGGGGAGGCCGTGGAGTTGGCGTTGGGGCTGCCCCACTGGTGGCGGCCCGACGGTGGCGCGAGCCCGCCGGGCGAGGCACCGGTCGGGGCGCCGGGCCGGGCGCCGGTCGGTTGGCTGGGCATCGTGCCGGCGGCGCCGGCGATCCTGCGGGCGCGGCTGGCCGACGCGGTCTCCCGCACGACGCCCGAGCTGGCCGCGGCCGTGGGCGGACGACCGGGGTGAGGCGGGCGCGGGGCTGACGCGGGCGGGGGCGCGCGGCAGGCTTCCGGGAGGGTGACGGGCCGTCTTCTCCTCCGTTCCGACGGGCGGTTGACGCCCCGACCGAGGTCCCGGTTGACGCCCCGGTGAACTCCGGCGGAAGGCTTGCCCACCGGCCCGCACACCCACCGTTTTCGGTCATACGTTTGCCTGGTGGACATCTTCCGGTGGGACGTCACCCTCACCGTCCTCGGTGTGGTGGTCCCCATCTTCGCCGCGCTCTACGAGTTCGTCTTCGTCGGCCGCAAACGCCTCGGCTACCGCGTGCAGATGGACACCGTCGCCAGCGACGAGGTGCACTCCTCCTACGCCGGCGCGCTCCAACGGCTGGAGCGGGACGGCGGCGACCCGTTGCTCGACCCCTCGTTCGTGCTGCTGCGCTTCGAGAACAACGGCGCCACCCACATCGACGAGAGCGACTACGCCGTCCTGGACGACGACCGGGTCGGGATCCGGGTCGTCTTCCCGGGCCGCCGGGTGGCGGGGCTGGTCGTCACCGAGCTGAGCCACGAGTATCTGCGGCCGTCGTTCGAGGGCGACTCGGGGCTCCACGTCAGGGACGGCGTGATCCAGCTGCCCCGGGTCCCGATGAACCGGGGCACGCACTACAAGGTGCTGGCCGCGCTGGAGCGCGAGGAGGGCGAAACCCGGGCGCCAGGAACGGAGTTCGCGCCCCCCAGGGTGATCGGCGGCATCAAGGGCGGCGTCGGCTCCGGCGACATCCCCGAGACCAGGAGCCGCACCGGCATCTCGCTGCCGACCGTGGCGCTGGTCTGCTTCCTGGTGGTCATCATCGTCACCCAGCTCGGCATCTCGCTCTCTGGCGAGGACGAGAACGCCCCGCTGGACTGCGCCTCGGGCGAGTTGACCCTCACCGGCTCCACCGCGTTCGCCCCGGTGCTCAACGAGGCCGCCGACTCCTACGAGTCCACCTGCCCCGATGCCAGGATCACCGTCTCCGCCGGCGGCAGCGCCCAGGGCCTGACCCAACTCGACCGCGCCGGCCGCGAACACCCCGACGGCCACCCGCCGATGCTCGCGTTCTCCGACGGGCCCAAGGACGCGGGCCATCCCCAACTCCTCCCGCGCCCCATCGCGTTCTCCCTGTTCACCCTGGTGGTCAACGAGGAGGCCGGGGTGCTCGACCTCACGCCCGAGCAGCTGCGGGCCGTCTTCGACGGCCAGCTCACCAACTGGACCGAGCTGGGCGGCAACGACGTCCCCATCCGGCTGGTCGGCCGGCACGACGACTCCGGCACCCGCCGGGTCTTCCAACGCCAGGTGCTCGACGGCGACCGCGAGCCGGCCAGCACCTCGGACAACTGCCGGGACCGCGACCCGGGCGCCGACGACCCGGTGATCCGCTGCGAACGGGGCTCCACGGACGACCTGTTGGACGCGGTCGCCGCCACGCCGGGCGCCATCGGCTACGCGGAACTGGGCGCGGCCCTGGACCGCGACGAGCTGCCCCGCGCGCGGATCGCCGGCCACGAGGCGTCCCTGGAGGCGGCCGACCACAGCGCCTACCCGTTCTGGGAGACCGAACTGGCCTACACCTACGGCGAGTTGCCGGCAGACTCGCTGGCCGCGAGCTTCCTGCGCTACCTCACCAACCAGGTCGGCCAGGACCTCATCCGCGCCCACGGCCACCGCCCCTGCGCGGAACTCCAGAACCCGGTCCTGTGCCGACCCCTGACGGACGACTGAGTTCGGGTCACGCCCGAGGAAGCGGGACAACGGTGCACCGGCGCAGTTCCACCACGGACCGCTCGCTGTCAGCCGCTGTCGCGAGAGAGGGCCAACGCCCGTCATGACCGAAGACAGCGCGGCCGGGTCGACCGTTCGACGCCTGGGAATCTCACTCGCCGTGGCCCGCGCTCACTGCCGGTGCCGTTCGTCGTCCGCTGGAGCGGCGAGTCCGCACAGCTCGGGGCGCTGGCGTTCCGCCGGGACGGCCGGGGCATCGGCCACCAGGACGAACGACCTGCGGACCGGGACAGGAACGGTGTGCTGTGGTGCCGTTTCGACGAGGCTCCCGGAAGCGGGGAACCGGTCCCCGGGCGCCAGTTCACCGGAGGTGACTCGGTCCCGCAGCTCGTCGGCGATGCGTCGGGCGCTCTCGGTCATCGCGTTCCTCACTTCCCTAGGGTGGTGGCCGCCGATCACCACCCTCGCACAGCCGCCCGCCGGCTCCCGCGCGGGACGCGACCCGGCGCCGGCGTCCCACCGTTCGATGAAGCGTTTCAGCGAACCGGAACGCCCCGCTCCCCCGCCCGTTCGAGACCCCGGACGAACGGGCCGCCCGGCGGCGCCCCGCGCGGGCCCGCTCGCCGCAGACCTCTTGACGGGAGCGAGTCGACGTTGTCAGACTCCGGGGACCCGAGCGCTCGCCGATACCCAGAGGGCGGGCGCGACGGGGCCCCTTTTCCCATCGCTCAGCCGTGCCTTTTCCCGGCCCTTAAATGAATCGATTCACGGCGGGCCCTTCCCGTTTTGTTCACCGAGCAAGGAGGCTCTTCGATGCCCAACAGGAAGACCGCGCTGAGAGGGCTCGCCGTGGCCCTGGCCGGCGCGCTCACGCTGACCGCCTGTGGTGGCGGCGACGGCGGGAGCGACGACGGCGGAAAGGTCACCCTCCGGTTCACCTGGTGGGGCACCGAGGGACGGGCCGACCGCTACCAGGCGGCGGTTGACCTCTTCGAGGAGCAGAACCCGGACATCACGGTGCAGACCAGCTTCGCCGAGTTCAACGACTACTGGACGCAGCGCAGCACCGACGGCACCTCGGGCGAGCTGCCCGACGTGATGCAGATGGACCTCTCCCGGCTGCTGGAGTACGGCAACGGCGGCCTCCTCTACGACCTCGGCGAGTTCGAGGGCGGGGTGCTGGACACCTCGACCATCGAGGAGGAGCTGCTCGCCTCGGGTCGGGCCAACGAGCAGCTCGTGGCGGTGCCCACCGGCACCAACGCGTTCGCCCTCTTCTACAACCCCGACCTGATCGAGGAGTTGGGCGTCGAACTGCCGGACTGGGACTACACCTGGGAGGAGTACCGGGAGTTCATCCAGGCCGCGAGCGAGGCGGGCGCCGGCCTCGAACCCCGCGTCTACGGCGGCAACGACTACACCATGGTCTGGTGGATGTTCATGCTGCACCTGATCCAGCAGGGCATCGAACCGTTCGCCGAGAACGGCGAGATGAACTTCACCGAGGACGACATGCGCGAGTTCGTCGCGTCGGCCGACCCGCTGCGGCAGCCGGAGAACGTCACCTTCCCGGCCTCCCGCACCGAGCAGCTGCTCCCCAAGAGCGGGTTCACCTCGGGTGAGGTGCCGGTCGAGCTGAACTGGGACAACATGCTCAGCCAGGCGTCCCAGGACGCCGGCAGCGACAACCTCCAGCTGATGCCGCCGCCCTCGGGACCCGACGGTGAGAAGCACCTGTTCTTCAAGCCGACCATGCAGCTGGCGGTCGGGGCGAACAGCGCGCACCCCGAGGAGGCCGCGATGCTGATCGACTTCCTGATCAACTCCCCCGAGGCCGGCGAGATCATCGGCACCGAGCTGGGCATCCCCGCCTCCCAGGAGCGGCTGGACTCGCTCCAGGTCGCGCCGGGCAGCACCGACGAGCGGGTCATCGAGTACGAGCAGCGGCTGCGGGACGAGGGCCATGTCACCGAGTCGGCCCCGTTCCACCCGGAGGGCTTCGGCGCCGTGGAGCAGGAGTACGTGCAGGTGTTGGGCAACGAGTTCGGCTACGGGCGGATGAGCGTGGACGACTTCGTCGAGCGCTGGTTCTCCGAGGCCGGGAACCTGCTGATCACCTCCTGACCCCCCGGCCGCCGGGCCCGCGCCTGGCCCGGCGGCCGCCCGTCCCCCGACGGTTCACGTCCGTCGCCCCCGCCCTCCCGCCGACGTTCTGTCGTCCACGTCATCCGAACGGAAATCGTCCATGTCCCTGACCCAGCAGGCGTCCCGGGCCGCGCCCGGGGCCGGGCCCACGCGCCGGCCCAGCCCGCCCCGATCCCGGCGGCGGGCCGCCGAGACCCGGGCCGGTTACGCCTTCCTCGCGCCCTGGCTGCTGGGCTTCATCGCCCTGACCGCCGGCCCGATGATCGCCTCCCTCTACCTGGCCTTCACCGACTACCACCCGATCAGGGGCGGCAGTTGGATCGGCCTGGACAACTTCGACCGGCTCTTCGACGACCCGCGCTTCCTGGACTCGGTCGAGGTGACGGCGCAGTACGCCGTGATCGGCACGCCCGTCAAGCTGGCCGCCGCGCTGGGCGTCGCGATGCTGCTGAACTCGCGGCGGCGCGGCCAGGGCACCTACCGTTCGCTCTTCTACGCGCCCTCACTGATCGGGGCGAGCGTCTCGGTGGCCATCGTCTGGAAGGCGATGTTCAACGACCAGGGCATCGTCGACGACATCGGCCAGTTCTTCGGGATGCCGGCCGGCGGCTGGGTGGGCAACCCGGACCTGACGCTGCCGATGATGATCCTGCTGGCGGTCTGGCAGTTCGGCGCGCCGATGGTGATCTTCCTGGCGGGGCTCAAGCAGATCCCCAACGAGCTGTACGAGGCGGCGCAGATGGACGGCGCGGGCGCGGTCCGGCAGTTCTTCAGGATCACGCTGCCGATGCTCTCGCCGGTGCTCTTCTTCAACCTGGTGCTGGAGACGATCAACTCGTTCCAGATCTTCGCGTCGGCGTTCATCATCTCCGGCGGGCAGGGCGGCCCGGCCAACTCGACGCTCTTCTACACCCTCTACCTCTACCAGCGCGGATTCGGCCAGGGGCAGCTCGGCTACGCGGCCGCCATGGCCTGGCTGCTGGTGATCGTGGTGGGCATCATCACCCTGATCTTCTTCAGGACCTCCAGGTACTGGGTCCACTACTCGGGGGAGGGCCGATGAGCACGGCGCCGCGACCTGACGGGGCCACCTCATCGGTGGCCCGGAACGAACGCTCCCGGCGGGCGGCGAACCGACGGCGCGGGCGTACCCTCGCCTTCCACCTGGCCTCCTGGGCGCTGGCCGTCGTGGTGCTCTACCCGGGCGTGTGGATGCTGCTGTCCGCGTTCCGGCCGAGCAACCAGATCATCGGGCAGACCGGGTTGATCCCGGACGAGACGACGCTGGACAACTTCCGCAAGGCGTTCGAGGGCATCGGCGGGATCTCGTTCTGGACCTTCTTCGGGAACTCGATGTTCCTGGCGGTGGCCTCGGTGGTCGGCGTCTGCCTGTCCTGCTCGGTCTCCGCCTACGCCTTCGCGCGGATCGAGTTCCCGGGCCGGAAGATCTTCTTCACGCTGATGATCGGCACGCTGCTGCTGCCGTTCCATGTGGTGATCATCCCGCAGTTCATCATGTTCAACGAGATCGGCTGGACGGACTCGTATCTGCCGCTGCTGGTCGGGAAGTTCCTGGCCTGCGACGCGTTCTTCGTCTTTCTGATGGTGCAGTTCATGCGGAACCTGCCCCGGGAGCTGGACGAGTCGGCGCGGATCGACGGCGCCGGGCATCCGAGGATCTTCCTCTCCATCGTGCTGCCGCTGATGCGGCCGGTGTTGGCGACGGCGTCGATCTTCGCGTTCATCTGGAGCTGGAACGACTTCCTGGCCCCGCTGATCTATCTGCGCTCTCCCGACTCCTACCCGCTGCCGCTGATGCTGCGGCAGTACACCGACCAGACCACGGTCTCGGACTACGGCGCGCAGATGGCGGCCGCGGTGCTGGCACTGGTGCCGGTGCTGCTGTTCTTCGTGCTCTTCCAGCGGTACATCGTCGACGGGGTGGCGACCCAGGGGCTCAAGGGCTGAGGCGACGTGACGGATGTGACGGGTGTGACGGCGGTGAACGAGGCGCGGGGCGGGTCCTCCGGCGGCGCGGCCCCCGGCGGGCCGCCGGAGAGGTTCGGGCGGCTGGCGCTCTTCGGCGAGGTGGTGATCGTCGGCGTGGTGGTCGCGGTGCTGGCCGTTCCGCTGGTCACGCTGCTGCCCGCGCTGGCCGCCGGAGTCGCCCATCTGCGGCGCCAGTTGACCGGCCACAGTGTGCGGATGGCCGATCTGGCGCGGGACTTCGCCGTCGCGCTGCGGGAGCTGTGGCCGCTGGCGGCCGGCGCGCTCGGCGGCGCGCTGGTGCTGCTGTGGAACCTGTCCCTGGCCCAGGCCGGGCTGGTGCCGGGGGCCGGCGGGCTGCGGGTGCTGACCTGGGCGCTGCTGCTGGCACTGGCGGTCCTGCTGCTGCGGGTGGCCGCCGCCTGGCGCCCCGGGTGCGAACGGGCGGCGCTGCTGCGGGCGTCGGCGGAGCGCGCGGTGCGCGACCCGGCCGGCTCGACGCTGCTGGCCGTCGGGGTGCTGCTGTGCGGGGTCTTCGTGTGGATGCTGCCGCCGCTGGCGCTGCTGGTGGGCGGCCTGCTGTCCCTGGCGGCGGTGGGCGTCGCGGCCCGGGCGGCGACGGCCTGAGGCCGGGGTGGTCGGGCGGTCAGCCGTTCAGCCAGCGCCAGCAGATCGTGTAGCCGAGGTCGGGGAAGTCCTCGTTCCGCCAGGTCGCCCAGGCGTCCGGGGCGCAGAAGTCCGCGTCCGCGTAGTCGCTGGTGCGGCCGGTGACATAGACGTTGGCCCTCTCGCAGTCGGCGAAAGTGAAGGTGGGTGACTCCACGGAGCCGGTCATCGCGAGGCAGGTGTTGAGGTGGGAACGGCCGGCGTCGTCGGGGTAGTTCATCCGCAGGCAGAGCCGGACGTCCAGCTCGGGCCGCCAGCCGGACACCGTGAAGGAGCGCCCGTAGTACCCCGGCGTCGAACGGTCGCAGTCGTCCCAGGAACTCTCGTTCTCCAGCCGGCCGGCGACCGTGAAGTTGCCCGTCTGGCAGGAGGTCTCCTCCCACCGCGCGTCGTCGCCGGAGCCGCCGTAGACGCAGTCGCCCACGGCGGCGTGGTAGGCGCTGCCCGCGCCGTGCCGGTAGGCCAGACACAGCGTGAGGTCGTAGCCGTCGTAACGGACGGCGCGGTCGAGTTCGGCGCCGTTCACATAGTCCCGGCAGTCCGCGCCGGCCGGGACGACCTCGCGCACCTCGAACACGCCGTCGCCGCAGGTCGCGGGCGCCAGGTCGGGGGCGTCCGGCGTTCCCCCTTCGGCGAGGCAGTCGCCCGGGGCGGCGTCCCTGACGGGGTCGGGCGCCTCGGGCTCGCGGGCGTCGCCGTCCGGGTCGGGCGGCGGGTCCACCGGGTCGGAGGGTGGATCGACGGGGGGCGGAGCGAAGGTCGGGGCGGGCGAAGCGGCGCCGCCGGTGCTGCCTCCCTCGCCGCCCCCGCCGCCCCCGCCGCCCCCGCCGTCCTCGGCGAACGCGGCGAAGATGAGCACCAGGGCGGCGATCAGGGCGATGGCACAGCCGGCACCGCCCCCGTTCGACCGGCGTCGACGGCCCCCTCCCCCGCCGCCTCCCCCGAACAGGCCACCGTCATCGACGAATCCGTCGTCACCACCGTCGCTCACGACCGATCTCCTCCCAGCGCACCCGCGAACTCCCGGGCCCAGCACGGCCGTTAGGCTCCCCCGCTCCATGGTCGCCGCCCTCCACAGGTCCTGTCGAGAGGCGGAGCCTCGGGCCGGCGGACCCGGCCGGGGCTCGCGCCGCCCTCGGCGGCGGGCCGACGTCCGTTCCCGCGACACGTCGCCCCACGCCGCGCCGGGCCGGGGCCGTCCGTCAGGGCCCGGCCGGCCCCAGGCCGCTGTGGGCGAGGATGATCCGCCGCAGCTCGCGGGCCGCCCTGGGCGGGGAGACGTCGCCCCGGTGGGCGAGCGAGATCGTGCGGTTGAGCCCCGGCGGGACGAACCGCGTCGTCCGCAGGCCGGAGCGTTCGGCCACCATGCTGGGCACCACCGCCAGGCCGAGCCCGGCGCGAACGAAGCTCAGCACGGCGTCCATCTCGCCGCCCGCCACGCTGAAGCTCGGCTCGAAGCCGGCCGCGTGGCAGGCCGCCAGCGTCAACTCCCGCAGGTCGTACCCGTGTCGGAACATCACCAGCGGCCGGTCCCGCAGCTCCTCGATCGCGATGGGCCCGTCCGGCAGCGGCCCCCGTTCCACCGCGCCCGCGCCACCCGCACCCGCCGAGCCCGAGCCGGTGGGCGGCACGTCGGCCGGGGGCGAGATCACGACCAGTTCCTCGCGGAGCAGCTCCCGCGTGGCCAGCGCCGGCGCCTGCCCGGTGAGCGGGGTGATCACCAGCGCGAGGTCCAGCTCGCCGGCGGCCAGCGCGCGCACCAGGTCCTGGGAACCGTCCTCGTGCACCAGCAGCTCGATCCCCGGGTAGCGGTCGCGGAAGTCGCGCAGCACGTCGGGCACCAGGCTCGCGCACAGGCTGGGCGGCGCGCCCAGCCGCACCCGCCCGCGCCGCAGCTGCGCGACCTCCTGCACCTCGCGGCGCGCGGTCTCCGTGTCGGCCAGGATGCGGCGGGCCAGCGGCAGCAGCGCCGTCCCGGCGTCGGTGAGCGAGATGTGGCCGCGCGCCCTGTGGAACAGCTCGGCGCCCAACTCCCGTTCCAGCGCCCTGATCTGCTGCGAGAGGGACGGCTGGGAGACATGCTCCCGGCTGGCGGCCCTGGTGAAGTGCCGGGTCTCCGCCACCGCCGTGAAGTACCTGAGCTGCTGGAGCTGCACCCCGACCTCCCTGATCGGCGAGAGACGATCCCTTCGATAGCCGCAGCCTATCGAAAGCACTCGATCTATGTCTTGGACCGATGCCGCCTCCCCTCCCTACCGTCGGGTGCCATGGCACTGGCGACGCGCACCGAACGCCGCCCACCGACCGTGGTGCGGTTGTGGCGTTCCACCATCGGCAAGAAGACGGTGATGGCCGTCAGCGGCGCGATCATGCTGCTGTACCTGGTCTTTCACATGCTGGGGAACCTCAAGGTGTTCTTCGGCCCGGACGAGATGAACGGCTATGCCCACTGGCTGCGCACGATCGGCGAGCCGGTGCTGCACCACGAGTGGTTCCTGTGGCTGGCCAGGGTCGGGCTGCTGGCCGCCGTGCTCGCCCACGGCGTGGCCGCCTACCAGCTGAGCCGCCGCGACCTGGCGGCCCGCCCGGTCGGCTACCGGCACCGGCGGGCCCGGACCAGCTACGCGACCCGCACCATGCGCTGGGGCGGGGTGATCCTCGCGCTGTTCGTGGTCTGGCACATCCTGGACCTGACCACCGGCCATGTGAACCCGAACGGGGAGTCGGGCCGCCCGTACGAGAACGTCGTGGCCACGTTCAACACCTGGTACGGCAACACCATCTACGGCGTGGCGATGGTCGCCGTCGGACTGCACATCCGGCACGGCTTCTTCAGCGCGGCCCAGACGCTGGGCGCCGGCTCGGCCGCCCGGGACCGGGCGCTGCGGCTGACCGCGAACGGGCTGGCGCTGGTGTTGACCCTCGGCTTCCTCGCGGTGCCCGTCGGCGTGATGACCGGAGTCGTGGAATGAGCGGCGGCGCCCGGAGCGGGCCCCACGTGAGAGGACGTGAGACGGTGACCGAGACGACAGGACCCGAGCCCGGCCCCGGCTACGCCGACTACCGGATCGGCGACCCGCTGGTCGACGGGAAGGCGCCCGACGGGCCGATCGAGGAGCGCTGGGCCAGGCGCCGCTTCGAGGCGAAGCTGGTCAACCCGGCCAACCGCCGCAAGCACACGGTGATCGTCGTCGGCACCGGCCTCGCCGGCGGGGCCGCCGGCGCGACGCTGGCCGAACAGGGCTACCGCGTCGTGCAGTTCTGCTACCAGGACTCGCCGCGCCGGGCGCACTCCATCGCGGCCCAGGGCGGGATCAACGCGGCCAAGAACTACCGCAACGACGGCGACTCGGTGCGCCGCCTCTTCTACGACACGGTCAAGGGCGGCGACTTCCGCGCCCGGGAGTCCAACGTGCACCGGCTGGCCGAGGTGTCGGTGGAGATCATCGACCAGTGCGTGGCGCAGGGCGTGCCGTTCGCCCGGGAGTACGGCGGGCTGCTGGACACCCGTTCGTTCGGCGGGGTGCAGGTCTCGCGGACGTTCTACGCCAGGGGGCAGACCGGGCAACAGCTGCTGCTCGGCGCCTACCAGGCGCTCTCCCGGCAGATCGCGGCGGGCAACGTCGAGATGCGTCCGCGCACCGAGATGCTGGACCTGATCGTGGTGGACGGCCGGGCGCGCGGGATCGTGGCCAGGGACCTGGTGACCGGGCGGATCGACACCTACTTCGCCGACGCCGTGGTGCTGGCCACCGGCGGCTACGGCAACGTCTTCTACCTGTCCACCAACGCCAAGAACTCCAACGCCACCGCGATCTGGCGGGCCCACCGGCGCGGCGCCTACTTCGCCAACCCGTGCTTCACCCAGATCCACCCCACCTGCATCCCGCGCTCCGGCGACCACCAGTCGAAGCTGACGCTGATGAGCGAGTCGCTGCGCAACGACGGCCGGATCTGGGTGCCGAAGGAGCCCGGCGACACCCGCGCCCCGGCCGACATCCCGGAGGAGGAGCGGGACTACTACCTGGAGCGGATCTATCCCTCGTTCGGCAACCTGGTGCCGCGCGACATCGCCTCCCGCGCCGCCAAGAACGTCTGCGACGAGGGGCGTGGCGTGGGGCCGGGCGGGCAGGGCGTCTACCTGGACTTCGCCGACGCCATCGCCCGGCTGGGCCGGGACGCCGTCGAGGCCCGCTACGGGAACCTCTTCGAGATGTACCAGCGGATCACCGACGAGGACCCCTACCGGGTGCCGATGCGGATCTACCCGGCGATCCACTACACGATGGGCGGGCTGTGGGTGGACTACGACCTGGCCACCACGGTCCCCGGCCTGTTCGCGATCGGGGAGGCCAACTTCTCCGACCACGGCGCCAACCGGCTGGGCGCCTCCGCGCTGATGCAGGGCCTCGCCGACGGGTACTTCGTGCTGCCGGCGACGCTCGCCGACTTCCTGGCGCGGCACCCGCACGACGAGGTGCCGGCCGACCATCCGGCGGTGACCGACACGGTGGCCGAGGTGACGGACCGGCTGTATCTGCTGCTCTCCAACAACGGGGACCGCTCGCCGGACTCGTTCCACCGGGAGCTGGGCGAGCTGCTGTGGGACGAGTGCGGGATGGCCCGCTCGGAGACGGGGCTGCGCAAGGCGCTGGAGCGGATTCCCGCGCTGCGCGCCGAGTTCTGGCGGCGGGTGCGGGTCCCTGGCAGCGGCGCCTCGCTCAACCAGTCGCTGGAGAAGGCCAACCGGATCGCCGACTATCTGGAGCTGGCCGAGCTGATGTGCCTGGACGCGCTGCACCGCGCCGAGTCCTGCGGCGGCCACTTCAGGGAGGAGAGCCAGACCCCGGACGGCGAGGCGGCCCGCAGGGACGAGGAGTTCTCCTACGCCGCGGCGTGGGAGTTCACCGGCCCCGGCACCCCGCCGGTCCTGCACCGGGAGGCCCTGGAGTTCTCCTACGTCCACCCCACCCAGCGGAGCTACGCGTGAAACTCACCCTGCGCATCTGGCGCCAGTCGGGCCCCGAGGACCCGGGCGCGCTGCGGACCTACGAGGTCGACGGGATCACCCCCGAGATGTCGTTCCTGGAGATGTTGGACACCCTCAACGAGGAGCTGATCGAACGGGGCGAGGAGCCCGTGGCGTTCGACCACGACTGCCGGGAGGGCATCTGTGGGGCGTGCGGGATGGTGATCAACGGCGAGCCGCACGGCCCGGACCGGACCACGACCTGCCAGCTCCACATGCGGCACTTCGAGGACGGCGCGACCGTGGACATCGAGCCCTGGCGGGCGGCGGCGTTCCCGGTGGTGAAGGACCTGGTGGTGGACCGTTCCTCCTTCGACCGGGTGATCGGCTCCGGCGGCTACATCACGGCGCCGACCGGGAGCGCGCCGGAGGCGCACGCCACGCCGGTGCCGAAGGCGGCGGCGGACGCGGCGTTCGAGCACGCGGAGTGCATCGGCTGCGGGGCGTGCGTGGCGGCCTGCCCGAACGGCTCGGCGATGTTGTTCACCTCGGCGAAGGTCGTGCACCTCAACTCCCTTCCGCAGGGCGCCCCGGAGCGGGAGACCCGGGTGCTGGACATGGTGGAGACCATGGACGCCGAGGGCTTCGGCGGCTGCACCAACACCGGCATGTGCACGACGGTCTGCCCGAAGGGCATCCCGCTGTCGTCGATCTCCACCATGAACCGCGAGTATCTGCGCGCCCTGCGCAAGGGCGCGTGACGCCCGGCCGGCGGGACCCCTGTCGCCCCGCCGGCCGGGCGTCAGCCCTTGACCGCGCCGCTGGCCAGCCCCGCGACGTAGAAGCGCTGGAGCGCGACATAGAGCACCACGCACGGCACCATCGCGATCACCGCGCCGGCCGCCAGCAGGCCGAAGTCGACCTGGCCGTAGGTGCCCTGCTGGAGGTTGGCCAGCGTCACCGGCAGGGTGTAGAGGTCCTGGTCGGTGAGGAACGTCAACGCGCCGAGGAACTCCGTCCAGGAGACCAGGAACGCGTAGAGCGCCACGGTGGCCGCGCCCGGGGTGACCAGCGGGCGGAGCACGGAGAGCAGCATCCGCAGGGTGCCGGCGCCGTCCATGTATCCGGAGTCCTCCAACTCCTGGGGCACGGAGGCGAACGCGTTGCGCATCACGAAGACGCCGAACGGCAGGTTGACCGTGGAGTAGAAGAGCACCAGGCCGAACAGCGAGTCGGTCAGGCCCATGGTGTTCATCTGGAGGTAGAGCGGCGTGAGGATGGCCTGGAACGGGACCATCATGGTGAGCACCAGCACGCTGAACAGCCCGCCCCTGCCCCGGAAGGCGAAGCGCGCGAAGCCGTAGCCGGCGAGGGTGGCCAGCAGCGCGGTGAGCGCGGCGGTGGCCAGCGAGACCAGCAGGCTGTTGAGGATGGGGCGGGCCAGCTGGCCCTGGTCGAGCAGGGCGGAGAAGTTCTCCGTCGACCAGTCGAAGAACGTGTCCAGGGTGGGGCGTTCGACGATCACCGCGTTGGACTGGAGCGAGCGGGCCAGCGCGAAGGCCAGCGGCACCAGGAAGACGAGCGCGGCACCGCCCCCGCCCAGCAGGTAGAGGGTCCGCTTCAGCCGGGGCTCGCTGTCCCGACTGACGGCGCGCGGGGAACGTCCGCGCGCGGAACCCGCCCGCGCGGCGGGGCGGTTGGCGACGTTGGTGGTCATGCGGATCAGTCCCTCTCGCGGAACAGCCAGAACTGCACGGCGGTGATGACGGCGATGATCGCCACGAGGATCAGCGACATCGCGGCGGAGGCGCCCAGTTGGAGGTCGATGAAGGCGCGCCGGTAGATGGACATCACCACGGTGGTGGTGTCGGAGCCGGGGCCGCCCTGGGTGAGGATGTAGAACTGGCTGAACGCCAGGAACGAGCCGATCACCGAGATCACCGTGGCCAGCACCAGGGAGCGGCGCACCATGGGGAGGGTGATGTGGCGCTCGGTGCGCCACCAGCCGGCGCCGTCCAGTTCGGCCGACTCGTAGACCTCCCTGGGGATGGCCTGCATGGCCGACATCAGCAGCACCATGGTGAGCCCCGAGGTGCCCCAGACGACCAGGACCACGATCAGCCCGGTGGCCAGCGGCCCGTCGACCAGCCAGGCGGTGCTGCCGTCGGTGATGCCCAGCGCCCGCAGCACCAGGTTGACGCCGCCGCTGTTGGGCTGGGCCTCAAGCAGCATCACGAAGCTGATGGTGGTGAGGCCGATGATGTACGGCAGGAAGAAGATGGTGCGCAGCAGCGTCGAACCGCGCCGGTTGGAGCGCACCAGCACCGCCAGCGTGTAGCCCAGCAGCAGGATCGGGACGGTGACGATCGCGGTGTAGAGCAGGGTGTAGAGGATGGACCGGCCGAACACCGGGTCGGACCAGGCCAGTTCGTAGTTGCGCAGCCCGATGAACTCGTAGTCGCCGATGAGCGGGAAGTCCGTCATCGACATGTAGACGGCGACCACGAGCGGGGTGAAGACGAAGACCACCACGAAGAGCACGGCCGGCAGCACCAGCGCGAGTCCCGTTCTGGCCGGGTGGGTGAGCGATCCGGAGCGGCGCTCCGGCGGTCGGGTCCTGTCGGTGGTGGTACTCACGCGTCCCCCTGTCGCAGGATCTCGTCAAAGCGGGGTTGGGCGGCCGCCAGGGCCCGGTCCACGTTCCCTCCGAAGACGGCCTCGCGGATCATGGCCAGCCAGGGGCCGTCGTTCTGGTTGTAGATGCGGGCGTAGGCAAGGGAGAGCGGGGCGTAGCCGGCGTCCAGTTCCAGCAGCGGGGGCGCCGCCAGCGGGTAGCTCGCGCGGAACTCGTCGGTGGCGGCGTCGGAGCGGACCGGGATGTAGCCGGTCTCGGGGAGGGCGGTCTGCTGCTCCAGTTCCAGGCAGAACCGCACGAACTCCCAGGCGGCGGCCGGGTTGTCGGAGCCGTTGGGCAGGCAGAAGTTGTTGCCGCCGTCGAAGAACGAGCGCCCGCCGTCGGGCCCGGCCAGCAGCCGCACCCCGCACTGGTCGAGGAGTTCCTCCGAGGCGTCGGGGGTGACGATGCCGAAGCCGCAGGGCATCATCCCGATCCGGCCGGCCTGGAACTGGGAGGCCCAGCGGGAGCCGTCGTCGGAGTCGATGGCCGGCGGGGTGAGGCCCTCGTCCCACAGGGCGCGGAGGAACTCCAGGGTGGCGCGCAGCGGTTCGTTGTCCACGATGTTGCCGCGCTGGTCGCCGATCTCGCCGCTGATCAGGTCGGTGCCGGCGGCCCAGACGTGCGGCTGGACGGTGAAGGCCAGCGCGCCGGCGGAGTTGCCGGGGAAGAACCAGCCGTGGATGTCGTCGCCGAGCGAGGAGACCGCGCGGGCCGCCTCAAGATAGCCCTCGAAGGAGCCGGTGACCTGGTCGATGTCCACGCCGGCGCGCTCGAAGAGGCCAACGTTGCACCACAGCGTCGAGTTGTCGCCGAGCGAGGGGGCGCCGAAGTAGCGGCCGTCCCGCTCGACGAGGGCGAGGTGGCCCGGGCTGAGCCGGTCGCGGTACGGCAACTCCTCGATCAGCGGGGTGAGGTCGGCGAAGACGCCACGGTGCACGAAGAGCGCGGAGTTGATGTCGTCGATGTCCACCAGGTCGGGCACCCGGCCGCCCCGGATCGCGGTGGCCAGCTTGGTGACAAACTGTCCGTCCGGAACGGGGGTGAGGTCGACGCGGATGCGGTCCTGGGCGGCGTGGAAGCGGTCGACGATCCGCTGGGCGGTGGGCAACAGGCCGCCGCGCGACCAGAGTTTGACCGTGCCGGACGGCTCGGCCTCGGTGAACTCCGGTCCTGTGACGTCGATCGGCGGTGGCGAGGTGGCGCACGCGCTGAGCAGCGCGCCGGCGGCTCCGGCCCCCATCAGCCTGAGGAACTGTCCCCGGGTGAGCCCCATCGTTGCCCCACTCTCTTCTCCCGGCCGTGTCGTCAGCGATGTCGCCCTGGGCGGCCGAAACCCGCGTCGGTCGGAGACTTCGGAAATTCAGGAAACCGATGTCCGGGACCCTAGGAGCCATCCGCGAACCCCGTCAACCCTCTGTTACGCCCGGATATTAAGGATGTGAACCATCCCGAGACATCCCTGGACAGCGACCATCACCGCACTGCTACTGTTCGAAGGAACGAGCGGAAACTCGGAGGAATCATGAAGCGCGATGCCAGGCCCGAGGCCGGGCGCGACGCCAGGATCGTGCGCATCACCGATGTGGCACGCGCCGCCGGCGTCTCACCGAGCACGGTGTCCAAGGCACTCAACGGCTCAGGCTCGCTGCGGGAGTCCACCCGCGAGCGGGTGCGCGACGCCGCCGAACGGCTCGGCTTCGTCTCGGACGCCGGCGCGCGCGCCCTGTCCATGCGCCGCACGTTCATCGTCGGCCTGCTCTCCACGGACAACGTGGGCCGGTTCAGCCTTCCCGTGATGCTCGGCGCCGAGAACGCGCTCACCGTCGGTCAGATCTCCACCCTGGTGGCCACCGCCCGGAAGGGCTCGGTCCAGGAACAGCACCATCTGCGCACCCTGGTCGCCCGCCGCGTGGACGGCATCATCGTCACCGGCAAGGCGACCGACCACCGGGAGCCCATCTCCGTTCCGGTGCCCGTGGTCTACGCGCTGGCACCGTCAACCGACCCGGACGACATGTCCGTCGTTCCGGACGACGCGGCCGGGATGCGGCTGGTGGTCGACCATCTGCGCACCCTGGGCCACCGCCGGGTCGCCCATGTCGGCGGCCGTCCCGAACACCGCACCTCCCAGGTGCGGTTGGCCTCGCTGCGCGCGGCGCTGGACGAGGCCGGGATGGAGCTGGTCGGCGAGCCGCTCCTCGGCGAGTGGAGCGAGCCGTGGGGGCGGCAGGCCGTCGACGTGCTGCTGCGCGGAGGCGGCGCCGAACGGCCGCCGATGACCGCCGTGGTCTGCGCCTCCGACCAGCTGGCCCGCGCGGTGGGCGACCGGCTGCGGGAGCGCGGCGTCCGCGTTCCGCACGAGGTCGCCGTCACCGGCTATGACAACTGGCAGGTCATGTGGGAGGCCAGCCGGCCGCCGCTGACCACCGTGGACATGGAGCTGGAGACGCTGGGCCGCCGCGCGGCGGAACGGCTGCTCGCCGCGATCACCGCCGATCCGGAGAACCACTCCACCGACCGAGGCATCGAACTCGTCCCACCCCGGCTGGTGGTGCGCGGCTCGTCCATGGCGGACGACTAGCCGCGCACCCCGGCCCCCCTCAACGCGAAGGACTCGATCAGCACATGGGTATCCGTCACACCCCGCTCGCCCTGGGCGAGATCCGGCCCGCCGGCTGGCTGCGCCGCCAACTCCGGCTCCAGGCGGAGGGCCTCACCGGCCGGGTGGAGGAGATCTGGCCCGACCTCGGCCCCGAATCCGGCTGGCTGGGCGGCCCGGGCGAGGACTGGGAACGCGGCCCCTACTACCTCGACGGCCTGGTGCCGCTGGCCCATGTGCTGGACGACGAGGCGCTGCGCGAGAAGGCGTCGAAGTGGATCGAGTGGATACTGGCCAGCCAGCGCGACGACGGCGGGTTCGGGCCCGAGTCCAACGACGACTGGTGGCCCCGGATGGTCGCCCTCAAGGTGCTGGTCCAGCACGCCGACGCCACCGGCGACGAGCGCGTTCCCGGCTTCCTCGCGCGGTACTTCGCCTACCAGTTGGAGCACCTGCCGGGCCGCCCGCTCGCCGAGTGGGGCGCCGTCCGCGCCACCGAGAACGTGCTGGCCGCGCTCTGGCTGCACCGGCGCGACGGCGACCCGCGCTGGCTGGAGCTGAGCGAACTGCTGCTGGAGCAGAACGCCGACTGGGTCGGCTACCTGACGGGCGAGGACCTGATCACCGGGCCCGCCACCGTCTTCGCGCACCTCACCCACGGGCCCAACGTGGCCATGGGCCTGAAGGTGCCCGCCGTCCGCGCCCTCCTCGACGCCGCCGGCCGCTCCGGCACCGGAACCGGAGAACCCGACCGCTCCGGCGCCGCAGCCGGAGAACCCGACCGTTACGCCGAACTCACCGCCAGCCTCGCCGCGTTGGACCGCTGGCACGGCCAGGTGCACGGGATGTTCTCCGGCGACGAGTGGCTCGCCGGCCGGGAGGCGCACCACGGCATCGAGACCTGCCAGGTGATGGAGTACCTGTTCACCCTGGAGCAGTCCGCGCTCGCCTTCGGCGAGGGAACGCTCGGCGACCTCGCGGAGCTGGTCGCGTTCAACCACCTCCCGGCCGCCTTCGATCCGGAGATGCGCTCCCACCAGTACCACCAGCAGGCCAACCAGATCGCCGCCAACATCGCCGAGCGACGCTGGACCCTCAGCTCCGACGACGCCAACATCTTCGGTCTGGAGCCGCACTTCGGCTGCTGCCTCGCCAACATGCACCAGGGCTGGCCCAAGTTCGTCGCCTCCCTGTGGATGCGGTCGACCGAGGACAACGGGCTGACCGCGTTCGCCTACGCGCCCAGCACGCTGCGCACCACGGTGGACGGCACCGAGGTCACCGTCGAGCAGACCACCGACTACCCGTTCGACGAGACCGTCCGACTCGACCTGACCGTCTCGGCGCCGGTCCGCTTCCCGCTGCGGCTGCGCGTGCCCGGCTGGTGCCGCGACGACGCGACCCTCACCGTCGACGGCGAAACGGTCACCCTCTCCGCCGGCGCCGACGGCTACGCCGTTCTCGACCGCACCTGGTCGGGCGGCGAACGGATCGAACTCACCCTCCCCATGCGGCTGCGCAAGGAACGCCGCGAGCGCGGCGCGCTCGGTCTCCGCCTCGGCCCCCTGGTGCTGGTCGCGGCGCTGCCGGAGTCCTGGCGCCCGCTGCCGAACGCACGCGGCCTGGGCGAGTGGGAGGTGCTGCCGCTCTCCTCCTGGAACTACGGCCTCTACCTCGGCGACGGGCTGGAGAACTGGCCGATCGAACGCGCCCCCGTCCCCGAACTGCCCTTCGGCAACAGGGATGTCGCGGTCACCGTGCGCGGCCGGGGCGCGCGGGTCTACTCCTGGCGCGTCGAGGAGAACTCGGCCGCCGTCCCGCCGGACAGCCCCGTTCTCGTCGGCTCCCCCGTCGGCGAGCTGCGCCTGGTCCCCTACGGCTGCGCCCGCATCCGCCTGGCCGAACTCCCCACCGTTTTGCCGGCCAACCTCGACGCGCCCTGACCCCTGGCGCCGGCACCCCGACCGGCGACCATCCCCGGATGACCACCGGCACCCCCGTCGGAAGCCTGTGCACCGTGACCGAACCGGAGACGAGCGAGAACGCGCGAGCCGTCGCGGTCGGTCCCGGTCACGAACGAGCACGCCAAGAAGAAGCAAGACAAGAAGGAGCACCGGAAGCTCCCGGTGACCGACGACGGCGGTCACCGGGAGTCTCTCCCCTGCGGACAGGGCGCCGTCTCCACCACCCGCCCCACCTGCCACCGCGCCTCCTCCCACCGCGCCGCCCGAACATCCTCGGCCGCACCACCGACACAGCGACCAACGGCCCTCCGCGCCTCCCTGGCGACGGAGACACACGAGAGGCGACGACGCATCGTGTGCGACCCGGCAATGCCGGCCTCCGCCAAGAGATCCCAGGAGCTGGCCTCTACGGCCGACCGCACGACGTCTCGCATGTCATCCGACTCCCGCCCACTGGCGACCACAAGCCGGGCATGTTCCCTCCAGGCGGCGATCAACCGTTCGTGCGCCTTCCCCAACGCCAGCGCCTCCGTCAACGCCGCCAGCAGTTCCAGGCAGTGCGGGAGGTTGTCACGATCCGTCCGATCGCCGAACCGCTCCACGACATGCTCCGCGAAATCCAGCGCCAGCAGCCGTTGATGCCTGTCATCGACCTGCGACAACAGGTCGTTGAGCACTTTCAAAACCGGTGCTGCGGATGAGGCCCCGCACCCGGCCGTAGGCCGCCCGCATCCCGTCGCCGAGCGCGGACCGACCGCGCCGGGCAAGACCCAACACCCCGCGCCCCATGCCGCGCAGACCCGTCGTGGCCAGACCTCGCAGCCCTCGGGCGAGGCCGCTCGGCCTCGTCGCCGGCCCGGCCCACCCAGTCCTGCGCGTCGCCCAACGCTGCCTGGGCGCTGACCAGATCCGCCTGCGCGGAGATCGCCCGGTCCAGCGCCCGGTCCGCCATGCCCTGCGCGGTCTGGAGCTTGGGCCAGTAGGTCTGGAGCGCCCGGGATCACAGAGCGTAGGAGTTCTCCAGCTTGGTCAGGTTGTCCGGAACACCGTCGAACTCGCGGCGGAACGCGTCCGCCGAAAGACCCGACCAGTCCAGCAGTGCCCGTTCGCTGGCCAGGCCCCTGATCCCGCCCAGCGCCTTCCCCACGTCGTCGGCGAACTCCTCCAGTTCGTCGGCGAGTTGCCGCATCTCCTCCGGATCACCCGGAGTCGGGTCCCGGTCCATGTCCACCGGAGACCAGTCGGCCGGACGTGCCATGAGCCACCCCCGCTACGCGTATCCCCTGGAGCCGTTCGGCTGCCCCTGGTAACACCAACTGCCCCACGCGGCGCCGCCTCATGCGCCCTGGCGGGCCGGCCGGGGCGGGGCCCGGCCGGCCGATGCGGCGTCAGGCCCAGGCGCCGGCCTTGGCGGCCTCGGTGGCGTAGGACTCGAAGGAGATCGGCTCGCGGCCCAGGACCTCCCGAACCCCGGGGGCGGGTTCCGCGAGGTGGCCGGCGCGCATGACCTCGAAGATCGTGCCGAGTTCGGCGGCCGTCTCCTCCGGCACGCCCTCGGCGCGCAGCTCCGCCTGGTACTCCTCGGGCGTCAGTTCCACGAAACGGATCTCCCGTCCGGCCGCGCCCGCGATGACCGCCACCGCCTCGTCGAAGGTCAACGCCCGTGGCCCGGACACGTCATACGCCCGGCCGTGGTGCCCGTCCTCGGTCAGCAGCGCGGCCGCGACGGCGGCCACGTCCCGGGTGTCGACGAAGGGCTCCGGCACGCCGCCCGTGGGCAGCGCGAGCCGACCGGCCAGCAGGGGCGGGAGCCAGTAGTCCACGTCGAAGTTCTGGTTGAAGTTGTTGGCCCGGATGATCGACCACTCGACGCCCGACTCCCGCACCGCGCGCTCCCCCGCCGCCACCGTGGGAAACATCGAGGCGCCGACCTCGGGCGGGTAGCGGTCCATCCCCCGCCCGGAGAGCGTCACCAGCCGCCGCACCCCCGCGTCCACGGCCAGCCGGACGAAGTCCCGCGTCGCCTCGGAGCCGCCCGGGATCAGATAGACCGCCGTCGCCCCCTTCACCACCGCCGGCCAGGTGTCCCGGTCGGACCAGTCGAACCGCACCTCGCCCGAGCGGGACGCCGGCCGCACCGCGTGCCCTGCGGCGCGCAGGTCGCGCACCAGCCACCGCCCGGTCTTGCCCGTGCCGCCCAACACCACGATCTCGTCGTTCTTCTCGTTCGTCATGGCCCCAAGTCAAGTCGCCCGGTGCGGCTTTGGGCATGGCCGACGGTACGCGGAACATGTCCGCCCGTCCGGCCGTTGACCCCTCCGAGATGGATACTCACGTGGATGCCTACGACGAACTGCTCCGAGGCGTCCGGACGGACCAGGTCCGCTTCCGGCGCGTCGAGCTGACGCCGCCGTGGACGCTGCCGTTCGACGCCGAGGCGTCCCTGACGCTCGTCACGCCGCTGGGCGGGGAGGGCTGGATCGAGGGCGACGGCGCCCCGCGAAGGATCGCCGCCAACGAAACCGTCGTCGTCCGGGGCCCCGGCGGCCTCCGGCTGAGTGACCGCCCCCGGGGCAACGGCGCGCCCGCGCCGGCCGGTCCGCCCGGGCCGACGGCGCTGCTGGTCGGCACCTACCGGGTGTGGGGCCAGGTGTCGCGGCGGCTGCTCGACCTGCTGCCGCCGGTCGTGGTGGTGCCCTGCCAGGACGGCTGCTCCCCGCTGCTGGACCTGTTGAACGCGCGGATCGCCGACGGCCGGCCGGGCCGGGACGCGGTGCTGGACCGGCTCCTCGACTGGCTGCTGGTCTGCGTGCTGCGCGGCTGGTTCGACCAGCCGGCGGCGGCCGACGTCAACTCACCCGCCCTGCTGCGGGCGTTGAGCGACGAGGCGGTGGGCCCGGCGCTGCGGGCCATGCACGCGGCGCCCGCCGAGCCGTGGACGCTGGTCGCGCTCGCGCGGGAGGCGGGCGTCTCGCGGACGACCCTGGCCGGCCGCTTCACCCGGCTGGTGGGCGAGCCGCCGCTGGCCTACCTCACGGAGTGGCGGATGGCGCTGGCCGCCGACCTGCTGACGGAGTCCACGGCACCACTGGCCTCGGTGGCCCAACAGGTTGGCTACGCCGACGCGTTCAGCTTCAGCACGGCGTTCAAACGCCTGCACGGCATGAGCCCCAGCGCCTACCGCGACTGCGTCCGCAGCCCGGAGTGCCACGCGGAGAAGCAGCCCGGTTAGGCCGGAGTAGTGGGCCCGTTCCCCCGGGCCCCTTCCCGGGCCGGGTGCGTTACGGCGACACGCGTCAGTCTCGCTGTGCTGGCCGGCCCCGGAACCGGCTGAGGCCGGCCATGGCAGCCGGCCACGGAGAAGCACTCCACCTCGCGCGGCGGCGCCGGCGCTGCCGGCGGGACGGCGCCGCCGAACCGGACACCCGGCCCGACGCGGCGACGACGCGACGCCACCCGTCGAACGCCCCCGCCGCCAGGGCGGGTTCGGCCGCGCCACCGCCCGTGTACCCGCACGCCGGGCCGAATCCAGGAGCGGACACGGCACCATCCGTGCGACGGCCCCCCGCGACAACCGCGCCGGCGCCACCGGGCGCGACGTCCCGCCGAGCCCGGCCCGCCCCCCGGGCCGGGCCGCCGCCCCGAAGGGCCGGCGGCCAGCGCCTAGCGCACCGCGTGCCCCGCCCCCCGCAGGGTCTGCTTCACCTCGCCGATGCGCAGGTCGCCGAAGTGGAAGACGGACGCCGCCAACACCGCGTCCGCGCCGGCCTCGATGGCCGGCGGGAAGTCCGCCAGCCGCCCGGCGCCGCCGGAGGCGATCACCGGAACGCCGACCCTGGCACGCACCGCCGCTATCAGCTCCGTGTCGTACCCGTCCTTCGTCCCGTCCGCGTCCATCGAGTTCAGCAGGATCTCCCCCGCCCCCAACTCGGCCGCGCGCGCCGCCCAGTCCACCGCGTCGATCCCGGTGCCGCGCCGCCCGCCGTGCGTGGTGACCTCGAAACCGGAGGCTGTCTCCGTGCCCGGCTGGCAGCGCCGGGCGTCGACGGAGAGCACCAACACCTGGCGGCCGAAGCGCTCGGCGATCTCCCGGATCAGCTCCGGCCTGGCCACGGCCGCCGTGTTGACGCCGACCTTGTCGGCGCCGGCTCGCAGCAGCCGGTCCACGTCGTCGGTGGTGCGGACCCCGCCGCCCACCGTCAGCGGGATGAAGACCTGCTCGGCGGTCCGGCGCACCACGTCGTAGGTGGTCTCCCGGTTCCCCGATGAGGCGGTGATGTCCAGGAACGTCAACTCGTCGGCGCCCTCGGCATCATAGACCTTGGCCATCTCCACCGGGTCGCCCGCGTCCCGCAGGTTCTGGAAGTTGACACCCTTGACCACCCGGCCGGCGTCCACGTCGAGACAGGGGATCACCCGCACCGCGACGCCCATCAGGAATCGCCTCCCCGCGCGCCCAGAAACGCCTCCAACTCGACCTGCACCAGCACCCGGGAGTCGGGGAAGCCGACCACCAGCACCGTGCAGACCGGCCGAACCTCGCCGAACACCTCGCGGTGCGCCCGGGTCGCGTCCTCCGCGTCCCGGCCGTGCGCCAGGTACAGGCGGGTCCGCACCACGTCGGCCACGCCCAGCCCGAAGGGCTCCAGCGCGGCCACCGCGTCGGCCAGCGCCGAACGCGTCTGCTCGTACGGGTCCCCCAGCGCGGCGGCGCCGGCCGCCGGCGGCAGCGTGCCGCCGACCAGCACCAGCGGCCCGGCGGCGACCGCCGTCGCGGCGCCCACCGTTCGCTCCCACCCGCCGTCGCCGCCCACGCGGCGCGGCTCCGTCGGCCCGCTCATGCGGCGGCCACCGTCTCCAGCGCCTCCTCCAGCGTGAACGCCCGGGCGTAGAGGGCTTTTCCGACGATGGCGCCCTCCACGCCCAGCGGCACCAGCTCGGCGATGGCCCGAAGGTCCTGGAGCGAGGAGACCCCACCGGAGGCCACCACCGGGCGGTCGGTGGCGGCGCACACGTTCCGCAGCAGGTCGAGGTTGGGGCCCTGGAGGGTGCCGTCCTTGTTGATGTCGGTCACCACATAGCGGGCGCAGCCCTCGGAGTTGAGCCGTTCCAGGGTCTCGTAGAGGTCGCCGCCGTCCCGCGTCCAGCCGCGCCCGCGCAGGGTGGTGCCCCGCACGTCGAGGCCGACGGCGATCCGGTCGCCGTGCTCGGCGATCGCCTTGGCGACCCACTCGGGCGACTCCAGGGCGGCCGTGCCCAGGTTGACCCGGGTACAGCCGGTGGCCAGCGCGGCGGCCAGGGTGTCGTCGTCCCTGATGCCGCCGGACAGCTCGACGTGGATGTCCATGGCGGCGGTGACCTCGGCGATCCTGGCCCGGTTGTCGCCGGTGCCGAACGCCGCGTCCAGGTCCACCAGGTGGAGCCACTCGGCGCCGGCGCTCTGCCAGGCGAGGGCCGCGCTCAACGGGTCGCCGTAGGAGGTCTCGGTGCCGGACTCGCCGTGCACCAGCCGGACCGCCTGCCCGTCGCGAACGTCGACGGCGGGCAGCAGCTCCAGCGAGCGGGGGGTCTTCTCGTTCTCGGTCACGGGGTCCTCGGAGGTCACGGGGCTCACAGGGTATCGATCCAGTTGGTGAGGAGGCGGGCGCCGGCGTCGCCGGACTTCTCCGGGTGGAACTGGGTGGCCCACAGCGGGCCGTTCTCCACGGCCGCGACGAAGGGCCGGCCGTGGGTGGCCCAGCTGACCCTGGGCGGCTCGATGGCGGCGCTGCCGGAGGGCGGCAGCGTGAAGTCGTGGACCGCGTAGGAGTGGACGAAGTAGTACCGCTCCTCGGGGCCCAGCCCGGCGAAGAGCCGGGAGCCCTCGGCGACGTCCACCGTGTTCCACCCCATGTGCGGCACCACGTCGGCCTTCAGCGGGCCGACCGTGCCGGGCCACTCGGCGAGGCCCTCGGTCTCGACGCCGTGCTCGATGCCCCGGGCGAAGAGGATCTGCATCCCGACGCAGATCCCCAACACCGGCCGGCCGCCGGCCAGTCGGCGCTCCACGGCCCAGTCCCCGCGCGCCTCGCGCAGGCCCGTCATGCAGGCAGCGAACGCGCCGACGCCGGGCACCAGCAGCCCGTCGGCGGCCAGCGCGGCGTCCAGGTCGCGGGTGATCTCCACGGACGCGCCGGCGCGCGCGACCGCGCGCTCGGCGGAACGGACGTTGCCGAAGCCGTAGTCGAAGACGACCACGGACTTGCGTGGACCGCTCACCTGCTCACACCTCCAACCGCAGCACGCCCGCCACCAGGCACAGCGCGCTGGCCAGCGCCAGCAGCACGATCACGCCCTTCGGCAGGCCCTGCCTGGCGAACGAGTAGACGCCGGTGCCGAGGAACAGCCCGGCGGCGATCAACAGGGTGGACGTGGCGTTCACAGGGCGCCCTTGGTGGACGGGATGCCGGTCTGCCGGGGGTCGATCTCGCTGGCGTAGCGCAGCGCCCGGGCGAGGGCCTTGAACTGGCACTCCACGATGTGGTGGGCGTTCCTCCCGTAGGGGACCTCGACATGCAGCGCGACCTGCGCCTGGGCCACGAAGGACTCCAGGATGTGGCGGGTCATGGTGGTGTCGTAGGAGCCGATCATGGGCGCCATGCCCGCCGGCTCGGAGTGCACCAGGTACGGGCGGCCCGACAGGTCGACGGTGACCCGCGCGAGGGACTCGTCCAGCGGGACCGAGGCGTTGGCGAACCGGACGATGCCCCGCTTGTCGCCGAGCGCCTGCCGGAACGCGGCGCCCAGCGCCAGCGCGGTGTCCTCGATGGTGTGGTGGCTGTCGATGTGCAGGTCGCCCTCGGTCTTGACGGCCAGGTCGAACAGGCCGTGCCGGCCGAGTTGGTCCAGCATGTGGTCGAAGAAGCCCACCCCGGTGGACACCTCGACCGCGCCCGTGCCGTCCAGGTCGATCTGGACGGTGACCGAGGTCTCCTTGGTGGTGCGTTCCACGCGACCCACGCGGCTCATTCGTTGATCTCCTTAGTGACTGCGCGTACCGCGTCGAGAAACGCGTCGTTCTCCGCCCGGGTGCCGGTGGTGACCCGCAGCCGTCCGGGCACGCCGTTGTCCCGCACCAGCACCCCGTGGTCCAGCAGCCGGCGCCAGACGTCAGCCGCGTCGGCGAACCGGCCGAACTGAACGAAGTTCGCGTCCGACTCGGTCACGTCGAGGCCCATCGCCCGCAACTCCGCGACCACCCGGTCCCGTTCGGTCTTCAGCTCCTCCACATAGCCGAGGAGCGTCTCGGAGAACTCCAGCGCGGCGTGGGCGGTGGCCTGCGTGATCGCCGACAGGTGGTAGGGCAGCCGCACCAGCTGGACCGCGTCCACCACGGCCCGGTCGGCCGCCAGATAGCCCAGCCGCAGGCCGGCCGCGCCGAACGCCTTGGACATGGTGCGGGTGAAGACCAGCGTGGGCCGGCCCTCGATCAGCGGCAGCGTGGAGGGGCGGTGGCTGAACTCCGCGTACGCCTCGTCCACCACCACCAGCGCGCCCCGGCCGCCCTTCGCCTCCTGCGCCGCCTCGTGGAGCGCCAGGATCGTCCCGGCCGGCAGGGCGGTGCCCGTCGGGTTGTTGGGCGAGCAGAGAAAGACCACGTCGGGCCGGTGCTCGCGGACCACCGCGACGGCGGCCTCGACATCGATGTCGAACTCCTCGGTGCGCGGCCCGGAGATCCACTCCGTTCCGGTGCCCCGGGCGATCAGGGCGTGCATCGAGTACGAGGGGTCGAAGCCGAGCGCGGTGCGGCCCGGGCCGCCGAACGCCTGGAGCAGCTGCTGGAGCACCTCGTTGGAGCCGTTGGCCGCCCAGACCTGGGTGGGCTCCAGCGGGTGCCCCGTGGTCTCGGTGAGGTAAGCGGCGAGCTGGGTGCGCAGCACCACCGCGTCCCGGTCCGGGTAGCGGTTGAGCGTGCGGGCGGCGTCGGAGACCCGCTCCGCGATCCGCTGGACGAGGGCCTCGGGCAGCGGGTGCGGGTTCTCGTTGGTGTTGAGCTGAACGGGGACGTTCAACTGGGGCGCGCCATAGGGGGACTTGCCGCGCAGCTCGTCCCTGATGGGCAGATCGTCGATGCGGGTCACTGGCGGGGCGGAACCTTCCACTCGAACCTGGCCTTGACCGCCGAGCCGTGCGCCGGCAGGTCCTCGGCCTCGGCCAGAGTGACGACCTCGGCGGCGACCTCGGCCAACGCCTGGCGGTCGTACTGAACGACGTGGATGCCGCGCAGGAAGGACTGCACGGACAGACCCGAGGAGTGGCAGGCGCAACCCCCGGTCGGCAGCACGTGGTTGGAGCCGGCGCAGTAGTCACCCAGGGAGACCGGGGCGTGCGGGCCGACGAAGACCGCGCCCGCGTTGGTCACCCGGGCGGCGACCTCGGCGGCGCGCTCCGTGTGGATCTCCAGGTGCTCGGCGGCGTAGGCGTCGACCACGGCGAGGCCCTGGTCGAGGTCGGCGACCAGCACGGCGCAGGACTGCCGGCCGGTGAGGGCGGCGGTGATCCGCTCGTGGTGCTTGGCGGCCGCGACCTGGCCGGCCAGCTCGGCGTCGACCGCGTCGACCAACGCCTCGGAGGGGGTGACCAGCACGGCGGCGGCCAGCTCGTCGTGCTCCGCCTGGCTGATCAGGTCGGCGGCGACGAGCGCCGGGTCGGCGGCCGCGTCGGCGAGGATCGCGATCTCGGTGGGTCCCGCCTCGGCGTCGATGCCGATGACGCCCTTGAGCAGGCGCTTGGCGGCGGCCACATAGACGTTGCCCGGGCCGGTGACCAGCTTGGCGGGACGGCACTCCTCGGTGCCGTAGGCGAACATCGCGATCGCCTGGGCGCCGCCGGCCGCGTGCACCTCGTCCACGCCGAGGAGCGCGCAGGCCGCGAGGATCGTCGGGTGCGGCAGGCCGTCGCTCCACTCGACGCCCGGGGTGCGCTGCGGCGGTGAGGTGACGGCCAGCGAACCGACGCCGGCCTCCTGGGCCGGCACCACGTTCATCACCACGGAGGACGGGTAGACGGCCTGGCCGCCAGGGACATAGAGGCCGACCCGCTCGACCGGCACCCAGCGCTCGGTGACCGTGCCGCCGGGAACGACGCGCACCGTGTGGTCCTCGCGGCGCTGCGCGCGGTGCACGAGGCGCGCCCTGCGGATGGACTCCTCCAGGGCGGCGCGGACCGCCGGGTCCAGCTCGTCGAGCGCCCGCCGGAGCGCCTCGGCGGGCACCCTGGTGCGGGTGAGGGAGACGCCGTCGAACCGTCGGGCGTAGTCGATCAGCGCCGCCGTGCCACGATGGCGCACGTCCTCGCAGATGGGCCGCACCTTCTCCAGGGCGGCCTCGACGTCGAGTTCGGCGCGGGGCAACAGCTCGCGGCCTACGGCCTCCGGGGAGGAGGCTTCGGCCCGCAGATCGATTCGGTTCAGCACGCGTCCCAGTCTCGCAGACGGGTCCGACAGCCTCGCGGCACGTTTCACGATGCGGTCCCGGAGGTCCGGGCGCAGCGGATAGGCTGGCCGGTCGTGACGACCACCCGCCTGCCCCTGTTCCCCCTCAACACCGTGCTGTTTCCTGGGCTGGTCCTGCCGCTCAACGTCTTCGAGGCGCGGTACCGCGCGCTGCTGCGGGACCTGCTGGACCTGCCGGAGGGCGAGCCGCGCCCGTTCGGGGTCATCGCCATCAGGGACGGGCACGAGGTGGCGCCGCGCGGCACCGGGCTGCCGGACGAGAAGGACGAGACGCCGCCGGACCCCACGGCCGGGTTCGGGCCCGACCCGATGCGCAGCTTCTACGAGGTGGGCTGTGTCGCGGACGCCTCGACGATCCGGCCGCGCCAGGTGGCGGGCGAGGCGGAGGAGCCGAAGGACCCCGACGAGGGGGTCGCGAGCTACGAGGTGCTGGCGACGGGAACGACCCGCTTCCGGCTGCTCTCGGTGGACAGCAGCGGTCCCTATCTGGTGGGCGAGATCGAGCCGTTGGAGGAACGCTCGGGCGAGGGCGCCGGCGCGTTGGCCTCCGGGGTGCTGCTGGCGTTCCGCCGCTACCAGAAGGCGCTGGCCGGCGCGAACGAGCGGACGCTCGGCCCGGCGCAGGAGCTGCCCGACGACCCGTCGGTGGTCTCCTACCTGGTGGCGGCGGCCACCGTGCTGCACACCGCCGACAAGCAGCGGCTGCTCCAGGCCCCGGACACGGCGACGCGGCTGGCCGAGGAGCTGCGGCTGTTGCGGCAGGAGGCGTCGCTGATCAGCAAGCTGCCCTCGGTGCCGGGCGCGGAGTACACGATCCGGCCGACCAGCCTGAACTGAGCCGGGAGCGGAGCGAGATGGCGAGGAAGCGCGGCGCGGGCGGCACCCCGGCGACGGTGGCGGCCGACCGGGCGGGGGTGGCGTTCACGCTGCACGAGTACCGGCACGACCCGGCGGTGCGGGCCTTCGGCGAGGAGGCGGCGCAGGTGCTGGGGCAGGACCCGGAGCGGGTGTTCAAGACGCTGGTGGCCGAGGTGGACGGGGCGCTGACGGTGGCGCTGGTGCCGGTCTCGGCGTCGCTGTCGCTGAAGGCGCTGGCCTCGGCGGCCGGCGGCAAGCGGGCGACGATGGCCGACCCGGCGGTGGCGGAACGGGCCACCGGCTATGTGCGGGGCGGGATCTCCCCGCTGGGGCAGCGGAAGCGCCTGCCGACGGTCGTGGACGTCTCGGCGGCCCGTCATGCCACCGTGCTGGTGTCGGCGGGCCGCCGTGGCCTGGAGATCGAGCTGTCCCCCGACGACCTGGTGTCCCTGACCGCCGCGACCACGGCCCCGATCACGCGGTGACCGCCGTTCCCCGGCGGGGGCTCGCCTGGCGGCGCGTTCACCCGGCGGCGTGTTCGCCCGGCGGCGGGCCTCGGGAACGGGCCCGCCGGCCCCGGGGTTCGCCTGACGGCGGGGCTCGTTGAACGAGTGCTGGCGAAGGGCCGAACGAGTGCTGGCGAAGGGCAGGTTGCCCCCGGGACGGAACGTGGCGGGCCGGGGAGGGGCGCCTTGCGAGCCCGCCGGGGCCACGGCGGAGAACCTCTCCGACACGGCCCCCGGACGGGGAGGGCGTCTCCGATCCTCCTGCGGCGAGTCGCCCCCACGGCCGGTCCCTCGGCGTTCACGGCCCAATCGGAGAGGCTCTCCCCTTAATGCGAGGTCGCGCGGCGCGGCCGGACGCGGCCCGGCGCGGCCGTTCCTCTTGCCGGAGGGACTCTCCGCTTGACGCGAGATCGCGCGTCGCGGTCGCGGTCGCGGTCGCGCACCACCCACCCTGGACGCAGAGCCGTTCGCATAGGTGGAGATATTCTCCGGTTGAGTCGGGGCCGCGCCCCGCGCACCACCCGGGACCGCCGCCCGGGCGAGGGAGCCGCCAGCCGGCGGAGATGTTCTCCGGTTCGCCCGGCCAACGCAGCCCGCCGGCCGCTCACGGAGCCCCGTCGCCCAGGCGCTCGGCGCCCGTCGGAGCCGTGCGCGAAACCCTGCCCGGGCCGACGCAGCGGAGAGCCTCTCCCCTTCAACACCCGCCCGCGGAGCGCCTCTCCACTCAACATCCGCTTATCGAAGAACCTCTCCGTTTCGCGCGCCCCGGCTTCCCGCCCCCGGGGCCCCGCGCCTCGCCGCCAGCCTCCCCGCCGCCGGCCGTCCCACCTCGCCCGCAGGGCGGGCGCGCGGCCGCCGGCGGAACCCCCGGCGGGTCACGCCCGCGGAGGAGCCCCCCAGTGCGGCGGCCGGTCCGCCGGCCGCGCCCGCTCGTCGCGCGGGCCGAAGCCCGCCACGCACAGCAGATGGATCAGCAGCGCGCCGAAGGGCAGGCCCAACAGCACACTCTTCGCGCTGAGTTCGAGCGGCGCGTCGAAGACCTCGTTCTGCTCCAGCTCGGCGATCCGCCCCACCACGTCGTCGGTCGGCCCCAGCATCATCCCCAGTTGCCAGGCCAGCCAGGCGCCGAGCCCGGCGCCCAGCGCCAGCCCGACCACGACCCCGACACCCCCCGCGCGGCGGACCAGGAACGTCACCAGCCCGGTGACCGCGCCAACCCCCAGACCCAGCAGCAGGAAGACCCCGTCGGCCGCGATGGCCTGCTGCCCCTCGGAGTTGGCCAGCAGCACATCCTCGCCGCGCAGCACCAACGGAACGCGCGGCGCCCGCCAGACCCACAGCAGCCCCAGCGCCACCCCGGTCAGCAGCGCCACCGGCACCGCGACCAGCGCTCCGTCGCGTATCTCGCGCCGCCACTCGCGCCCCCCGTCCGCCGCCGGCCGTGGCCGTGGCGCGGCCCAGGGATCGTGCTGCCCGGCGTGCTGCCCGGCGTGAGGTGCGGCGAGGGAGCGGTGTTCGGGTGCTGGCTGGGGAGAGTCCACCCCGTCATCCTGCCAGGTACGGCCACCTGTTCGGCCCGGGGGACGACCGTTTGGCTGACCATCCCACCGGCCGGCCCCGCGCGGGCGCGGGTCAGGCGCGCGTGGCCCGGCGGTAAGCCCAGGTCGCCAGGGCCAGGGAGGCGACGCCGACCGCGCCACAGACCCCCAGGTGGGCGGCGACCAGCCCGACGTCGGGCACCGGCTCGAACATCTCGGCGAGCGCGTCCACCCCGTAGCTTGAGGGCAGCAGCTCCCGGGTCCAGCGCAGCGGCTCCGGCAGCCTGCCGGCCGGCAGCACGCCCAGCAGCAGCGCCGCCGACATGCCCAACTGACCCGCGAGGGTGGCCAGTTCCGGCCGGGGCGCGAGCAGCCCCAGGGCCGCCCCGAGACCGGCGAGCGCCGCGCCGGCCAGCGGCACCACGGCCAGCACCAGCCAGAGCCCGCCCAGCGGCAGCTGGTAGAGCAGCGCCCCGATGACGGCGGTGGCCGCCACCCCGGGCACGGTGAACGACGCGTAGGCGGCGGCCGTGCCCAGCACCACCGCCGGGGCCGGCACCGGCAGCGTCGCGTAGTGGTCAAGCCCGCCGGCGCGAAGCTGTCCGAAGTACTGGGCGAGGAGGTTGAGCGCGACGAACGCGACCACCAGCACCGCCGAGCCGGCGACCACCGCCCTTGCCTCGTCGCCGGCGCCGCCGTCCACCACGCCCCGCATCAGGACCATGATCCCGACGGACTGGAAGGTGGCGACGAACAGCAGCGGCACCCGGGCCACCCGGGCACGGGAGAGCTGCGCCCGGTAGACGGCGGCGAGCGCGGGCAGCAGCCGGGCCGCCGGCGCCAGGGCCGCCGGCGCGAGCGCCACCGGCTCCGCGTCCCGCGCGGCCTCCGCCACGCCCCGCTCGGACTCGGTCATCTCCGGCACGGTCTCAATCATGTCCTGTGCGGCCTCGGTCATGGTGTGGTCCCGGGCTCGTTCGATCAGGGTCACTGGCGGGTCAGCCCCTCGCCCCGGCCGCCGAGGGCCAGATAGACGTCCTCCAGGCTGGGCGTCGCCAGGGTGAAGTCGTCGAGCGCGGCGAACGCCTCGCCCCCGGTGACGGTGGCGACCACGGCCCTGGCCCGTTCCTGCGGCAGTCGCAGCGTCCAGCGGCGGCCGGTGACGACGGCCTGCCCGCGCAGCCGGTCGATCTCCGGGACCGCCAGCGGCGGTTCGGCGCGCCACACCAGGTCGAGCCGGACATGGGCGTCGACCAGGCTCTTGAGCCCGCTCGGGGTGTCGCAGGCGATGACCCGGCCGGCGTCCAGCACCGCGACCCGGTCGAGCACGGTCTCCGCCTCCAGCACATTGTGGGTGACCAGCAGCACCGTGGTGCCGTGCTCGGCGCGGCGGCGGTCGATCGCGGTCCACACCGCGCGGCGGGCCACCGGGTCCATGCCGGCGGTCGGCTCGTCCAGGACCAGCAGCGGGCGGTCGCCGGCGAGGGCGGCGGCCACGCAGGCCAGCCGCCGTTGCCCACCGGAGAGCCGCTTCAACGGGCGGCCGGCCAGCGGTTCCAGGCCCAGCTCGGCGAGCACCGCGTCGCGCGTCGCGCGGGCCGCCGGCGCGCTCAGGCCGCGCAGCCTGGCCGTGGTCTCGGTGGCCAGCGCGACGGTCAACTCGTCGAGCGCGCCCGCCTCCTGGCCGAGGTAGGCCAGCAACCTGGAGGCCAGCTCCGGATGGCGGACGACGTCGTGGCCGAGCAGCGAGATGCTGCCGGCGTCCGGCCGCAGCAGCCCGGTGAGCTGCCGGACCAGGGTGGTCTTCCCGGCGCCGTTGGGCCCGAGCAGGCCGAAGATCTCGCCGGCCGAGACCCGCAGGTCGATGTCCTCGTTGGCGGGGCGCGGCGCCGGAGCGGCGTTCCTGCGGCGCCAGCCGCCCTCGGCACGGTAGGTCTTACACAGACCACGCACGGTCACCACGGCGGACGGTGTCGCTGGGGAGTCCGGTACGCGCGGTGCCATCGTGGTCTGGGGCCCGGCCCGGCCGTTGGAGGAGGCCACGGGCCCGAGCCTACGTCGCCCCGGCCGCGCGGCGGACGCCGGGGCGGGCTTCGCGGCTGGAACGGAAGATCACGAGGGGGCGCGTTCGGCCCCGGTGCGGCTGTCCACCTCGTGCCAGAAACCGGCCCTGATGGCGTATCTGTCCTGCTCGTCGATCTGGTCGTCCTTGTGCGCCAGCAGCCCGAACCTGGCCGCGTAGCGGAGGAGTTCGCCGTCGATGCGGTGCGGGATGCGCGGGTACTCGGTGGTCAGCTGGCGCAGCGGCGTCTCGCTGGCGAGCCGCTCGGTCCAGCGGCGGGCGAAGACCTGCCCGACCTCGAACGGGTCTCCGCTGACCGCCGTGATGTCCTCCTCGCGGTCGGCCCAGCGCTGCTCGGCCGTGGTCAACTGGGCCAGCGTCGGGAGCGCCGCCGTCTCCGGGGACTCCTCGGGGGCGCCCCGTTCGACCCAGCCCCGGTCGGACGACCAGCGCAGGGTCGCGGTGGCCGGCTGCGGCAGCGGGCGGCCAAGGGAGGCCAGGTCCTTGGGGGTTGGCACGCCCTTGGCGGTGGGCGCGCTGGCCTGTTCGTCCTCCTCGGACGGGCAGGGCGCTGGCGCGGGGGCGGAGCCGTTGGTCTGCTGGGCCCCGGCCGCCTCCGCGTGGTCGGCGGACTCGCGCTTCTCCGGCAGCGGGGCGGAGAGGATGGCGGCGATGTCGGGCCGCGCCAGGCCACCTTCGGCCTGTGGCTCGCTGACCCGGACCGCGCGGGTGATCCACTGCCGGTCCAGGACCCGGCGCTCGTCGGCCTCGGCGACCAGGTCCTCGGACTGGTTGTAGTCGCCGTCGGCGGCCTGCACGGCCCACAGGTGCACGGCGACCCCGTGCTCCTTGGCGGACATCAGCCCGGGCAGCAGGTCCCCGTCGCCGGTCACCAGCACGATGTCGGCGCAGGCCCGGTTGCGCGCCAGCTCGGTCAGCTCGGCGTGCATCGCGGCGTCGACGCCCTTCTGCGCCCAGCGGCCGTCACTCCGGGTCAACGCGCCGAGGCGGACGGTGACTCGGGGCATCACCCGGAGTCTGCGGTGTTCGGGCTGGGGCACGCGGTCGGGGGCGCCGTCGAACCAGTAGATCCGGAGCAAATCGCACCCGGTGTCCGCCTCGGCGCGCTCCCGCAGGCCCTGGATGAGTCTGGCGTGGTCCACGGTGATACGCGGGCGCGCGGGCTCTCCGGCGAGCAGGCTGGCGGCGGCTCCCAACAGGTAGCCCGCGTCCACCAGCACGACGCAGCGGTCCACGTGACACCATCCCTTCGCCGAACGTTTCATTGAGTCTGCCCGACCACGCGCCGGTTAACTGCGCCAACTCGATCTTCGGCGTGGCGAGTCCGGCCGGTCACCACACGAGATGACTTGCCCGAAATGCGAAGTTGGCCGGTTCGTGCCACGCTGGTCCTGCCGCACCTTTCAGGAGGAGGCGACATGGCCAAGGACAAGAACCGCCAACGTCAACGCGAGTCGGAACGACGCGACCAGCCGCAGCCCAGAAGCGAGGCACCGGCGACGGAGGAGCAGAAGACCCGGAAACGGGAAAGGCGATTCGGGCACAACTGAGTTCGAGACGCGCGAGCGAATGCCCGGGACGGTTCCCGTTCCGGGCATTCGCCTGTTTTCCGCCGGCGTCTCCCGACGGACGTTTCCGACGTGTGTTCCCCGGCGGGTGTTTCCGGCAGGTGTTTCCCAACGGGCCACGTCCGGCGGGAACTCAGTCGGTGAAGCCGTGCCGTTCGTGCGCGGCGGCGAACGAGCCGGCGTTGGCGAGCGCCGACGGCGCGGCATGGGCTATCGGGGCGGGGCCGTGCACGATGTCCCACGCCTCGTGGACGCACCGGAGCCGGTCCTCGAAAGCCGCGCCGTGGAAATACCGCGCGAGTGCGTGCACCGCCTCCTCCCGCGAAACACGCACCTCGCGCAACAGAAACACCGCCTTGTCGATCATTCGAGCTTCCACGGAAATCCGCCCCTTCGGCAGGCGATCCCGGTCCGTCGACACCGCCGGGATCTCACTCCCTACCGAAGGTAGCTCCGCGCCTTTCCCGAATCGGTAAAGCCGGCTCCATCATCCCGCCAAACAGGAGGGCCCCAGGAGCGCTTTCAGGTCACCGAAGAGCGCCGGGTCGGCCTGCACGCGGTGCCGGTCGAGCCGGAGCACCGTGGTGGTGCGCGAACCCGCCAGGCGCACCCGTACCTCCGTCGGCCCCCGGTGCTGGCCCAGCACCTCGCCGAGCCGCTCGACCAGCGGCGGGGTGACCTTGACCGTGGGGATGGTGATGGTGACCGGGGCGTTGGCCGATGCCTCGCTGAGGTCCGGCACCATCAGCTCCATCGCCACCAGGCGCGGCACGTCCTCCCGCTTGTCGAGGCGCCCCTTGACGAACACCACGGCGTCCTCGACCAGTTGGGTGGAGACCAGCTGGTAGGAGGCGGGGAAGAACATGCAGTCGATGGAGCCCGCCAGATCCTCCACGGTGGCGATGGCCCACGCGTTGCCCTGCTTGGTCATCTTCCGCTGGAGCCCGGAGATGATGCCGCCGATGGTGACGATCGCGCCGTCCGAGTAGTCGCCGCCGTTGAGCGCCGAGATCGCCGCGTCGGCCTTCTCGTCCAGCACGTGCTCGATGCCGAAGAGCGGGTGGTCGGAGACATAGAGCCCGAGCATCTCCCGCTCCTGGGCCAGCAGATAGGCCTTCTCCCACTCCTCCTCGGAGAAGACCACGTCCATCCCGAAGCCGGGCCCGTCCCGGTCGTCGGCCGCGTCGCCCATCCCGCCGAAGAGGTCGAACTGCCCCTCGGCCTCCTTGCGCTTGACCTGCACCACGTTGTCGATCATCGACTCGAAGTGCTGGGTGAGGCCCTTGCGGGTGTGGTTGAGCGCGTCGAAGGCGCCGGCCTTGATCAGCGACTCGATGGTGCGCTTGTTGCAGACCACGGCCTCGACCTTGTCGAGGAAGTCGGGGAACGAGCTGTACTTCCCCTTGGCCTTGCGGGTGGCCACGATCGAGTCCACCACGTTCTGGCCCACGTTCCTGACCGCCGTCAGGCCGAAGACGATCACGTCGTCCCCACGCGGGGTGAAGTGCGCCTCGGACTCGTTGACGTCCGGCGGCAGCACCCGGATGCCCATCCGGCGGCACTCGTTGAGGTAGACCGCCGACTTGTCCTTGTCGTCGCGGACGGAGGTGAGCAGCGCCGCCATGTACTCGGCCGGGTAGTTGGCCTTGAGGTACGCGGTCCAGTAGGTGACCAGGCCGTAGGCGGAGGAGTGCGCCTTGTTGAACGCGTAACCGGAGAACGGGACCAGAACGTCCCAGACGGCCTGGATCGCCTCGTCCGAGTAGCCGTTCTCCCGCATCCCCTTCTGGAAGGGGACGAACTCCTTGTCGAGGATCTCCTTCTTCTTCTTGCCCATCGCCCGGCGGAGCAGGTCCGCTTGTCCGAGCGAGTAGCCGGCGAGCACCTGGGCGGCCTTCTGCACCTGCTCCTGGTAGACGATCAGGCCGTAGGTGACGTCCAGCACCTCGCGGAGCGGTTCCTCCAGCTCCTTGTGGATCGGGGTGATCTCCTGCTGGCCGTTCTTCCGGAGCGCGTAGTTGATGTGCGAGTTCATGCCCATCGGGCCCGGCCGGTACAGGGCGCCGACGGCGGAGATGTCCTCGAAGTCGGTGGGCTTCATCATCCGCAGCAGCGAGCGCATCGGCCCGCCGTCGAACTGGAAGACGCCCAACGTGTCGCCCCGGCCGAGGAGTTCGAAGGTCTTGGGGTCGTCCAGCGTGAGGTCGAGGAGCTTGATGTCGACGCCCTTGTTCTGCTTGATCAGCTTGACCGCGTCGTCCATGATCGTCAGGTTCCGCAGGCCCAGGAAGTCCATCTTCAGCAGGCCGAGCGACTCGCACGTCGGATAGTCCCACTGCGTGACGACCACGCCGTCGTTCTTCGGCGCGAAGAGCGGAACGTGGTCGACGAGCCGCTCACTTGACATGATCACGCCGGCGGCGTGCATCCCCATCTGCCGGACGAGGCCCTCCAGGCCCTTCGCGGTGTCGATCACCTTCCGCACGTCGGGTTCGTTCTCGTACATCGACCTGACCTCGCCCGCCTCGCTGTAGCGCGGGTGGTCCTTGTCGGTGATGCCGGAGAGCGGGATGCCCTTGCCCAGGACGTCGGCCGGCATCGCCTTGGTGATGCGGTCGCCCATGGCATAGGGGTAGCCGAGCACCCGGGAGGCGTCCTTGATGGCCGCCTTGGCCTTGATGGTGCCGTAGGTGCCGATCATCGAGACCTTGTCGGCGCCGTACTTCTCGGTGACGTAACGGATCACCTCACCCCGCCTGCGCTCGTCGAAGTCGATGTCGACGTCGGGCATGGAGACGCGCTCCGGATTGAGGAACCGCTCGAAGATCAGGCCGTGTTCGAGCGGGTCGAGGTCGGTGATGCCCATGGCGTAGGACACCAGCGAGCCGGCCGCCGAGCCACGGCCCGGGCCCACCGCGATGCCCTGCTGCTTGGCCCACATGATGAAGTCGGCGACCACGAGGAAGTACCCGGGGAACCCCATCTGGATGATGACGCCCATCTCGTACTCGGCCTGCCGCTGCCGGTCCTCCGGCACCCCACCCGGGTAGCGCCTGGCCAGGCCGCGCCTGACCTCCTCCTGGAACCAGGTGACCTCGGTGTACCCCTCGGGGACGTCGAACTTGGGCATCAGGTCGCGCGGCTCGAACCAACCGGAGATGTCGACCTGTTCGGCCACCAGCCGGGTGTTGGCGCAGCCCTGCTGCCAGGCGTCCGAGGAGTCGATCGCGTACATCTCCTCGGGCGACTTCAGGTAGTAGCCGGTGCCGTCGAAGCGGAAGCGGTCGGGGTCGGAGAGGTTCTTCCCGGTCTGCACGCACAGCAGCGCGTCGTGGGCGTCGGCCTCCTGCGCGTAGGTGTAGTGCGAGTCGTTGGTGACCAGCGGCGGGATGCCCAGCTTCCGGCCGATCTCCAGCAGCCCGTCGCGGACCCGGTTCTCGATCTCCAGGCCGTGGTCCATCAGTTCGAGGAAGTAGCGGTCCTTCCCGAAGATGTCCTGGTAGTCGGCCGCCGCCCTGAGCGCCTCCTCGGGCTGGCCGAGCCGCAGCCGGGTCTGCACCTCGCCCGAGGGGCAGCCGGTGGAGGCGATCAGGCCCTCCGAGTACTGGGAGATGGTCTCCTTGTCCATCCGGGGCCACTTGACGAAGAAGCCCTCGGTGTAGGCGTCGGAGGAGAGCCGGAAGAGGTTGTGCAGCCCGGTCGCGTTGGAGGCCCAGATCGTCTTGTGGGTGTAACCACCCGAACCGGAGACGTCGTCCCTCTTCTGGTGCGGCTGGCCCCAGGTCACCCGCCGCTTGTGGCGGCGCGACTCGGGCGCCACATACGCCTCGATCCCGATGATCGGCGTGACGTCGGCCGCCCGCGCCTGTTGGAAGAAGTCGTAGGCGCCGTGCAGGTTGCCGTGGTCGGTGACCGCGATGTGGGACATGCCCATCTCCTGACAGGCCCGGAACATGTCCTTGAGCCGGGCCGCACCGTCCAGCAGCGAGTACTGGGTGTGCACATGCAGGTGGGTGAAGGGCTTGCTCACTCCACGGGCCTTCCGCAGCAGGGTCAGGGTCGTCTGGGGCGCAGGCGCCCGGGACCGACCGGCCGCTCGAAGGGGCGCGCGCCAGGACACCGACCTTACCTCTGGTCCCGCCCGTTGATCCCTCCCTCCCCCGCCCCGCCAGCCCGGGTGTTTCCGCAGGTCACACTGGGTTCCTCGGGCAACGCCCAAGGTCAGCGGCGGTCCCGGAAGGCTTGCGGAAACCGACCGGAAATCGGCCACGGGCACCCTGCGCCACCGCCGTCACACGGTGCGGTCACGGAGCGGTCGAGAGGCCGGGTGCGAGCCGGGTGCGAGCCGGGACTCCCCCGCCCGTATCCAGTCGCCGTCGGCTCGTGGCACACTCGGCAACGATGGGCAGGTCGACTTCCGGTATACGCGTGCTGCGCGCGGCGGTGTTCGCCGCGCTCTGCGTCACGCTCTCCGCCGGGGCCCATGTGCTGCTCTCCGGCCGCCCCCTGCCGACGCCCGCCGTGGCGATGGTCTCGCTGGGCGTGTTCGTGCTGGCGCTGACCCTGGCCGGCGAGCGGGAACGCGGCTTCGCCGCCATCGCCGCGCTGCTGGTGCCCCTGCAACTGGCCGCCGACACCGTCTTCACCGCAGGCCAGGGCGCCTGTTACGGCCCCGGCGCCGCCCCGACCCCCGGCCCGCTGCGGCTCTTCGGCGTCGACGTGGTCTGCGCCGGCGGCGACGTCGGCACCCCGTTGGCGCGGCTGGTCGCCGACGGCCCCCGGCCGCTGGCCGAGGCCCCCGGCCACGCCGCCGGGCCCTGGCTGCTGCTGGCCGCCCATGTCGCGGTCGGCCTGGCCGCCGCCGGCTGGCTGCGCGGCGGCGAG
>NZ_RFFJ01000230.1 GCF_003696235.1 Streptomyces triticirhizae
CGGCCCCGGCGCCTCGCCCGACCAGCGCGCGTCGGCCGCCATCCGCGCGAACGCGGCGGCGATCCGCTCCCGCGCGAACTCCGGCACGCCGCGCACCGCGTAGAGCCCGCCGCCGGGCGAGCGGAACGGCCGCAGCCAGCCGGCCCAGGCCGGCCTGGCCTGGCAGTGCGCCCACCAGAACGCCCACCGTTCCGCGCCTTCGGCCACCTCGTAGCGGTGGGGCGCGCGGGGGCCGAGGGCGACCAGGTCGCCGGGGCCTGCGGTCGTCGCGTCGGGCCCCTGGCACAGCAGTCCGCCGCCGGCGACGGTCCAGGTGAACAGCCAGCTGTCGGCCCCGCGCGGGCGGCGCACCGCATAGCCGGGCCGTTCGTCGAAGCGGCCCACGGTCAGCAGGCCCGGCGGGGGAGCAGCAGCCTCGGGCAGGTCCCCGGCGTTCACGGGCATCCTCCAGACCGGCGGTCGGACCTAGCGTCGAAACAGAACGCCAATCACCAGACGACTCAACCAGACAGCGACCCGAACGAACAGAGAACGACGGCGACGACCGATCGCGGACGTACTGGGAGCGGACAGATGACGACAGCCGAGACCACAGAGACGACGGCCGGCGCCGGGGGCGACGGCCTGCCGGAGGCCGAGCGGCGGCGCTTCCGGGAGGAGGGATTCCTGGTGCTGCGCGGCCTCTTCGGGCCGGAGGAGATCGAGGAGCTGCGGGCGGAGTTCACGGCGATCGGCGCGGGCGGACCGGTGCCCGGCCACTTCGAGCCGAGGGAGCCGGCGCCCGGCGAGCCCGACGACCCGCTGATCCGCCTGCCCCGGGTGATGCACCCGCACCAGATCAGCCGGCTGGCGCTGCGCTGGCTGCTGGACGCGCGGCTGCGTGTGGTGTTGGAGGGGCTGCTGGGCGAGGAGCCGCTGGCCGCGCAGAGCATGTTCTACTTCAAGCCGCCGGGCGCCCGGGGGCAGGCGCCGCACCAGGACAACTTCTACCTCCGGGTCGAGCCCGGCACCTGCGTGGCGGCCTGGATCGCCTGCGACCTGACCGACCGTGACAACGGCGGTCTGGAAGTGGTTCCCGGAACGCATGAGATGGACCTCTTCTGTCCGGAGGAGGCCGATCCGACGCTGTCCTTTGCGCGGGAGTACGTTCCCCCGCCGCCTGGGCTGGCCGCCGTGCCGGTCGACATGGCGCCGGGCGACGTGCTGTTCTTCAACGGCAGCCTGGTGCACGGCTCGCAGCCCAACCGCACGGCCGACCGGTTCCGCCGCTCGTTCATCTGCCACTACGTGGGCCGCTCGGCGGAGCGGATCGGCGACTGGTACCCGACGCTGACGATGAGTGGCGAACGGGTGCGGCTCCCGGAGAGCGAGGGCGCCGGGCCCTGCGGGACGGAGTTCGAGGCCCCGGCCGGGCCCCACTGAACCAGCGGGGAGACGCCTGGGAGGATGGGGCGCACGAGCCGGCTGAGTCGCACGAGGAGGGGCGCGTTGTCCCCAGGCACACCACCCGTGACCGCCGGCGCGCGCCGGCGGCTCGCGCTGGTCGGCGACTGCGCCGACTGTCACGGGCTGTGCTGCGTGGCGCTCCCGTTCGCCGCCTCGGCCGACTTCGCGCGGAGCAAGCCGGCCGGCACGCCCTGCGGCCACCTCGGCGCCGACTCCCGCTGCGGCATCCACGCCGGGCTGAGGGAGGCGGGCTATGCCGGCTGCGCCGTCTTCGACTGCTTCGGCGCTGGTCAACGGGTCTCCCGGGTCACCTTCGACGGCGCTGACTGGCGCGAGGACCCCGCGACGGCGCGGCGGATGTTCGCCGTCTTCCCCGTGCAGCGTCAACTCCACGAGCTGCTCTGGTACCTGACCCAGGCCACCGCGCTGCCCGCCGCCCGCCCGCTGGCCGGGCGGCTGGCGGGGGCGTTGGCCGAGACGGAACGGCTGGTCGACGCCGGGGCCGACGAACTGCTCGCGCTGGACGTCGCGGCGCACCGCGCCGGCGTCAACGAGCTGCTGCTCGCGGTGAGCGAGCGCGCGAGGGCCGGGCTGCCGGCCGCGCGCCGCTACCGCAGGGGCGCCGACCTGGCGGGCGCCCGGCTGCGCGGGGCCGACCTGCGGGGGGCGAACCTGCGGGGCGCGCTGCTGATCGCGGCCGATCTCGGCGGGGCCGACCTGCGGGGCGCTGTCCTGATCGGCGCCGACCTGCGCGGGGCCGACCTGCGGGGCGCCCGGCTGGCCGGCGCGCTCTTCGTCACCCAGGCCCAGCTCAACGCCGTGCGCGGCGACGGCGTGACGACCGTTCCCGAGCGGCTGACCCGCCCGGCCCACTGGCCCGCCGTCGCCGCGCGTGACCGGGCGCGAAGGCGCGGCAACGGGCGTCGTTCCGCCGGGCGTTGACCTGTTCCCGCCCGTCACCGCTGGTCGGCGGCGAGCGCGGTGAAGACCTCCAGCGCCCGTCGGCGGCGTCCGCCCTGGCGCGGGTCCCGGCCAGGGCGCGGTCGGCGTTGCCCCGCACCCACACCGCCGGTTCCCCGGGGCGGCCCGTGGTCAGCGGGTGGTGTATCCGCCGTTGGGGAAGAGGGTCTGCCCGGTGAACCACGCGCCGTCGGTGACCAGATAGGTGATGAACCGAGCAACGTCATCGACCTGGGTGAGCTGGCCGCCCATCGCCTGCGAGCGGTGGAACTCGACCCGCTCGGGCGTCTCCTGCGGATAGAAGAACGGGGTGTCCATGGGCCCGGGGGCGACCACGTTCACGGAGATCCGCCGGTCGGCGAACTCCTTGGCCGCCGCCCGGGTGAAGTGCTCCAACGGGGACTTGCCGCCGGCGTAGGTGGCGTACCCGTCGGTGAAGGCGGCCAGCAGGGAGGTGCCGAGGCTGACGATCCGACCGCCCTCGTTGAGCCGGCGGCCGGCCTCCTGGATGAAGAAGAAGCCGGCCTTGGCGTTGATGCCGAACATCCGGTCGTACTCGTCCTCGGTGGTCTCCAGGATCGGCTTGCGCAGCACCATCCCGGTGGTGTTCACCGCGATGTCGACGCCGCCGAAGGACTCGACGGCCGTGTCGAAGACCCGGCTCACCTCGGCGGGCCTGGTCAGGTCGCCCTGGATGGGGACCGCCTCCCCGCCGGCCTCCTTGACCGCCCGGACCGTCTCCTCGGCCTCGTCCCGGCTGTGGTGGTAGTGCACCACCACCCGGGCCCCGCCCTCGGCGAAGGTCCGGCTGAGCAGGCCGCCCAGGTTCTTCTCACCCCCGCCGATCACCGCGACCTTCCCCCGCAGTGTGTTCTCCGCCATGTGTGACACCCCTTCGTCTCGCGCCCGCCTCTTCGGGCCTCTCACCTGGTCAATACTGGGCGATCGCCGACATTCCGGCATGTCGGGTGAAACGGGCGCGAAGGGGGATGAAGGGGCGTGTGTGACGGGGCGCGCGGCGCCTCGCGCGCCGCGAGCGTCGGGGTTCGGGCTCGGGTGTCAGCTGGCGCCCAGCAGTACCGGCAGCTTGCGCATGTCGTCGAAGACGGTGGTGCCGGGGCCGGCGAGCCACTCGGCCGGGGTGAGGCCGCCCGCGTAGCCGAAGGCGCGCATCCCGGCGGCGCGGGCGGCGCGCACCCCGTACTGGCTGTCCTCGACCACCGCGCAGCGGGCCGGGGCCACGCCCATGCGGTCCGCCGCGTACAGGAAGAGGTCGGGCTCCGGCTTGCCCCTGGCCACCTCGCTGGCGCTGAAGATCCGCTCGTCCCCGAACCGTTCGCGCAGGCCGGTGCGGCCCAGCGTGCGGCGCATCTTGTCGTGGCTGCCGCTGGAGGCGATGCAGAACAGCGGGACGGGCAGCGCGTCCAGGGCCTCGGAGACGCCGTCCACCTCGGTGAGTTCGGTGTCGATCGCGCGGGCCAGCCGGGCGCGGTACTCCTCGCCCCAGCGCGCGGCCAGTTCGGCGCCGAGTCGTTCGGCGATCTGCTGCTCGACCGCGCGCTCGGAGCGGCCCAGGAAGCGGTCGATCACCTCGTCCTCGGTCAGCGGCCAGCCCAGCTCCGCGCCCAGGTCCAGGCAGACCCGGAGCGCCAGCGGCTCGCTGTCCACGAGCACGCCGTCACAGTCGAAGATCACCAGGTCGAAGGGGGACCGGGACACGGGGGGATTAGCCACCCGGGCAGCCTAACGCGCCGGGCGCGCGCCGAGGGGCGCGGGAGCGTCCCGCACGCCCGCCCGGGAGCGTCCCGCGCCCGCCCCGGAGGGCTAACTCGGTGCTCGCCCAAGGCCGTTGCCGGCCGCCCGTTCCGGGTCGGCTTTCGGCCAGCCAAGATCGCGAAAACCCCCGGTGACCTGCGGCGGACGCCAATCGTACAAGCGTTCGATGGCTGGTTTATGGTGGACCGGAACAGCGGCGGACAGGGGGTCGGGTGCGCGAAGGAGGTGCGGGCGATGGCGGGGTTCACCCATCTCCATGTGGCCTCCGGGTTCTCCCTCCGCTACGGCGCCTCGCACCCCGAGCGGCTCGCCGAACGGGCCGGTGAACGGGGGATGGAGGCCGTGGCGCTCACCGACCGGGACACCCTGGCCGGCGCCGTCCGGTTCGCCAGGGGGTGCGCCAGGGCCGGGGTGCGCCCGGTCTACGGCGTCGAGTTGGCCGTCGGCCCGCCCGAGGAGCGCGAACGCACCGCCACGCAACGTCGGCGCACCCCCGTGCGCGGGGGCGCGTTCACCGACGAGTCCGCGCCCCGGGTGGTGCTGCTGGCCAGGGACGGCGCGGCCGGCTGGGCCGAGCTGTGCCGGCTGGTCTCCGCCGCCCACGCGGTCGGCGGGGAACGCCCGCTGCTGCCCTGGTCGGAGCTGGCCGCCGGCGGCGGTCGGGGCGTTGTCGCGCTGCTGGGCCCGGAGTCCGAGCCCGGCCGGGCGCTGACCGCCGGCCGCCCCGACCGGGCGGTGCGGCTGCTGGCGCCCTGGCGGGAACTGTTCGGCCCGGCGCTGCGCCTGGAGGTCGTCGCCAGCGGCCCGGCGCGCACCGCCGCCCGCACCCTGGGCCTGGCCGTCGAGACCGGGATCACCCCGGTCCTCAGCAACGCCGTCCGCTACGCCGACGAGGGGCAGGGCCCGGTGGCCGACGTGCTGGACTCCGCCCGCCGGCTGGTGCCCATCGACCCGCGCGGCCCCCTGGACAACGGCGAGCGCTGGCTGAAGGACCCGGCCGCGATGGAGCGCGCGGCCGAACGCGTCGTCCGGGACGCCGGCTACGGCCCGAAGGCCGCCCGGCGGCTGCTGGAGCACACCGCCGAGACCGCGCTCTCCTGCCGGGTCGACCCCGAGGACGACCTGGGCCTGGGCAGCGTGCACTTCCCCGAGCCCGCCCTGGTCGGCGCCGAACGGCGCACCGCCGCCCGGGTGTTGCGCTCCCGCTGCGCCGCGGCGATGCTGCTCCGGGGGCACGCGCGGGACCGCGAGCGCTGGGCGCGGCTGGAGACGGAGCTGGCGATCGTCGAACGTCTCGGCTACGCCTCGTACTTCCTGACCGTCGCCCAGGTGGTGGCGGACATCCGCGCGCTGGGCATCCGGGTCACCGCCCGGGGCTCGGGCGCCGGCTCGCTGGTCAACCACCTGCTGGGGATCGCGGCGGCCGACCCGGTGGAACACGGGCTGCTGATGGAGCGGTTCCTCTCCCCGCGCCGCCCGGTGCTGCCCGACATCGACGTGGACGTCGAGTCGGCCCGCCGGCTGGAGGCGTACCGGGCGATCTTCGACCGCTTCGGCGAGGACCGGGTGGCGACGGTCGCCATGCCGGAGACCTACCGGGTGCGGCACGCGGTGCGGGACGTCGGCCTGGCGCTGGGCGTCGAGCCGGCCGAGGTGGACCGGCTGGCCAAGGCGTTCCCGCACATCAGGGCCGGCGACGCGCGCGCCGCGCTGGCGGAGCTGCCCGAGCTGCGCGGGGTGGACGCCGACGCCTACGGCCCCCGGATGTGGGAGCTGGTCGAGGCGTTGGACGGCCTGCCGCGCGGGGTGGCCATGCACCCGTGCGGGGTGCTGCTCTCCGACGCCTCGCTGCGCGCCCGCACGCCCGTGGTGCCCACCAGCGGCGAGGGCTTCGCGATGTCCCAGTTCGACAAGGAGGACGTGGAGGACCTCGGGCTGCTCAAGCTGGACGTGCTGGGCGTGCGGATGCAGTCGGCGATGGCGCACGCGGTGGCCGAGACCGAACGGGCCACCGGAGAGCGGATCGACCTGGACCGGGTGCCCGGGGGCGACCCGGAGACCTACCGGCTGATCCGTTCCACCGAGACCCTGGGCTGCTTCCAGATCGAGTCACCCGGCCAACGGGACCTGCTGGGCCGGCTGCAACCCGTGGACTTCCACGACCTGGTGGTCGACATATCGCTCTTCCGACCCGGGCCGGTCTCGGCCGACATGGTCAACCCGTTCATCGACGCCAAGCACGGCCGGCGCGCGGTCCGTTACGTCCACCCCGACCTGGAGCCGGTGCTGCGGGAGACCCATGGCGTGGTGGTCTTCCACGAGCAGATCATCGGCGTGGTCGCGACCATGACCGGCTGCGACGCCGGGATGGCCGACGAGGCCAGGCGGGCGCTGTCCGACCCGGAGCGCCGGGGGCGGGTGCGGGTCTGGTTCGCCGAGCTGGCCGAGCGGCGCGGCTATCCGCCCGAGGTGATCGAGCGTGCCTGGGAGAGCGTCGAGGCGTTCGGGGCCTACGGCTTCTGCAAGGCGCACGCGGTGGCCTTCGCCGTGCCGACCTACCAGTCGGCCTGGCTGAAGGCCCACCATCCGGCCGCCTTCTACGCCGGGTTGCTCACCCACGACCCCGGGATGTACCCCAAGCGGCTGCTGTTGGCCGACGCGAGGCGGCGCGGGGTGCCGGTGCTGCCGCTGGACGTGAACCGGTCCGACGCGGTCTATAGAATCGAACTAGAGTCTGAATCCGGGCGCTGGGGCGTCCGGTTGGCGCTGGGCGAGGTGAAGGGCATCTCCGAGGACGAGGCGGCCAGGATCGCGGCCGGCCGCCCGTACGCCTCGCTGACCGACCTGGTCAACCGCGCCGCGCCCAGCCGCCCGGTGGCCGAACGGCTCGCCACGGTCGGCGCGTTGGACTCCTTCGGCGAGAACCGGCGCGATCTGCTGCTGCACCTGGCCGAGTTGCACCGGCAGCGCCGGGGGCGTGCGCCCGGCGCGCGCCAGCTGCCGCTGGACGTGAACCAGCCCGACGCGGACCACACCCCGCCCGCCGGCCTGCCCGACCTGGACCGGGACGAGCGGCTTGAGGCCGAACTCGGCGTGCTGGGCATGGAGACCCAACGCCATCTGTTGACCGATCACCGAGCGTTTCTGGACGAGTTGGGGGTCATCGACGCCCGGCGGCTGCGCGAGGTTGAGCACGGCGCGACGGTGTTGGTGGCCGGCGCCAAGGTCGCCACCCAGACCCCGCCGATCCGCTCGGGGCGGCGGGTGATCTTCGTGACCCTGGACGACACCAACGGGCTGGTCGACCTCGCCTTCTTCGAGGACAGCCACGCCGCCAGCGCGCACACCGTCTTCCACTCCTGGCTGCTGCTGGTGCGCGGCACGGTCCAGCGGCGCGGCCCGCGCACCCTCAGCGTGGTCGGCCAGATCGCCTGGGACCTCGCCGACCTCGTCGAACTCCGCGCCGCCGGCGGCCTGTCGGCGGTCGCCGAACACCTCGCCCACACCGGGGAGGCGGCGGCCGGGAACGCGAACGAACCCGCGAACGAACCCGTGAACGAGGCCGTGAACGGACCCGCGGGTGAGTCGGCCGTGACCCGGCGCATCGAGCAGCCCGGCGGCCACGACCTGCACCCCTGGGCCGACCTGCGGCCCGCCGGCGAGTCGCCCAAGGCGCCGCGCAAGCTCTGGCACGCCAGCCCGGGGAGCGCCGGATGAGCGAACGCGCCGTGCTCCACGTCCGGTTCCTCGGCCTTCCAGGGCGCCGGAGCGAGGACCACCACGAGCTGGTCCGGCTGCTGGAGGACCTCACCCCCGTGGTGCGCTCCCTGCCCCCGGACGCCGCGCTCGCCGATGTCGCCGGCGCGCTGCGGTACTTCGAGGCCGACGCCGAGCGGCTGGCCGGGCTGGTCCGGGTGCGGGCCCTGGCCCGGCACGGCGTGGACTGCGCCATCGGCGTGGCCGGCAACCCGCTGCTGGCCCGGCTGGCCCTGGTCGGCCGGGACGGGCCCGGGGTGTGGGTGGTGCCCGAGGACCCCGAGGGGATCGCGGAGTTCCTCGCCGAGCTGCCGGTCGACGCGCTGCCCGGGGTGGGCGCGGCGACCGCGCGTTCGTTGGCCGGATACGGCCTGGGCGTGGTGGGCCGGCTGGCCGCCGCGCCGCCGGCCACCCTGCAACGGGTCCTCGGCGCCGGCCAGGCCCGCCGGCTGCGCGCGCTGGCCAGGGGCGAGGACCCCACGCCCGTCGTTCCCGGCGCGCCCGAGCCGACGCTGGCGGTCGAGCACCGCTTCGGCCACGACGAACTCGACGCGGGATGGCGCCACCGCGCGCTGCTGAGCCTCGCCGACGAGCTGGGCTACCGGCTGCGCGGCGCCGGCCAGACCGCCCGCGCGCTGACCCTCACCGTCCGCTACGCCGACCACGCCACCACCACCCGCCGCCGCGAGCTGGCCGAACCGACCGCGCACACCCCGGCGTTGCTCGCCCTGGCCGACGCCCTGCACGACGCGCTCGGCCTCCAGCGCGCCCGGGTGCGCGCGGTCGCGCTGCGCGCCGAGGGGCTGACCGACGCCGACCGCGCCACCCGCCAGCTCTCCCTCGACCCGGCCGACGAGCGGCGCCGCCGCGCGGAGCAG
>NZ_RFFJ01000231.1 GCF_003696235.1 Streptomyces triticirhizae
CGACGCGCGCCGGTGCTCGCACCGGGGTGCGGGCCGCTGTTGGCGCCCGGGTGCGCCCGGGCGCGCGGGCCCGTGCTCGCGCCGGAGTGCGCGCCGGCGGTGGCACGGTGACGGGCGTGGTCGCCGGCGGGCGGGCGACGTTGGGGCGCTCGGGCGTGACCGTGAGCCGGATCGGCCTGGGCACGGCCCCGTTGGCCGGGCTCTTCACCCCGGTCTCCGAGGCCGAGGCGGAGCGAACGTTGGAGGCCGCCTGGGAGGCGGGCGTCCGGTTCTTCGACACCGCGCCCCACTACGGGCTCGGCGTGGCCGAGCGGAGGCTCGGCGCGTTCCTGGCCGACCGCCCCAGGGACGAGGTCGTGGTCTCCACCAAGGTGGGCCGCCTGCTGCGCCCGGGCTTCTCGCCGCCGGGCACCGAGGGCTTCCACGGTGTGCCCACGGACCTGGCGCGCGTCTGGGACTTCAGCGCCGAAGGGGTGCGGGCCTCGCTCACCGAGAGCCTGGAGCGGTCCGGCCTCGACGCCTTCGACCTGGTGCTGCTCCACGACCCCGACGACCACGGCGAGCAGGCGCTGGCCGTGGCCTATCCGGCGCTGGCCGAGCTGCGCGACCAGGGCGTGGTCCGGGCCATCGGCGCCGGGATGAACCAGACCGCGATGCTGACGCGGCTGGTCAGGGAGACGGACCTGGACGTGGTGCTGGTCGCCGGCCGTTACTCGTTGCTCGACCGGAGCGCGGCCGAGGAGCTGCTGCCGGCGTGCGCGGCGCGCAACGTGGGCGTGTTGGTCGGCGGGGTGTTCAACAGCGGGCTGTTGGCCGCCCCGCGCGCCGGCGCGACGTTCGACTACGCGCCGGCGCCCGAGCCGTTGCTCCGCGGGGCGCGCGCGATGGCCGAGCACTGCGCCGCGTTCGGGGTGCCGCTGCCGGCCGCCGCCGTGCGGTTCGCGCTGCGCCACCCGGCCGTCGGCGGGGTGGTGCTCGGCGCGCGCGACGGCCGCGAGATCACCGAGAACGTCGCCCATGCCGCGACCGAGATCCCCGATGAGCTGTGGGACCTGCTGGAGGCGGACGCCACGGGAGCCGGCGCGGCCGGGGACGGCCGGGCCCGGGACGGCGGGGCCGCGCGGTGACCGGCTCCGGCGGGCTGATCGACGCCCACCACCACCTGTGGGACCCCGCGCACCGGCCCCAGCCCTGGCTCCTGGAGTCGGGGATGGCCACGCTGCACCGGGCCTTCGGCGTCGGGGAGTTGACCGAGACGGTCGCGGGCTCCGGGGTGACCGGAACGGTGTTGGTGCAGGTGCTCCCCGACCCGGCGGAGACGGTGGAGTTCCTGGCCGTCGCCGAACGCACGCCGCTGGTCGCCGGGGTGGTCGGCTGGGTCGATCTGACGGCGGGCGCGGGGGCGGTGGCCGAGGACCTGGCCCGGCTGCGCTCCGGCCCCGGCGGCGGGAAGCTGGTCGGGGTGCGCCATCTGGTGCAGGGCGAGGCCGACCCCCGGTGGCTGTGCCGGCCCGAGGTGCGCGCCGGTCTTTCGGCGGTCGCCGACGCCGGACTCGTCTACGACCTGCTGGTTCTCCCCCACCAACTGCCCGCCGCCATCGAGACGGTGCGGGCGCTGCCCGAGCTGCGCTGTGTGCTGGACCATCTGGCCAAGCCGCCGATCGCCTCGGGCGAGTTGGAGCCGTGGGCCGGCCCGCTGCGCGAGCTGGCCGCCGAGCCACGGGTCAGCTGCAAGCTGTCGGGGCTGGTGACCGAGGCGGAGTGGGGGGCGTGGACGGTGGACCAGTTGCGCCCCTACGCGGCGGTCGCGCTGGACGCCTTCGGCCCGGGTCGGGTGCTGTTCGGCTCGGACTGGCCGGTCTGTCTGGCCGCCGCCTCCTACGCGGATGTGCTGGGCGCGGCACGGGAGTTGACCGGCGGGCTGGCCCCCACCGAACGCGCGGCGGTCTTCGGCGACAACGCCCGCCGGGTCTACGGGCTCCCGGGCTGACGGCCCGCGCCGGCGTGAAGCCCGCGCCGGCGCGCGACCACGCTCCACACGCCGGCGCTCGCGCCGTTCCCCTGGTCGCCGGCCAGCCGTCGACCGTCGGGCCCTCGGGACTAGACTTTGTCCCGTGACGAAACAAACCCGGGACGGCAGTGCAGGGGACGCCGACTACGGTGCCATCGCCGCCGACTACAGCCGCTACCGCCAGCCCGACCCCCGGATCGCCGACGCGATCGCCCGCGCCCTGGCCCCGGCCGAGACCGTGGTCAACGTCGGCGCGGGCGCCGGCTCGTACGAGTCCGTCGCGCCCCGGGTCACCGCCGTCGAGCCGTCCCGCACGATGCGGGCGCGCCGCCCGCCGCACCTCGCCCCGGCCGTGAACGCCGCCGCCGAGGCCCTGCCGTTCGACGACGACGCCTTCGACGCGGCGATGACCACGTTCAGCGTGCACCAGTGGAACGACCTCGCGGCCGGGCTGCGGGAGTCGCGCCGGGTGGCGCGCGGCCCGGTGGTCGTCCTCACCTGCGACCCCGCGCTGGTGCGGGACTTCTGGCTGCACTCCTACGCGCCCTCGGTGCTGGACACCGAGGCGCGGCGCTACCCGGCGATCGAGGAGATCACCGCCCTCCTCGGCGGCCACGCCACGGTGGAGCGGGTGCCGATACCGCTCGACTGCGTCGACGGCTTCAACGAGGCGTACTACGGCCGCCCGGAGCGACTGCTCGACCCCGGGGCCAGGGACGCCTGTTCGGCCTGGAGCTTCGTGGAGCCGTCGGTGCGCGAGCGGTATGTCGAGGCGCTGCGCGCCGCGTTGCACGACGGCAGCTGGGACGCCCGGCACGGCGAGCTGCGTCACCGCCCCAGCTGGCTGGGCTCCCTCGTGTTGGTGCGCGCCGTCCCGGAAGGCTGACCCGCCGCGCCGACACCCCGCCACTCCCGACGACCCGAAACGCCCGTTGAGCCCACGTGCCCGGCAGCGGCAGGCCCCGGCGCCGGCCGGGGCCCAACGGGCCACTTTCGGACGGGCTTTGCCGATCGTTTGCCCGAGTCGGGGCGGCGGCCGCTAGAGGCGTTCCACCAGCGGGAACCGCGTTGCCGTCGGGGCGTCGTCCGGGGTCACGAACGACAGGGTGGCCCGCGCGGCGACCGGCGCGTCGAGCAGCACCACCGCGCCGCAGCCCGGCGGCAGCCGCCCCGCCTCGACCCGGGCCAACAGCCGGCTGAGCGCCCGGCGATGGCGGCGGAACGCGTAGGCGGAGACCGCCCGGCCGCGTCGCCGCTGCCCGGCCAGCGCCTCCTCCGGCGGAACGTCGAGGAGCAGCAGGTCGTAGGGCCGCCGCCGGCGCCAGGCGTGCCAGGCCAGCCACGCCCGCACCCAGCGCACCCGCCCGCAGTCGTGCACCAGCACGGCGTCCCGGCGCCGCAGCGTGCGCCACAGCCTCAGGTAGTGCGCCAGGCGCACCAGCGGGCGGTAGGCCGCGTAGGGCAGCCGTTCGCCCAGCCGCCGGTCCCAACGCGCCCTGACCTCCTGGGAGTCGACGGTCAGCACGCTCCCCGGGCCGCCGCCGGGGCCGGTCGCACGCGCCATCAGGGTGGACTTCCCGCAGCCGGGCAGGCCGCTGACCAGCACCCGGTGCCCGGCCGGCCAACAGAGGGTCAGCGGCCCGCCGCCGGGCTCGCCACGCAGGTCGCGAACGCGGGAGTCGGCCGCGTCGGCCACGGTCTGGTCCATTGTGCCCCTTCAACCGGCCGCAGGTCGGCCTACCTGGCCGATTCTGCCCGCTGTTGACCTGCTCAGGGCGCCCGCACGGCTCAACTGGCCATTGCACGACGGGCGATGGGCCAGAAACCATCGAACAGGCGCACGGCGGCCACTCCGGGCCGTCCCGGCCGACGTCGGCGCGGCGGGCCTTCGGGCCCGCGTGCCACGGCGGATGGAGCGTGACGATCTCGGGTACGGTCTCCGGGTCGCCTCCCGGAGCCCCCTCCCCACGCTTGGAGTCCGTTCGCGATGCCGCCTGCGGTCAGCCCGGCCCCGTTCCGTCCGCTCTCCCTCGCGTTGCCGTATCTCGCCCCGCACCGGGGCCGGTTGGCGCTGCTGGGCGTGGCGCTGGTCGCCTCGACGGCGGTGGCGGTGGCCGCGCCCCAGCTGCTGCGGCGGTTCGTGGACCGGGCGGCCGAGGGGGCGGGGACGGGGACGCTGCTGTGGGCCGCCGCCGCGTTCGCCGGACTGGCCCTGCTCGCCGAGGCGTTGCTGGTGCTCGGCGACGCGCTGGCCGCCCGGGTCGCCTGGTCGGCGACCAACGCGCTCCGGCTCGACCTGGTGCGGCACTGCCTTCGACTGGACCTCACCTTCACCCAACGGCACCCGCCGGGCGCGCTGGTGGACCGGATCGACGGGGACGTCGGGCGGCTGGCGAACCTCTTCTCCCGGATGGTTCCGCTGCTGATCGCCAACGGGCTGCTGCTGCTCGGCATCGGCGTCGCGCTGCTGGCCACCGACTGGCGGGTGGCCCTGGGCTATCTGCCGCTGGTCGGCGGCGGCGTGGTGCTGCTGCGACGGCTGACGCGCGGCGCGGTCCCGGCCGCGGCGGCCCAACGCGCCGCGTCGGCCGCCCTGTTGGGGCGGGTCGCCGAACATGTCGACGGGCTGCCCGACCTGAGGGGCGCGGGGGCGAACGACGTGGCGCGGCGGGCCTTCTGGCGGGACGCCGCCACGCTGCTCGCCGTCGCGCGGCACGCGATCACGCTCGGCGTGCGCTGGCCGGCCGCCGCCCAGGGCCTCGCCTCGGCCGGGTTGCTGCTGGCCCTGCTGGCCGGGGCCGCGCTGCACCTGGGCGGGCACCTCTCGCTGGGCGGCGCCTATGTGCTGATCGCCTACGCCGGAATGCTCCAGATGCCGCTGCTGCACATCGCCCACCAGGCACACGACCTGCAACAGGCCCTGGGCGCCTGGCAGCGCGTCGGCGAGCTGCTGGCGGAACGCCCGAGCGTGGTCGACGGGCCCGGGCGGCTGCCCCGGCCGGCCGGCGGCGCCCTGGGCGTGGCCCTGGAGGAGGTCACGTTCCGCTACGCGCCGGACGAGAAGCCGGCGCTCGACGGCGTCACGCTGCGGCTCGCGCCCGGCCGGCGGCTGGCCCTCCTGGGGCGCACCGGCTCGGGCAAGAGCACCCTCGCCGGGCTGCTCTTCCGGTTCGCCGACCCGACCTCGGGCCGCGTCCTCCTCGACGGCCACGACCTGCGCGGGCTGTCCGGCGACTCGGTGCGCCGCCAGGTCGGCCTGGTCACCCAGGAGGTGCGGATCTTCCACGCCACGGTCAGGGAGAACGTCTCCCTCTTCGACACTTGGTTGAGTGACCGTCAGATCGAGGCGGCGGTCCGGGAGGTGGGACTCGGCGACTGGCTGGACGCGCTGCCGGACGGGCTGTCCACCCGACTCGGCGCCGGCGGGCGGCCGGTGTCCGAGGGCGAGGCGCAACTCCTCTCGCTCGCCCGGGTGTTGGTCACCGACCCGGCGCTGGTGGTGCTCGACGAGCCGACCTCCCGGCTCTCCCCCGCCGGCCGCCGCGCCCTGCACACGGCGACCGAGCGGCTGCTGGCCGGGCGGACCGCCGTGCTCGTCGCCCACCAGCTCGACACGGTGCGCACGGCGGACGAGGTGGCCGTGCTGGCGGACGGCCGGCTGGTCGAACACGGCCCGCGCGCCGCGCTGTTGGAGGATCCGGACTCCGAGTTCAGCCGCCGCCTGTCGGCCGGGGAGTTGGGCCGGTGACCCGCCATCTGCTGCGGCTGCTCGCCGCCCGCCCCGGCCCCCAGCTGCTCCTGGACGCCTGCTGGACGCTGCTGAGAACCACCCTGCTGCTGACCGGGCTGCTCCTCCAGGCGGCCCTCGACACGCTGGCGAACGGGTCCGGCGACTGGGGCCAGATCCCTCTGTGGGCAGGCCTGTTGGCGGTCAATGAGGCGGCGAGGCTGGCCCTCTGGTACGGGCTGGTGCTGCCGAGGCTGGAGCCCGGGTACACCTACACGGTGCGCGCCGGGCTCCAGGACCGGGTGCTGGACGCGCTCCTCGCCCGGCCGGCGGGGGCCGCGCCGCGCCACCCGACCGGCGAGGTGGTCAGCAGGCTCGGCGGCGACGCCGACGAGGTGGGCGTCTTCGCCATCTGGTCGGCGTCCAACGTGGCGCGCCTGCTGGTGGCCGGCGCGGCCGTCGCCGTGCTGTGGGCGACGGACGTGCGGGCCACGCTGGCGCTGGTGGCGTTGATCGCGCTGGTCACGGCGGTGGGCCGGGCGCTGGGCGGGCCGGTGGAACGGCACCGGGCGGCCAGCCGGGCCGCCGCCGGCGAGGTCGGCACCCGGGTCGCCGAGATCGTCGGCGGGCTGGCGACGGTGCGCGCGGGCCGGGCCGAGGAACGGGTCGTCGCCCGGCTGGCCGAGGCCAACGCGGTCCGCCGGCGGGCGGCGGTGCGGGACGAGGTCCTCACCTCGCTCCAGGGGGCCGTGCTGCGGGCCACCACGGCGCTGGGCACCGGCGCCGTGCTGCTGCTGGTCGCCGGGCAGATGCGGGCCGGCCGGTTCTCGCTGGGCGACCTGGCGCTCTTCCTGGCCTATCTGCCGTTCGTCACGGAGGCCGTGCACACCCTGGGCACCCTCCCCGGCCGGGTCAGGCAGGCCGGCGTCTCACTCGGCCGCCTCGCCCAACTCGCGGACGGACCAGCCAGGTTGGTGACCCCGGCGCCCGTCCATCTGCGGGCGGAGCCACCGCCGTCCGCTCCCCCGCCGGCCCGCTCCCCACTGGAACGGCTCACCGCGACCGGACTCGGCTACCGCCACGCGGACGGCCAACGGGCCCTGCGCGGCATCGACCTGGAGCTGACCGCCGGATCGGCGACCGTGGTCACCGGCCCGGTCGGCGCCGGCAAGAGCACCCTGCTCCGGCTGGTCGCCGGCCAACTCCCGCCCGGCGAGGGGGAGCTGTGGTGGAACGGGCAACGGATCGCCCGGCCGCAGGAGTTCCTCGTTCCTCCCCGGTGCGGGTATCTCCCCCAGGAAGCCCGGCTGTTCAGCGGCACCCTGCGGGAGAACATCCTGCTCGGCCGGGAGCCCGACGAGAGCGCCGTGCGGGCGGCGGTCCGGCTGGCCCTGCTGGAGGACGACCTGGCGCGGATGCCGGACGGCCTGGAGACGGTCGTCGGGCCGCGCGGGCAGCGCCTCTCGGGCGGCCAGGTGCGCCGGGTGGCGCTGGCCCGACTCCTTTCGCGGGAGCCGGAGTTGCTGGTGCTCGACGATCCTCTGGCCGGCCTGGACATCGACACCGCGCGCGCCCTGTGGACGAACCTGCGGGCCCGTCGCCGCGCCCTGCTGCTGGTCGCCCACGAGCCCTGGGTGCTGCGCGAGGCGGACGCACACGCCGAACTCCCGCGCGCGTGAGGGATGTTGGAGACGGCCGTCCGGGGTGGGTGCCACCGCCAGTCCCGGACGGCCGCGTTCGGGGGTGGCGTCAGCAGCCGGTGCGGGTGGTGCCCACCGCGATGTCGTCGTACCAGAGGGTGTCGGCGCCCTGGCCGTAGCTCTCCCAGCCCAGGCGCAGGTCGGCCACCTCGGGCGCCCAGCCCGCGCGGCTGAGCCACTGCTGGTCCACGTCGTGCGTGGGCTCGCCGTCCACCACCAGGCCCTCCACCAGCTCGCCGTTGAGCCAGGTCTCCAACAGACCGTTCTGCCCGTCAAGTTGGAACTCCAGGCAGGACCACTCGTCCACCGGAAGCGGGGCGCTCAGCGCCACGCCCGCCGGGCTCTGGGCGGGCAACGTCGCGTCGTCGGACTCCCGGTTCCACTGGAGCGCCGCGTTCTGGCCGCCCATCCGCAGGTCGCGGGAGTTGTCGTTGACGTCCTCCATCGCCATGAACGTCACGTGCTGCATGGGGAGTTCGGTGGTGTGGCGGACCCAGAAGCGCACATAGAGGCCGGCCGAGGTGTCCACGTCGGCGAGGTCGGTGGCGGCGAAGACATGGTTGCAGTAGCCCTCGGCGCCGTCGATCCGGAGCGACTGGCTGCCCTCGTGGCCCACCGTGGTGTCGACGGTCGCCGTGCCCAGGCCCGAACAGTCGCGGGTCTCCACGGCCCACCGCCCGGACGGGGCGCCGCCGGCCATCGCCTCGAAGTCCTCGCAGAAGCCGTCCGTGGTGCACTCGGCCGACGGGCCCGTGCCCTGGCGCCCGTCCGTTTCGCCGCCCAGCGCGGTGGTCGCGCCGGCGGCGACCAGCGCCAGGGCGGCCGCGACCGTCGCCGGCGCGCGCCAACGGTGTCGCACAGGGGATGTCGGCGCGGCGGGGCCGGGCTCGGGAGGGCGTGCCGAGGTGTCGGTGGGGGATGACGTCATGTCCAACTCCTGCTCCGTGTGGGGGCGGTGCGGCTGGCGACCATGCCGTGCGGTGTCCCGACCAACACGACATGGGAGCGCTCCCATTGCGCCTGACGGTAGCCCGCCGCCGGCCGGCGGTCCAGAAGCCGGCAGCATCGGGTTTTCGCCGCGCGCCGGGCGCGCGCGCCGGCGGCCGGGACCGGGAGCGGCGCGAACGGCCTGCCCGCGCCGCTCCGCGCGCCTCCCGGCCGGCCGGCCCAACTCCCCCCGCCGGCCCATTCTTTACTCGGCTTGACCGGGCCCTGCCCGAACCTTTACCCGGACCCCGCGTGCGCGCGGACGAGCGCGAACCGGGTCCAGTGGCCTAGCCGTGTCCGTGAAGTCTCGCCGGGCCCGCGACGCCATACGCGGCACCTCGCCGCGTTACCGC
>NZ_RFFJ01000232.1 GCF_003696235.1 Streptomyces triticirhizae
GCCCAGCCGGGCGCGGGGGCGCGCGCTCCGGGCGGGCCCGGGGGCGGGCGGGGCGCGGGGCGGGCGTCGAACCTGGACCGTTACGGCCGGGACCTGAGCGCGCTGGCGCGGGACGGCGAGATCGACCCGGTGATCGGCCGGGAGAGCGAGATCGAGCAGACCATCGAGGTGCTGGCCCGCCGGGGCAAGAACAACCCGGTGCTGATCGGCGAGGCCGGCGTCGGCAAGACGGCGGTGGTCGAGGGCCTGGCGCAGCGGATGGCCGAGGGCGACGTGCCGGAGGTGCTGCTGGGGCGGCGGGTGATCCAGCTCAACTTCTCGGCGCTGGTGGCCGGAACGCGCTACCGGGGCGACTTCGAGGAGCGGCTGACGGGGCTGATCGACGAGATCCGCGCCCAGTCGGACGAGGTGATCGTGTTCATCGACGAGCTGCACACCGTCGTCGGCGCCGGCGGCGGGGGCGGCGACGGCGGCGGCGGCGCGATGGACGCGGGGAACATCCTCAAACCGGCGCTGGCCAGGGGCGAGTTGCATGTCATCGGCGCCACCACGCTGGAGGAGCACCGGCGTTACATCGAGAAGGACGCGGCGCTGGCCCGCCGTTTCCAGCCGATCCTGGTGCCCGAGCCGACCACGGACGACGCGATCACGATCCTGCGCGGGCTGCGGGACCGCTACGAGGCGCACCACCAGGTGCGGTACAGCGACGAGGCGCTGCTGGCCGCCGTCCAGCTCTCCGACCGCTATCTCACCGACCGGTTCCTGCCGGACAAGGCGATCGACCTGATCGACCAGGCGGGGGCGCGGGTGCGGATGAGCGCGTCCACGACCAGCGGCGACGTGCGGGCGCTCCAGCGCGAGCAGGAGCAGGCGCAGCGCGACAAGGACCAGGCGGTGGCCGCGGAGGACTACGAGCGGGCCAGCGAACTCCGGGACCGGCTCAGCGAGTTGGAGCGCCGGATCGAGGAGTCGGGCCGGCGCGGCCAGGACCGCGAACGGATCGCCGAGGTCACTGTGGACGACATCGCCGACGTGGTGTCGCGGGCCACCGGCATCCCGGTGAGCAGCCTCACCCAGGAGGAGCGGGAGCGGCTGCTGGGCCTGGAGAACCGGCTGCGGGAGCGGGTGATCGGCCAGGACGAGGCGGTTTCGGCGGTCGCTGACGCGGTGCTGCGCTCGCGGGCCGGGCTGTCCAGCGGCGACCGGCCGATCGGCAGCTTCCTGTTCCTGGGGCCGACCGGCGTCGGCAAGACCGAGCTGGCCAGGACCCTCGCCGAGGCGCTCTTCGGCAGCGACGAGCGGATGGTGCGGCTCGACATGAGCGAGTACCAGGAACGGCACACCGTCAGCCGGCTGGTGGGCGCCCCGCCCGGCTATGTGGGGCACGAGGAGGCGGGCCAGCTGACGGAGACCGTGCGCCGCGACCCGTACTCGCTGCTGCTGCTCGACGAGGTGGAGAAGGCGCACCCGGACGTCTTCAACATCCTGCTCCAGGTGTTGGACGACGGGCGGCTGACCGACGCGCAGGGCCGGCGGGTCAACTTCACCAACACGGTGATCGTGATGACCAGCAACCTGGGCTCCGAGGCGATCAGCGCGCGCGGGCCCCGGGCCGGCTTTGGCCGGGGGGCGGACGGGGATGAGGAGGAGCGCAGGGAACGCGTCCTGCGCCCCCTGCGGGAGCACTTCCGCCCCGAGTTCCTCAACCGGATCGACGAGATCGTGATCTTCCGCCAGCTCGGCAGCGAGCAGTTGCGGCAGGTCACCGACCTGATGCTCAACGAGACCCGGCACCAGCTGCACGCCCAGGACGTGGCCGTCACGTTCACGCCGGCGGCCGTGGACTGGCTGGCGGAGCGCGGCTACCAGCCGGAGTACGGCGCCCGGCCGCTGCGCCGCACCATCCAGCGCGAGGTGACCAACGAGCTGTCGCGGCGGCTGCTGCGCGGCGAGCTGACGCCGCACACGGCGCTGACGGTGGACGTCGCGGACGGGCGGCTGGACTTCCGCGCGACGGCCCCGGCGGATGCGGGGGCTGCGGGGACGTAGGGACCGGGAGGAGGAGCCGCCGGGCCGTCCCGCCGTCACGCGGCGGGGCGGCCCGAGGCCGTTCGCTCCCCCCTCGTGCGCGTCCGGGGCACACCGCTAGATCCGATCTGGCGGTGCGTCTCGCGCCTTCGGTGGTGAGAGGGCACGGACGGACGAGGGCCAGGGGAGGCGAGCGACGGTGGCACGTTCCACGGATGCGGCGGCGGAGCCGCTGCGGCTGGCGGTGCTGCTGGGCAGCACCCGCGAGGGGCGGATGGGCGCGGCCGTGGGGGAGTGGTTCCTGGGGCGGGCGCGGGGGCGGGATGATCTCCGGGTCGAGCTGGTGGACCTCGTCGACTACGCCTTTCCCGCGCGCTTCCCCGAGGAGCCCACGGACGAGATGTGCCGCTTCGCCGGCGCGATCGAACGGGCCGAGGGCTTCGCCGTGGTCACCCCCGAGTACAACTGGGGCTATCCCGCCTCGCTCAAGCAGGCCGTGGACTACGCCTACGACGAGTGGCACGCCAAGCCGGTGGGGTTCGTCTCCTACGGGCACGGCGCCTGCGGCCAGCTCGCGGCGGCGGGGCTGCGGCTGGTCTTCAACGAGCTGCGCTCGGTGACCGTGCGCAACTGCGTGGCCGTGGACCTGACCGGGCCGCTCGGCGGCCCCGCGCTGGAGCGCGCGGCGGAGGCGCTGCTGGACGAGCTGGTCTGGTGGGGCCTGGCGCTGCGCGAGGCCAAGGAGCGCCGCCCCTACGTGGGGTGAACGGCGCGGGGGAACGGCGCTGGTCGGGGGCCGTTGTCAGACCCTGCCCCTAGGCTGACCGCCTCACACACGGATATCGAAAAAACTTGCGAGCGGAGCGATGAGTTCTCCGTTCGGCCCCGGTCTACCGCACATCGACCGGAACACACGAGCGTCACCCCTGGAAGGACCGGAATGAGTGAGCGCAAGGGCGAGTTGGCGATCGAGACATCGGGACTCGTCAAGACATTCGGTGAGCTGCGCGCCGTGGACGGCGTCGATCTGGCCGTTCCGGCGGGCACCGTCTACGGCGTGCTGGGGCCCAACGGCGCCGGCAAGACCACCACCGTGAAGATGCTGGCGACGCTGCTCCGCCCGGACGGCGGCGAGGCGAGGGTCTTCGGCCACGACGTGGTGCGGGAGGCGGACACGGTCCGCTCCCGGGTGAGCCTGACCGGGCAGTACGCCTCGGTCGACGAGGACCTCACCGGCGCGGAGAACCTGATCCTGTTGGCCCGGCTGCTGGGCCACCGCAAGGCCGCGGCCAGGGAGCGCGCGGCGGCGCTGCTGGACGCGTTCGGGCTGACGGCCGCCGCCGACAAGCAGGTGAAGAACTACTCGGGCGGGATGCGGCGCCGCGTGGACATCGCCGCCAGCATCCTCAACACGCCTGACCTGCTCTTCCTGGACGAGCCGACCACCGGCCTCGACCCCCGTTCCCGCAACCAGGTGTGGGACATCGTGCGCGCCGTGGTCGCCCAGGGCACCACCGTGCTGCTCACGACGCAGTACCTGGACGAGGCCGACCAGTTGGCCGGCCGGATCGCGGTGATCGACACGGGCAAGGTCATCGCCGAGGGCACCCCGGGGCAGCTGAAGTCCTCGATCGGCTCGGGCTCGGTGCGGGTCCGGCTGCGCGAGGCCGACCAGCGGGAGGCGGCCCGCCGGCTGCTGGCCGAGCGGCTGGGCACCGAGGTGCTGCTGGACGCGGACCCGGTCTCGCTCTCCGCCCGGCTGCTGGTCCGGGAGGGCGAGAACGGCCCGGCCGAGCGCGCCTCGCTGGCGCTGGGCGAGCTGGCGTTCGCCGGGATCGTGGTGGACGACTTCGCGCTGGGCCAGCCCAGCCTCGACGAGGTCTTCCTCGCCCTCACCGGCAAGCCGACCCAGCCCGAGCGGAAGGCCGGCGAGGCCGCCGCCGAGCCCGCCTCGGGAAGCCCTCTGGGCGGTACCTCGACCATCGACCCGCAGCGGTCCGACGAGCAGAAGGAGAGCGTGGCATGAGCACCGCTACGGAGACCACCACCACCGGCGCCGGGCAGGCGCCCGAGGCGGCGGACGGCTTCGAGCCGGACCGCGCGACCCTCGCCGCCGTGCTGGCCCCGGGTCAACGGCCGCCGCGCCCCAGCGCGTTGGCCGCGTCGACGGCGTTCGGCTGGCGGGCGATGCTGAAGATCAAGCACGTGCCCGAGCAGCTCTTCGACGTCACGATCTTCCCGATCATGATGACGCTGATGTTCACCTACCTCTTCGGCGGCGCGCTGGCGGGCTCGACGAGCGAGTACCTCCAGTTCCTGCTGCCGGGGATCATGGTGATGAGCGTCGTGATGACCACCATGTACACCGGCGTCGCCGTCAACACGGACATCGCCAAGGGCGTCTTCGACCGCTTCCGGACGCTGCCGGTGTGGCGGCCGTCGGCGATGGTCGGCTATCTGCTGGGCGACATGTTCCGCTACAGCATGGCCTCGGTCGTCATCCTGGTGCTGGGCCTGATCCTGGGCTACCGCCCGGACGGCGGGCCGGTCGGCGTGGTGCTGGCGATCCTGCTGCTGGTCGGCTTCTCGTTCGCGTTCTCGTGGGTGTGGACGATGTTCGGGCTGCTGCTGCGCTCGGAGAAGTCGGTGATGGGCGTCAGCATGATGGTGCTGTTCCCGGCCACCTTCCTGAGCAACATCATGGTCTCGCCCGACACCATGCCCGGTTGGCTCCAGGCGTTCGTCGACGTCAACCCGGTGACCCGGGTGGTGGCCGCCGTGCGCGGGCTGATGGACGGGAACGTCGAGGGCAGCGAGCTGGGCTGGGTCTTCATCGCCTCGGCCCTGCTGATAGCGGTCTTCGGCACCCTGACCATGCGGCTCTACAACCGCAAGTAGGGCCCGTTGACGGGGGCTTGGCGGGGGCTTGGCGGGGCCCCGGGCGGGCACCGGCCCGGGGCCCGGGTCACCACCGGCGTCACACCGGCGTCACAGCCGCCAGGCGACCATCCGTTGTGGGTGGTAGCCGCAGGTGGCGCCGGTGGTGACGGCGGCCCTCAGGTGTTCGGCCAGCTCGGGGTGGTGCTCGTCGAGCCGCCGCAGGGTGTCCCTGATCCGGGCGGTGACGGTCTTCCGCGCCCGCTCGGCCTCGTCGCCCAGCCGCCTGGCCCGCCCGCCCAGGCCGGCCGCCGCGCGCAGCTCCGCGAGCAGCGCGGCCCGTTCCGCGTCCAGCCGGGCGGCGGCCTCGTCGTCGCCGCGCGCGTCGGCGCGGTCGATCTCCGCGTCGAGGTCGGTCAGCCGCCGCCGGTAGGCGGCCTTCGCGGCGTCGTCCAGCACCGGGTCGCCGCCCAGCGAGCGCGCCGCGACCAGCTCGGCGCCGCCCGCCGGGTCGAGCAGCCGGGTCGCCGGCACGTCCGAGCCGGGCCTGGCCAGCAGCTCGTGCAGGTCCCGCAGCCCCTTGGCCTGCGGCAGCCGCACCGTGCGGCCGGCGAACCGCAGCGTCCACACCGTGCCGTCGAAGCGGAACTCGGCCTCCTCGCCCGCCCGTTGACCCAGCCGTGGCCGGCCCTCGCGGACCGCCCGCACCCGCTCGCCGAGGGACCGCTCCAGGCCCAGCCGCTCGGCCTCGTCCAGCACCAGCCGCAGCAGCGCCTCGGACTCCTCCCCCGCGTCCGGCTCGCCCAGGGCCAACACCGCCTCGGCCTGCCGCAGCCGCGCCTCGACGGCCCACGGCGCGGCCCGCATCCGGTCGGCGGTCAGCGCGGCGGCGGCGAACCGTTCCACGGCCGCCGCCCAGTTCCCCAGGCCGGCCTCAGCCTCGCCCAGCCACAGCGCGAACGGGCCGCTCACATCGAAGCCGTAGAAGGACACCGCCCACTGGTCGGCGAACGGCAGCAGCGCCGCGCGCGCCGCGCGACAGCCCTCGGGATCGCCCACCGCCGCCGCGCCCTGGGCCCGGAACCGCAGCCACAGCGCCTGGACATGGCGCGGATAGCGCTCCCCGTCGCCGGCGGTCGCCAGCGCGCGGCAGACCGTGTCGGCGTCGCCCCGGTGCACGGCCGTGATCCCCTCCAGCAGCTCCGGATAGTGGTAGTTGACCTCCGGCATCCGCGCCAGCAGCTCGTCCACCTCGGCGAGCCGGCCCTGGAGCAGCAGCCGTGACCAGCTCAGCTGGAGCATGTACCGGTGGTACCAGCGGTCCCGCCGGTCCTGCCGGACCATCCCGGCGGCCTCGGCCTGGAGCCGTTCCGACTCGGCGAACGCGCCGTGCACCGTGGCGATCACGGAACGGTCGATCAGCGAGGACAGCTCGAAGCGCGGCCGGTCCTGGCGGGCGGTGGTGGCCGTGAACTCGCGCAGCTGCTTGAGGTAGTCCGGGTCGCCCAGCTCCAGCAGCGCCACCCAGCGCAGCGCCATCGCGACGTGTTCCAGCTCGGCGTCACCGGCGCGGCGGGCGACGGCCGTCATCTCCTCGGTGAGCACGGCGCGTTCGGCCGCCGAGCCGGGGCCCCAGATCGCGTCGTGCCGCGCCGTGAGGCCGAAGGCCAGCGCGTCGTCGTCCTGGCCGCGCCGGCCCAACACGGCCAGCCGCACGCTGAGTTCCCCGGCCAGCCGGTCCATCGCGGCCTGGTCGGACGGGGGTTGGTCGGACGGGGTCTGGTCGGGCGCTCCCGCGCCCTCCGGCGGCCGCCCCACGGCCGCGTCACCGGGCAGGAGCCCGCGATGGGCCCGGGCCAGCAGCTCGGGGAGGACGTCCCGCATCCGTCCGCGCCGGGCGGCGCGCGAGGTGTGGAGGGTCAACGCGACCCGCGCGGAGAGCATCGGATCGGCCAGCTCGTCGGCCTCGGCCAACACCTCGTCGAAGTACGGCCAGGCGGCGTCCCACTCGCCGCGCCAGGCCAACTCCTCGCCCAACTCCAGGCCCAGCAGTACCCGGCGGTGCGGGTCGGCGCGCGCCGCCAGCGCGTAGGCGCGCACCAGATGCCCGTGCGCCTCGTCGAACGCCAGCCGGGTGGTGGCGTCGGCGGCCGCCGCGCGCAGCAGCGCGAGGGCGTGCGCCGGCTCGACCTCGTCGCCGGCGAGGTGCGCGTGGCGCGCGAGGTCGGCGGGGACCACCCGGTCGGCCAGCGCCGGCTGTTGGTCGAGGGCGCGCACCACGGCGGCGTGGCGGCGGCGCGCCTCGGCCTCGTCCAGCTCGGCGTAGAGCGTCTCCCTGACCAGGTCGTGCGCGAAGGCGAAGCGGCCGGAGTCGCGCTGGAGCACCAGGCGCGCGGTGACGGCCTGTTCCAGCAGCCGGTCGGCGCGGGCGGGCGGGGTCGCGAGGCTGGCGGCCAGCACCTGCCGGTGGAACTCCCGCCCCAACACGGCGGCGTGGCGCAGCAGTTCCCCCACGGCGCGCGGCAGCACGGCCACGCGCCGGCGCACCACGTCGCGCACGCCGGGCGGGACCGCGCTGACCGCGCCACCGCCGTGCCAGAGCCGGGCGGTCTGCTCGACGAAGAACGGGTTACCGCCGGTCCGGCGGTGCACCTCGGCCACCAGCTCCGGCTCGGCGGCGCGGCCCACCGTGCGGTCGATCAGGTCCCCGACCTGGGCCTCGTCCAGGCCGCCCAGCGAGACCGTGGTCGCCCTGGCCAGCAGCGGCATCATGGCGTCGCGCGCCGGGTGGGCCGCGCCGTCCTCACCGCCCAGCTCCACCTCGGAGTCCCGATAGGTGCCCACCAGCAACACCCGTTCGAACCAGGTGTGTTGGGCGGCGAAGCGGAGCAGCCTCAGCGAGGCCGGGTCGGCCCAGTGCAGGTCGTCGAGCACCACCATCAGCGGGCGGCGCTGGGAGGCGGTGACCAGCGCCGTGGTCACCGCGTCGAAGAGCGCGAACCCGTCGCGCGCCGGGCCGTTCTCCTCGCGGTCGGGGTCCCGGTCGGGGGCGGGGTCGAGGTCGGGGGCCCGGTCGGGGTCGGGGGCCCGGTCGGGGTCGGGGGGCTCGGCGCCGTGGGCGACGACCGAGGGGTCGGCATCGGAGAGGAGCGCGCCGAGCGCGTGCGCTGAGGCGCGTTCCAACTCCTCCCACTCCCCCGGGTCGAGCTGCCGCCGCAGCATCCGGAGGACCTGCACCCAGGGCCAGTACCCGGGGGCGTTGTCCGCGTCCCAGCAGGCGCCGCCCACCACCAGCAGGCCCCGCCTGCCCGCCTCCCGCGCGGCCCCCGTGACCAGCGCGGTCTTGCCGATGCCCGCCTCGCCCGCGATCAGCACGAGGCCGCCGTGGCTGCTCACGGTCCTGGCGATCTCCGCGTCCAGCAGGCCGGAGGAGTGCTCCCGACCGATCAGCTGATCGAACACGTGTGCCTTCCGTTGTGTCCCGTGCTGTATGAGGATGACACAATGCTGCCTTCCACTCCTCGGATGATCGCCGACGCCCATGTCGAGACGCTTGCCGACCTCGACCCGGCGGTTGGTTCGGCGCTCGGCACCCGCCCCGGCGTCTCCGCGCTCCCGGACTACTCGCCCTCGGGGCTTGAGGCGGTCGCGGAGGCGCGGCGCGGGGCGCTGCGCGAGCTGGACCGCGCGGAGCGGGCGCCCGGCGCGGGGGCGGCTGGCGTGGGCGCGGGG
>NZ_RFFJ01000233.1 GCF_003696235.1 Streptomyces triticirhizae
CCGCCGCCCGCGTCCCGCTGCCCGGCGGCGCCCGCGTGCCCGCGCCCGGCTGGGCGGCCCTCGGCGTGCTGGTGCTGCTGGCCACCCTGCCCCCGGTGCTGGCGGAGGGCAGCTGGTTCGCCGTCCTCGGCGCCCTCGGCTACGGGATCGCCGCCGGCCTGGCCGCCGCCCGCCCGCTGCGGGGCCGCCTCGACTGGCTGCTCCCGCCGCTGTTCCGGGCCGGCGAGTACCTCACCATCCTGCTGTTGGCCGCCCACAGCGAGGTGAACGGTGCGTTGCCGGCGGCTTTCTGCCTGGTGGCCGCCAGCGCCTACCATCACTACGACACGGTGTACCGCCTTCGGGGCGGCGCCGGGGCGCCTCCCCGCTGGCTGGTCACGGCCACCGGCGGACACGAGGGCCGCGCCCTGGCGGTCACGGTCGCCGCCGCCCTGTGGCCCGGCGGCCAGGGCTTCACCATCGCGCTCGCGGTCCTCGCCGGGGCCGTGGCGCTTCTGGTGCTGGGGGAGAGCATCCGCTTCTGGATCTCCTCCCAGGCGCCAGCCGTACACGACGAAACAGGAGAACCCGCATGATCGGCCTCGTGCTGGCCGCCGGCGCCGGACGGCGTCTTCGCCCCTACACCGACACCCTGCCCAAGGCGCTGGTTCCGGTGGTCGACCTGGAGGGCGAGGACAGCAGGACCGTGCTCGACCTCACCCTGGCGAACTTCGCCGAGGTCGGCCTGTCCGAGGCCGCCATCGTGGTCGGCTACCGCAAGGAGGCCGTCCACGAGCGCCGCGCCGACCTGGAGCGCCGCTACGGCGTCAAGCTCAGCCTGATCGAGAACGACAAGGCCGAGGAGTGGAACAACGCCTACTCCCTGTGGTGCGCCCGCGAGGCCATCGCCGAGGGCGTGATCCTGGCCAACGGTGACACGGTCCACCCGCCGTCGGTCGAGCGCACCCTGCTCGCCGCCCGGGGCGAGGGCCGCCGGATCATCCTCGCGCTGGACACCGTCAAGGCCCTGGCCGACGAGGAGATGAAGGTCGTCGCCGACCCGGAGAAGGGCGTCCGCCGGATCACCAAGCTGATGGAGCCAGCCGAGGCCACCGGCGAGTACATCGGCGTCACGCTGATCGAGTCCGAGGCCGCCGCCGAGCTGGCCGACGCGCTGCGCACCACCTACGAGCGCGACCCGCAGCTCTACTACGAGGACGGCTACCAGGAGCTGGTGCACCGGGGCTTCCGCATCGACACCGCCCCCATCGGCGAGGTCAGCTGGGTCGAGATCGACAACCACGACGATCTCGCCCGGGGCAGGGAGATCGCGTGCCGGTACTGACCCGCCTCATCCCGTCCCCCGTCTCGGTCGACATCGCCGCCGGGGCCCTGGACAACCTTGCGGGGCTGCTGGCCGACCAACGGATCTCCTCATCCGGCCGGTTGGCCGTCGCCATCAGCAAGGGTTCGGGCGCCGCGCTCCGCGAGCGCCTGACCCCGGCCCTGCCGGGCGCCGACTGGTACGAGGTCGCCGGCGGCACCATCGACGCCGCCGTCCAGCTGGCCGACGCGATGCGCTCGGGCCACTACGACGCGGTGGTCGGCCTGGGCGGGGGCAAGATCATCGACGCGGCCAAGTACGCCTCGGCGCGCGTCGGCCTGCCCATGGTGGCGGTCGCCACCAACCTCGCCCACGACGGGATCTGTTCGCCCGTCTCCACCCTCGACAACGACGCCGGGCGCGGCTCCTACGGGGTGCCGGCGCCCATCGCGCTGGTGGTCGACCTCCAGGTCATCAGGGACGCCCCGATCCGCTATGTCCGCTCCGGCATCGGCGACGCGGTCTCCAACATCTCCGCCATCGCCGACTGGGAGCTGTCCCACCGGGAGACCGGCGAGCAGATCGACGGCCTCGCCGCCGCCATCGCGCGCCAGGCGGGCGAGGCGGTGCTGCGGCACCCGGGGGACTGCGGGGACGACCGGTTCCTGACGGTGCTGGCCGAGGCGCTGGTGCTGGGCGGCATCGCCATGTCGATCGCCGGGCACACCCGCCCCTCGTCCGGCGCCTGCCACGAGATCTCCCACGCGCTGGACATCCTCTACCCCCGCCGTTCCGCCCCGCACGGCGAACAGGTCGGCCTCGGCGCCGCGTTCGCCATGCACCTGCGCGGGGACCCGGAGGGCTGTGGCCTGTTCGCCTCGGTGCTGCGGCGGCACGGGCTGCCCGTGCGCTCGGAGGAGATCGGCTTCTCCACCGAGGAGTTCGTCACCGCCGTCGCCTTCGCCCCGCAGACCAGGCCGGGGCGCTACACCATCCTCGAACACCTCGACCTGACCACCGACGAAATCAGGGACGCGTACGCGGACTATGTCAAAGCCATCGGTAGCTGAACTCCGCCCCGTGGTGCACCCCGCCGGCGTCAAGGACCGCCGCAGCGGGGAGCACTGGGCCGGGCGCCTGTACATGCGGGAGATCTCCCTGCGCTGGACCAGGCACCTGGTCAACACCCGGGTCACGCCCAACCAGCTCACCTATCTGATGGTTCTCGCCGGGGTGGCCGCCGGCGCCGCCCTGCTGATCCCGGGGCTGACGGGCGCCGTGCTGGCCGCCCTGCTGATCCAGCTCTACCTCCTGCTGGACTGCGTGGACGGCGAGGTCGCCCGCTGGCGCGGCCAGACCTCGATCACCGGCGTCTACCTGGACCGGATCGGCCACTACCTCTCCGAGGCGGCGCTGCTCGTCGGCTTCGGGACGCGGGCGGCCGACCTCCTCGGGCAGCACGAGGATTCGGCCAACTGGCTGTGGGCCTTCCTCGGCACCCTGGCCGCGCTCGGCGCGATCCTGATCAAGGCCGAGACGGACCTGGTCGACGTGGCCCGCGCCCGCAGCGGGCTGCCGGCGGTCAGGGACGAGGCGGCGACGCCCCGTTCCTCCGGGCTCGCGGTGGCCCGCAGGGCGGCGGCCGCGCTGAAGTTCCACCGGCTGGTCGGCGGCGTCGAGGCCTCGCTGCTGATCCTGGTGGTGGCCGTGCTGGACGTGATCGGCGGCGAGCTGTTCTTCACCCGGCTCGGGGTGGCCCTGCTGGCGGCGGTCGCGCTGCTCCAGACCCTGCTGCACCTGGTCTCCATCCTCGCCTCCAGCAGGCTGCGGTGAGCGGGCGGGACCCGGCGCCCGAGGCGGCCCCGGACGCGGCGAAGCTGACCGTCGGCGCCGTCGTGCTCACCATGGGCGACCGCCCCGCCGAGCTGCGCGCCCTGCTGGACTCGGTCGCGGCCCAGGAGGGCGAGCCCGTCGAGGTCGTGGTGGTGGGCAACGGCGCCGAGCTGCCCCCGCTGCCCGAGGGCGCGCGCGGCGTCGAACTCCCGGAGAACCTGGGCATTCCCGGAGGTCGGAACGTCGGCATCGAGTCCTTCGGCCCGGCGGGGTCCGACGTCGACGTACTGCTGTTTTTGGACGACGACGGTCTGCTTCCGGACAAAGAAACGGTCCGGCTGGTTCGGGAGGCGTTCGCCGCCGACCCCGGGCTCGGCATCATCAGCTTCCGGATCGCCGACCCCGACACCGGCGTCACCCAGCGCCGCCACGTTCCCCGGCTGCGCGCCTCCGACCCGATGCGCTCCTCCCGGGTCACCACCTTCCTCGGCGGGGCCAACGCCGTCCGCACCGCCGTCTTCCGGGATGTGGGCGGCCTCCCGGAGAACTTCTTCTACGCCCACGAGGAGACCGACCTCGCCTGGCGGGCCCTGGACGCCGGCTGGGCCATCGACTACCGCGCGGATCTGCTGCTCCACCACCCGGCCACCGCCCCCTCCCGGCACGCGATGTACCACCGGATGGTCGCGAGAAACCGGGTCTGGCTGGCCCGGAGGAACCTCCCGATCCCGTTGGTCCCCCTCTACCTCGGGGTCTGGCTGTCGCTCACCCTGGTCAGGCGCCCGTCCTGGCCGGCACTGCGGGCCTGGTTCGGCGGCTTCGCCGAGGGCTGGCGCACCCCGTGTGGTCAACGCAGGGCGATGCGTTGGCGTACGGTATGGCGCCTGACCCGGCTGGGACGACCTCCTGTTATCTGACAAGCTCGGGTCTGAGACCATCCGGGGGCCGAAGCGTTCGCGCGGCCCCTACCGCCCTGTGCCCTGCGAGGACGAAAGTTTCCCAAGGTGAGTGAGACCACGCACGAGAGTGCGTCCCCCCGCGAAGTGCCACTAGCAGAACTCGCGGCCCGTCATGGTCTGTCCGTCAGCGGCGCTCGACCTTCGCTGCCGCAGTACGTGCGGCAGCTCTGGGGTCGTCGTTACTTCATCCTCGCCTTCTCGCAGGCGAAGCTGATGGCCCAGTACAGCCAGGCGAAACTCGGCCAGCTGTGGCAGGTCTTCACCCCGCTCCTCAACGCCTTCGTCTACTTCCTGATCTTCGGCCTCCTGCTGGGTGGCAAGGGCGGGATGTCCATCCGCGAGTACATCCCGTTCCTGGTCACCGGCGTCTTCGTCTTCACCTTCACCCAGCAGTCGGTGCTCTCCGGCGTCAAGTCGATCTCCGGCAACCTGGGCCTGGTGCGCGCCCTGCACTTCCCCCGGGCCTCGCTGCCGATCTCGTTCTCGCTCCAGCAGCTCCAGCAACTGCTGTACTCCATGATCGTGTTGATCCTCATCGTGATCGGCTCCGGTCACTTCGCGGGGTGGACCTGCTTCCTTGTGCTCCCGGCGCTGGCGCTCCAACTGGTCTTCAACGTCGGCCTCGCGCTGGTCATGGCGCGGCTGGGCTCGGCCACCCCTGACCTGGTGCAGCTGATGCCCTTCGTGCTGCGGACCTGGATGTACGCCTCGGGCGTGATGTTCCCGCTCCGCTACATGGTGGAGAACTCCGCCAACTGGCCGTCCTGGGTCGCCACCGTCCTGGAGGCCAACCCGGCGGCCGTCTACATGGACCTGATGCGCTACGCCCTGATCGAGGGGCCGTACCATGACAGCGTTCCGATGACCACCTGGTGGTGGGCGCTGGGCTGGGCCGTGGTGGTCGGCATCGGCGGCTTCGTGTACTTCTGGAAGGCGGAGGAGCGGTACGGCCGTGGCTGACTGGAACATCCCCGCCCCGATGAAGGTCGTCGACGACGGCCGCGTTCCCACCGTGATCGCCGACGACCTGCACATCGTCTACCGCGTCAACGGCGCCGCCAAGCGCGGCAACGCCACCGCCGCGCTGCGCCGGATCATCCGCCGCGAGCCCAGCGCCCGGGTCCGCGAGGTGCACGCCGTGCGCGGCGTCAGCTTCGTCGCCTACCGGGGCGAGGCGATCGGCCTGATCGGCTCCAACGGCTCAGGAAAGTCCACCCTGTTGCGCGCCATCGCCGGCCTCCTCCCCGCCGAGAGCGGCCGGGTCTACACCGACGGCCAACCCTCCCTGCTCGGCGTCAACGCCGCCCTGATGAACGATCTGACGGGCGAGCGGAACGTGGTCCTTGGCGGCCTGGCCATGGGCATGACGCGGGATCAGATCCGGGAACGCTACGAGGAGATCGTCGAGTTCTCGGGGATCAACGACAAGGGCGACTTCATAAGCCTGCCCATGCGCACCTACTCCTCCGGGATGCAGGCCAGGCTGCGGTTCTCCATCGCCGCCGCCAAGGAACACGACGTGCTCATGATCGACGAGGCGCTGGCCACCGGCGACAAGAAGTTCCGCCGCCGCTCCGAGGAACGCATCCGCGAGATGCGCGCCGAGGCCGGCACCGTCTTCCTCGTCAGCCACAACAACAAGACGATCAGGGACACCTGCGACCGGGTGCTCTGGCTCGAACGCGGCGTCCTGATGATGGACGGCCCCACCGAGCAGGTGCTGAAGGCCTACGAGGAGGAGACCAACAAGTAGGCGCGGGACGGCCGGCGTCGCCCGGCCACCGCCGCCGGACGCCGGCGGCCGGGGCCGGTTCCCCGGCCGGCCGGGGTAGCGTGTCCGGACATGGAGGCTTCGCAACCCAAGGTAGAAATACAAGCATGACGGCAACGGTGAGGACGGGGCCCGCGTGGTGACCGCCACGGGCGACCCGTCGGCGGCGACGCTGGCCAAGGCCGCCCACGAGAACTTCCCGGTGGCCCCGCGCTTTCTCCCCCGCGCCTGGCGGGACGACCTGATGGCCGTCTACGGCTTCGCCCGCCTGGTCGACGACATCGGCGACGGCGACCTTCCGCCCGGCGGCGCGGACGCCACCCTGCTTGGCGTCGACCGCGAGCGCTCCGACGACCGGCTGGCCCTGCTGGACGCCCTGGCCGCCGACCTCGACCGGGTCTTCGCCCCCGAGGCGTCCCCCCGCCACCCGCTGCTGCTGGCGCTCGTCCCCACCGTCCGCCGCGCGGGCCTGACCCCCGAGCCGTTCCGCGACCTCATCGAGGCCAACCGCCTCGACCAGCGGGTCCGCCGCTACGAGACCCAGAGCCAACTCCTGCGCTACTGCGAGCTGTCGGCCAACCCCGTCGGCCGGCTGGTGCTGGCCGTCACCGGCACCAGCACCCCCGAGCGGGTCCGCCGCTCCGACGCCATATGCACCGCACTCCAACTGGTCGAACACCTCCAGGACGTCTCCGAGGACCTCGCCAGGGGCCGCGTCTACCTGCCGGCCACCGCGATGCTCAGGTTCCGCGTGACCGAACGCGACCTGGCCCAGCCCACCGCCAACGCCTCCGTTCGGACCCTGGTCGCGTACCAGACCGAAAGGGCACGTAGGCTGCTCGACGAGGGCGCCCCCCTGGTGGGCAGCGTCCACGGGCGGCTGCGGCTGCTGCTCGCCGGGTTCCTCGGCGGCGGCTACGCGGCGGCCCAGGCCATCGCCCAGGCCGGGTACGACGTGCTGGCCGGACCGCCGCGCGCCAGCCGGGACCGCCTGGTGTACGCGGCGGCCACCGCACTGCGACGACGAGGAACGTGAGGCTCAAGCCCGTGACCAAGAGCCCCGCACCGCCCGCCCCCGTGCTCGCCGCGTACCAGTACTGCGAGGCGGTCACCGGCCACCAGGCCAAGAACTTCGCCTACGGCATCCGGCTGCTGACCGCCCCCCGCCGCCGCGCCCTCTCCGCGCTCTACGCCTTCTCCCGCCGCGTCGACGACATCGGCGACGGCGCGCTGCCCGCCGCCGAGAAGGAGGAACGTCTCGGCGCCACCCGCGAGCTGCTCCAGCGGGTGCGGACCGAGAAGGTCGCCGAGGACGACACCGACCCCGTCGCCGTCGCGCTGGCCGACACCGCGCGCCGCTACCCGGTCCCGCTGGACGCCCTCGACGAGCTGATCGACGGCGTGCTGATGGACGTCCACGGCCGCCACTACGAGACCTGGGACGAACTCCGCTCCTACTGCCGCTGCGTCGCCGGCGCGGTGGGCCGCCTCTCGCTTGGCGTCTTCGGTACCGTGCCCGGCGTCCGGGGCGCCGACCGCGCCCCCGAGTACGCCGACACCCTGGGGCTGGCCCTGCAACTCACCAACATCCTGCGCGACATCAGGGAGGACGCCGGCCACGGCCGCAGCTACCTCCCCGAGGAGGAGCTGCGCAAGTTCGGCCTGACCGACGGCGCGCACCACGACCCGCCGCGCCACGGCGCCGACTTCGCCGGCCTGGTCCGCTTCCAGGTCCGTCGCGCCCGCGAGCTGTTCGCCGACGGCTTCCGCCTGCTGCCCATGCTCGACCGCCGCTCCGGCGCCTGCGTCGCCGCCATGGCCGGCATCTACCACCGGCTGCTGGACCGCATCGCCGCCGACCCGCACGCCGTGCTGCGCGGCCGCGTCGCGCTGCCCACCGCGCAGAAGGCGCTGGTCGCCGTCCGGGGGCTGGCCGGGCTCGACGCTCGCAGGGCGGCCCTGCGGGAGCGCGCGTGACCGGCGAGCGCCGCCGCGCCCTGGTGGTCGGCGGCGGACTGGCCGGCATCACCGCCGCGCTGGCGCTGGCCGCGCGCGGCCAGCGCGTCACCCTGGTCGAGACCCGCCCCCGGCTCGGCGGGCTGGCGTTCTCGTTCCGCCGCGAGTCGGCCGTCGGCGAGCTGACCGTCGACAACGGGCAGCACGTCTACCTCCGCTGCTGCACCGCCTACCGGGGCCTGCTGGAACGCATCGGCGGCGCCCGGCTGGCGCCCGTTCAGCGCCGCCTCGACGTGCCCGTGCTGGACGCCGAACGCCGCACCCTGGGCCGGATCACCCGCGCCGCGCTGCCCGTTCCGCTGCACCTGGCCGGCGGGCTGGCCCGCTACCCGCACCTCGGGCTCGCCGAACGGGCCCGGGTCGCCCGCGCCGCCCTGGCGCTGCGCCGGCTCGACCCGGCCGACCCCGCGCTGGACGACCGTTCCTTCGCCGACTGGCTGCGCGCCCAGGGCCAGAGCCCCGGCGCCGTCGCCGCGCTCTGGGACCTGGTGGGCGTCGCCACCCTCAACGCCAGGGCCGAGGACGTCTCGCTGGCGCTGGCCGCCAAGGTCTTCCGCACCGGTCTGCTCAGCAGCCCGGGCGCCGCCGACATCGGCCTGCCCCGGGTGCCGCTCGGCACCCTCCACGACGAACTGGCGCGCGCCGCGCTGGCCCGCGCCGGCGTGCGGGTGCTGCTCGCGACCCGCGCCAGGACGCTGCGGGCCGCGCCCG
>NZ_RFFJ01000234.1 GCF_003696235.1 Streptomyces triticirhizae
TCGTCGCCGGTCACCGGCCCAAGCAGCGCCGCCGCCCCGCCGCCGGAGCCCGAAGCGGCCCGCCGGCGCGGCCCGCCGCCCCACCCCGGTCCCGCCCGCGCGGCTGAGGTGAACGCGAGCCCGCTGGCCATCCGCTGACCGCGCGCTTCCTGGCCAACGCTCGGTCGCCGCCGACGAGCAGGTGCTTACGTCGGCCGCCGATCGCCCCCCCGTCGCGGCATGGAACGGCCGCGCCCGTTCGTCCGCGCGCCCACGACCCGGAGGGGTGGCGGTCGAGGTAGGCCAGCCGTGCTCCGGCGGTGGGAACCCTGACCGGGCACGGCCCCGCCCGGGCCGATGGACGTGATCCGGCCCGACCCTGCCGGGGACCTGGGGCCCGCCGCGCGGCGGTTGGCGCGAACCCGCGCGGTTCGACGAACCCCGCCGCGTGGTGGCGGGAGCGCCACCCGCCGACCGATGCCCACCTCACGACACGGAGGCCCACTTCCCGGGGCGCCTTACCCTGGAGGCATGGAGTGGGTCCTCGTGCTGTTTGTGCTGTTCGCGATGAGCGTGGCGGCGGTGGTGGTCGTGGTGCGGCGTGTGGTGCGGGAGATCCGTTACCGCGCGGGCCAGGCGCACCAGGAGTTGCGCCGGCGCGCGGTGGGCGCGGCGCTCACGGCGCGCGCCGCCCAACCCGGCGCCGTCGGAGAAGTGGCCCGCGTGCGCAAGGAGTTGCGCACCAGCGTGACCAATGCCCGGGCAACGCTGCTCGCCGGGGTGGCCCAGGACGCCTCCCTGCGGGAGGCGCTCGGGCTCTGCGAGCAACTCGTCGAGCACGCCGAACGGCTCGACGGCGAGCTGAACGCGCTGGTCGCCGGCGGCGAACGGGACCGAGCGCGCATCGGTGCCGCGCTGCCCGAGCTGAAGAAGCGCGCGGAACGCATCCGTTCCTCGGCCGACTCCCTGCGGGACGCGGCCAGGGACCGTGCCCAGCACGACGAGGGTTCCGACCTCGACTCCCTTCAGCAGCAGATCGAACTGGAGGCCAGGGCGCTGCGCCACTGGTCGCCCACCGAGCCGACCCCGAAGCGCCCCGAGGTCCCCGCCCCGGGCGACGGCCGCAACCGCGGACTCGACGGGCCGGGGCTCGACGGCAAGAGCGACCTGCCGGAGGAACGACGCGGCTGACCCACGCACCCCGCACGCAGGCAGGCCGCAGCCGCCCACCGACCACACTCCGTCCAGCACCGGCCGCCCACGCCCCGGCCGCCTGCGGCATTGGCCGTGGCGCAGCCGCGCGCGAGTGCGACCCGGTCGGTTCGCGGCAGCCCTGACCGCCATCCGTCGGCGGTCGGTCGGCTACGCGCGGCCGGCGCGTAGCCGACCGTGCAACGGCCGGGCGCCTGCCGCGCATTGGCCGTGAGCCGGTGCCGCCCCGCCCTGCCATCCGCCGGCCAGGCGACCGCTGCCCGCCGGGCAGGTGTGCCCCGCCGGCCAGGCGATCCCGTGGTCGGCGCGGTCGCCGGGGGACCGGGCCCGGTGAGACCCGGCGGAGCGTGGGCTCCGCACTCCGCTAGTCTCCGGTCTATGCCCCGCTCTGTCGCCATCGTCACCGACTCCACGGCCTACCTGCCGCGATCGACGGTCGTGCGACGGGAGGTGCGGGTCGTGCCGCTGACCGTGGTGCTCGGCGACGAGGCGCTGGAGGACGGCACGGAGTACGCCGTGCGCCGGCTTGCGCAGGCCCTCGGCCAGAAGCAGGCGGTGACCACATCCCGGCCGAGCCCGGCCGAGTTCGCCGAGGTCTATCGGCGTGCGGCGGCTGAGGGTGCCAAGAGCATCGTCTCCCTTCATCTTTCGTCCGAGATCTCGGGCACCTACGACGCGGCCGTGCTGGCGGCGCGCGAGGCGACCGTTCCGGTGCGGGTGGTGGACAGCGGCATGATCGCCATGGCGCTGGGCTTCTGCGTGCTGGCCGCGGCCGAGGTCGCCGACGCGGGTGGTTCCGTGGACGAGGCGGTCGCCGCCGCTGTGAAGCGTGCCGAGGCGACCCGGGCGCTCTTCTACGTGGACACCCTGGAACACCTGCGGCGTGGCGGCCGAATCGGCACGGCCCAGGCCCTGTTGGGCTCGGCACTCGCAGTGAAGCCGTTGTTGGAGTTGGCGGACGGGCGGATCGAGCCGCTGGAGAAGGTGCGCACCGCGTCTCGGGCCATCGCCCGCCTTGAGGAGTTGGCGGTGGAGCACGCCGGTGCGGGCCCCGTCGACGTGGCGGTGCACCATCTGGCGGCGGAGGAACGTGCGGTCCAGCTCGCGGACCGGTTGCGGGGGCGTCTGTCCGGGTTGATCGACCTCCATGTCAGTGAGGTGGGTGCGGTGTTGGGCGCCCACACCGGGCCGGGGCTGCTCGGTGCGGTGGTGGCGCCTCGTTGAACGGGGGTGTTCCCACGAGGGTTCCCGGTTCCGCGCTGCTGGTCATTGTTCACCCCGGAGGGTGACGAAGTTATCCACAGGGGCCGAGTTATCCACAGATTTGTGGTCGCGTGGTCACGGTATGTGAATTCGGGCTAGCTTCCTGCCATGGAAACTCAGCTGTTTGAAGGGCGCCCTGGGCGCCGCAGGTGCGTCGCGCTTCGAGGGCCGGGGGATGGCAGGGCGAGCGGTCGTGGCCCAGGCCGAGCCGGCCCCCGTCATGCCGCCAACCGCCGCCCCCGGGGCGGCCGTTCCCAGGCGCCTCCCACGGCGGGCGTGGAGCAGCGCGCCGCCGTGCTCTTCCCCGAGTGGGGTGGAGCGCGAGCCGAGACGACGGATGCCCCGGCTCCGCCGGTGAAGTCCGAGGAGTCTCCGGCCGTTTCGCCGCCGACCGCCCGTCCGCCGTCGGCCGCCGCCCCGCCCCCGCGCGTCTCGCCGCCGACGGCTTCGCCGCCCCCGCCACCGAACTCCCCGACGGAGCCGCCGAGTTCGCGGCCGGCCGCTCCCGACGCGTCCGTGCCTCCCGCTCCGGAGGCGGTAACTCTGGTTATGCCGGCGCGTGTTCCTCCGACCAGGCCGGTGCCCGTTCCCAACTCCGCTGCCACGTCGGCGCCTTCGGACCCGGCTCCGGCCAGGCCCTTGAGGGCCGGCCGCCGGCGCGGCCCGGGCGAGACGGCGGAGCCACCCGCCGACCCCGGCGCCTCCCCCGACGCCGGTGTCGCGGAGGGGAGTTCGGGGCCGCTGACCTGGCGGCAGCGGTTGCGGCTCGGGCTGGGAGAGCGGGTGCCGGCCTGGCTGCGCGGGCGCTGCGGGCTCGAACCACGCTCGTGGCTGGCCGTGTTGGTGGTGCTGGTGGTCGCCGTCGGCTTCGCCGTTCACCACTTCTGGTCGGAGCGGGCCCGGGCCGTGCCCGTCGCCGAGCCGTCCGCCGCCGTCCAGGCGGAGCCGGCCGGAGAGGCGGCTGACGAGGAGCCGGTGGACGCGGCCGGTGCCCCCGGCGGCGACGTGGCGACCGGAGGCGGGGACGAGGGCGCCGTCGTGGTGGTCGATGTCGCCGGCGACGTGCGTGCCCCCGGGCTCTACCGACTGCCGACCGGCTCCCGGGTGGCGGATGCCCTGGAGGCGGCGGGCGGACCGGTGGACGCCGACGACGCCGAAGCACTCAACCAGGCGCGGCTGTTGATCGACGGCGAACAGTTGCTCGTGGGGGAGGAGCCGCCGCTCCCGGTGGCTGCCCCGTCGCCCGAGGGCGGCCTGTCGGGCGGCCCGGGCGGGCAGCCGGCCGCGCCGGTCAGCATCAACTCGGCCACGTCCGAGCAGCTTCAGGACCTTCCCGGCATCGGTCCGGTGCTGGCGGGGGAGATCGTCGCCTACCGCCAACAGCGGGGCGGCTTCACCGCCGTCGACCAGCTGGGCGAGGTCTCGGGCATCGGCGACCGCCGCCTCGCGGAACTGCGCGACCGTGTCACGCTCTGAGCGCCCACGTTCCCGTCCCCGCCCCGCCACCGAGGCGCACCACACCGCTCCCGAATCCGGTGTCGGCTGCGTGGCCGTCCCCACGAACGCTGCCGGCGATGGCGTGCCCGCCGCCGGCGGGTCGGGAGCGGCCCGGTCGGCGACCGGGCCGCCCGAGGTCCCGTCCTCGCCCCGCCGCACGCTCGCGCGCCGTGGACGCCCTTCGACGGCGCCCGCCGAAGAGCGCGTGTCCGTCGGGGCGCCCGAGCGCCGTCCGCTCGATCTGCGGCTGTTGCCCGGGGCGGCGGCGGCCTGGGGATCGGCCGCGCTGGCCTGGGAGTTGTCGCCGCCGATCACGGCCTGGTGGGCGGTCGGCTGCTGCCTGGCCGGGTGCCTGCTCCTGGCCGTCGCGCTGCGGCGGCGCCCGTGCCCCGTGGTCACCGCGCTCAGCCTGGCCCTGCTCTGCGCGGCGGCCGGCGCCCTGGTCACCGCCGGCCACCTGGCGACGGTGCGCTCCGGCCCCTGGCCGGAGTTGACCGGCCGACAGGTGACGGTCGAGCTGAGTCTCACGGGCGACCCGCGCCAGGCGCGGGCCCGACCCGACCGGCCGCTTCGGCCGGTCCTGCTGACCGCCGAGGTGCGCGAGGTGGCGGCCGGGCCGGGGGCGGTCTGGTCGAAGGCGGGGCCGGTGCTGGTGGTGGTCGAGGCCGAAGACCCCGCGCCCTGGCTGGCGTTGCTGCCCTCCACCGGGCTGCGTGTCACCGCCGAGGTCGGCGAGCCGCTGGCGCACCGGGAGGGCGAGTGGGGCGCCGTGCTGCGGGTCTCCGAGGCCGGCCCACCCGAGGTCAGGGCGCCGCCCGGCGCCCTCCAGCGGTTCGCCGGCCTGCTCCGCGCCGAGCTGCGCGAGACCGTGGCCGAACTGCCGCCGGACGCACGGGCGTTGCTGCCCGCCCTGATCGTCGGCGACGACTCGGGCGTGCCGGCCGAACTGGACGAGGCGGTCCTGACCACCGGCCTCAGCCACCTGATCGTGGTCAGCGGGGGACATCTCGCGGTGCTCTTCGCGGTGCTGATCGGGACGCCGGCCGGCGTCTCCCGGGGCGAACGCGGCGGCCTGGCCGCGCGGTTGGGGCTTCCGCTGCGCACCACGGCGCTGCTCGGCGGCCTGTTGCTGCTGGGATTTTTGCTGGTCTGCCGTCCAGGCCCCAGCGTGCTGCGGGCGGCGCTCTGCGGCGGCATCGCGCTGCTGGCGGTGGTCACCGGTCGGCACAGGGCACTGGTCCCGACGCTGGCGGCGGCGGCCCTGCTGCTGGTGCTCCACGACCCCACGCTGGCGCGGTCGTTCGGCTTTCTGCTCTCCGTGCTCGCGACGGGCGCGCTGCTGCTGCTCGCTCCCCGCTGGAGTCGGGCGATGCGAAGGCGCGGGGTGCCGGGCCGGCTGGCCGACGGCCTCGCGGTGGCAGCGGCGGCGCACCTGGTCTGTGCGCCCGTGGTGACGGTCTTCGCCGGCGGGGTGAGCCTGGTCGCCGTCCCGTGCAATCTGCTGGTTGAGCCCGTGGTGGCGCCGCTGTTGGTGGTGGGCTGGGCGGTGGTGGTGACGGCGCCGCTGTTGCCGCCGCTGGCCGAGGCGTTGGCCTGGCTGGCCGCCTGGCCGGCGCGCTGGATCGCGGCCGTGGCGCGCGGCGGGGCCGCGCTGCCGGGCGCCGAACTGGGCTGGCCGAAAGGCTGGTGGGGCGCTGCGCTGCTGGCCGCCGTGAGCGTCGCGCTGGTGGTGTTGGCCCGCCGGATGCCCGGGCGGCGGCTGTGGGCGCTGCTCGGGGTGGCGGTCCTGCTGCTCGCCGTCGTTCGCCCCGCCCCGCTGTCCAGGCTGTTGACGGGCTGGCCACCGAGCGGCTGGCGCCTGGTGGCCTGCGATGTGGGGCAGGGCGACGCCCTGGTGCTGGCCGCCGGCCCCGGGACGGCGTTGGTGGTCGACGCCGGCCCCGACCCGGCCTCCGTGGACCGCTGCCTCAGCGAACTGGGCGTGCGCCGGGTGCCGTTGCTGGTCCTGACCCACTTCCATGCCGACCATGTGGCCGGCGTCCCAGGTGTGTTGCGGGGGCGCGAGGTGGCCGCCATCCAGACCGGTCCGGTGGAGGAGTCCGTCGCGGAGGCGGCCCGTGTCGCGCGGGCGGCCGCCGACGCCGACGTGCCCGTCCTGCGCGCCGTTCCGGGCGAACGGTGGCGGATCGGCGAGGCGCTGAGCTGGCAGGTGCTGTGGCCGCCCGCCGAGGCGGCGGGGCTGGGCGACAACGACGCCAGCGTCACGCTGTTGCTGCGCTCGGGCGGGTTGACCATCCTGCTCCCGGGCGACCTCGAACCAACCGGCCAGGAGCGGCTGTTGGCCGCCCACCCCGACCTCGGGCCGGTCGACGTGCTCAAGGTTCCGCACCATGGCTCGGGCCGGCAGCATCCACCGCTGCTCCACGCTCTCCGCCCTCGGCTGGCGCTGATCTCCGCCGGCGCCGACAACCGCTATGGCCACCCGGCCCCGCGCACCGTCGCCGCCCTCACGGAAGGCGGCGCCATGGTGCTGCGCACCGACGCCGAGGGGGCGCTGGCCGTGGTGGAGTCGACGGCGGGTGGCCCCGGCGGGGTGGTACGCGGGGGCAGGGCTCAGACCAGCCAGCGGCCGTCGCGCATCAGGTGCCGGCCGTCCATCTCGTTCACCTCACGCCAGGCGCGGATGCTTCGGGGGCGGAGGCGCAGGAACGCCCACAGCTCGCGGCCCCTCGGGTCCCAGCCGGCCTTGGCGACGAACGCCTCGCCGACAGTCTCCGGCAACCCGCCCTCGGGCAGCACCTCGCCGGTCGCCTCGAGCAACACCACATCCCTGGTGTGCCCGAGGCTGATCAACGCCCGCCCGCCCCTCGCGAGATCGCGCGCCGTGGGGTTGGCGCGCCGGGTGTTGAGCAGGAGCGTGTCGTCCCACCAGAGAAAGGAGAGTGGCACCAGAGAGGGTTCACCGTCCCGCGTGGCCGTCGCCACCCAGGCGTCCTTGTCCTCCGACAGTCGGGTGAGGACATCTCGCTCGCGCTGGGCGCCGGTTCGGGGCGCCGCTTGGGTCCTGGCCATGCCCCGCACGCTGACCCACCTCCGACGGCGGCCGGAACGGACGCTCGGCCGAGATGCCGGCCCGGCGCCATCGGTCGCCGGTCCTACATCTCGTCCCGTTCCAGCCAGCCCTCGTGTTCCTCGACCAGGGCCGCCAGCTGTCCGGGATCGGGGACCGGTTCCTCCAGAACGAGCAGCCACTGGGCGTCCTCGGCATCGTCCTCCCCGGCCAGCGCGTCCCGCACCGGCTCTGGCTCCTCCGGGAGATCCCACAGCGCGGCCACCCGCTCCGCCACCTCCTCGGCGGCCTCGCGGTCCGGCAGCACCAGGATCAGTCGCGCGTCAGTCACCGGAGCATTCTCCCGCGCCGGTCCGCACCTCCACGCGCCTGCCTGTGCCTCCACGCACCTCCAAGCGCCTGCCCGCGCGGTGGGGGCGGGGTGGACGCGGACCGCCGCCGCTGTCGGTGGCGCGTGGGATGCTGGGCGGCATGGCTGGCAGGGGTAGTAGAAGCGTTGGGCAGCCGGCGGCGGTGACGCTGGCCGTGGGGCAGGAGGAGTTGCTGCTGGACCGTGCGGTGCGGGAGGTGGTCCAGGCGGCCAAGGCCACCGATCCGGACACCGATGTGCGGGAGTTGGTCGCCGCCGATCTGCGGCCCGGCACGCTGGCGGAGCTGACCAGCCCCTCGCTCTTCGCCGAGCGCAAGGTGGTGGTGGTCCGCCAGGCCCAGGACCTGGCCGCCGACACGGTCAAGGACGTCAAGGACTATCTCGCCGCCCCCGCCGAGGAGATCAGCCTGGTGCTGGTGCACGCCGGTGGCGCCAAGGGCAAGGGCCTCCTGGACGCCGCGCGCAAGGCCGGCGCCGCCGAGGTCGCCTGCCCGAAGATGACCAAGCCGGCCGATCGGGTCGCCTTCGCCCGGGGCGAGTTCCGGGCCTTGGGCCGCTCTGCCACGCCGGCGGCCTGCCAGGCCCTGGTCGACGCCATCGGCGCCGATCTGCGGGAGCTTGCCTCCGCCTGCGCCCAGCTGGCCGCCGACATCGAGGGCGCCATCGACGAGGAGGTGGTGGCCCGTTACTACACGGGCCGCGCCGAGGCGTCCAGCTTCACCGTCGCCGACCGGGCCGTCGAGGGCCGCACGGCCGACGCGTTGGAGGCGTTGCGCTGGGCGCTGGCCACCGGCGTCGCGCCGGTGCTGGTCACCAGCGCGCTGGCCCAGGGGGTCCGCGCCATCGGCAAGGTGGCCTCCGCCCCCGGCGGGCTGCGCCCCGGGGACCTCGCCCGCGAGTTGGGGATGCCGCCGTGGAAGGTGGACCGGGTCAGGCAGCAGGCGCGCGGCTGGTCGGCGGACGGCGTGGCCACGGCCCTGCGCGCCGTCGCCGAGGCCGACGCGGCGGTCAAGGGCGGCGGCTACGACCCCGCCTACGCCCTGGAGCGCGCCGTGATCACCATCGCCCACGCCCACCGCTGAGCCCCTGCCGGGCGGGCCTCAGGGGCGGCCGGGCGCCGGCCCCGCCGCCGGACCGCCGGCCCCGGCGGATGGAGCCGACCCGTCGCCG
>NZ_RFFJ01000235.1 GCF_003696235.1 Streptomyces triticirhizae
CGCCCCCGGAGGCGACACATGAGCGGGGTCGCCGGGTTCGGCGTCGGCGGCGTGGGCGGCGTCGGCCCGGCCGGCGCGGTCGCGGCCGCCGAGGGCCGGCGGGCCGGCGAGGTCAACCACCAGCTGGTGAAGCGGTTCCGGCAGGACGCCGGCGACCGCATAGCCGAGCAGCGCCGCATCGACCAGGCCAGCGGCGTCCGCCCCATGTCGTCGGAGGACGAGCGGCACTACGCCCGCGCCGTCATCGCCCAGGTGCTGGAGGAGTACGCCCGCGCGGAGATCGCCGAGGGCCGCGCCCCGTTGGACGCCGCCTCCGAGGAGGCTTACGCCGCCGCCGTGCACGCCGCGCTCTTCGGCGTCGGCCGGCTGCAACCCCTCCTCGACGACCCCGACGTGGAGAACATCGACGTCAACGGCTGCGACCAGGTCTTCATCGGCTACTCCGACGGCCGCGAGGTGCGCGGCGAACCGGTGGCCGAGAGCGACGAGGAACTCGTCGAGCTGATCCAGATCCTCGGCGCCTACTCCGGCCTGTCGTCCCGCCCGTTCGACTCCGCCAACCCGCAGCTGGACCTGCGGCTGCCCGACGGCTCCCGGCTGTCGGCCGTGATGGACGTGACGCGGCGGCCCGCGCTGTCGATCCGGCGCGCCCGGCTGGGCAAGGTCTTCCTCGCCGACCTGGTGGGGAACGGCACGCTCACCCCGGAGTTGGGCCAGTTCCTCACGGCTGCCGTGCGGGCCAGGAAGAACATCATGATCGCCGGGGCCACCAACGCCGGCAAGACGACGCTGCTGCGCGCGCTGGCCAACGAGATCCCGCCCGAGGAGCGGCTGATCACCGTGGAGCGCGCGTTGGAGCTGGGCCTGGACCAGTTCCCCGAACTGCACCCCAACGTGGTCGCGTTCGAGGAGCGGCTGCCCAACTCGGAGGGCCAGGGCGCCATCACGATGGCCGAGCTGGTGCGCCGCAGCCTGCGCATGAACCCGTCCCGGGTGATCGTCGGCGAGGTGCTGGGCGACGAGATCGTCACCATGTTGAACGCGATGAGCCAGGGCAACGACGGCTCGCTGTCGACGATCCACGCCAACAGCTCCTCCGAGGTGTTCAACCGCATCTCCACCTACGCCCTCCAGGCGTCCGAGCGGCTGCCGATCGAGGCCAGCCAGATGTTGATCGCCGGCGCGGTCAACTTCGTGATCTTCGTGGAGCGGCGCAACACCTACGCGCAGGGCGGCACGTTGCGCCGGTTCGTCTCCTCGATCCGCGAGGTGAACGGGGTGGACGGCCGGGTGCTCTCCAGCGAGGTCTTCGCCGAGGGCGCGGACGGGGTGACCCGGCCGCACGCGGCGCTGGCCTGCGCCGAGGAGTTGGCGGCGTACGGCTATCGCGGCGGATGGGGGTGACGGGATGACGGTCTCCGGTGGGCTGTTCTCGCTGACCACCCTCTACGCGCTGCTCTGCGGCGTGGCGGTGGGCGGCGGCCTGGCGCTGCTGGTGGTGGCGATCCGTGGGCTGCCGCCGACCAGCGCGGAGGAGCGCGCGGCGCGGCAGCGGCGGCGTTCGGAGCTGGCGGCGTTCTTCGGCCGGCGCGGCACGGTCGCGGTGGCGACGGCGCTGGTGGTGCTGCTGCTGACGCGGTGGCCGATCGCCGCGCTGGCCACGGCGCTGCTGGCGTTCGTGTGGAACCAGCTCTTCGGCGGCGCGGCCGAGGAGCGCGCCGCGATGCGCCGGGTCGAGGCGTTGGCCGGCTGGACGGAGTCGCTGCGCGACACCATCGCCGGCGCGGTCGGCCTGGAGCAGGCGATCCCGTCCTCGGCGCGGGCGGCGGCGCCTGCGCTGCGCGGTCCGCTCAACAACCTGGTGGACCGGCTGCGCTCGCGCACGCCGCTGCCGGACGCGCTCCAGGAGTTCGCGGACGAGCTGGACGACTCCTCGGCCGACGTGATCATCGCCTCGCTGATCCTCAACGCGCGCCTGCGCGGCCCTGGGCTGCGCGAGGTGCTGGGCGCGTTGGCGAAGTCGGCCCGCGAGGAGGTCGACATGCGGCAGCGGGTGATGGCGCAGCGCGCCTCGACGCGGCGCAGCGTGCAGATCGTGGTCGGGGTGAGCGTGGCGTTCCCGCTGGGCCTGGCCATCTTCAACCCAAGCTTTGTCGAGCCGTTCGGCGACCCGCTGGGCCAGGCCGTGTTGGCCGTGGTCTGCGGCCTGTTCGGGCTCGGCTTCTGGTGGATGCGGCGGCTGTCGACGATCGAGACGCCGGAACGGTTCCTCGCCAGGTCGGAGCCGGTCGAGCCGCTGCGCGAGCGGGAGCGGGCGAACGGGCTGCTGGGCCGGGTGCCGGGCAGGTTCGACAGGGGGGCGAGCCGGTGATGAACTCGATGGTGACCACGGCCGTGGTGGTCGGCGCGATCTTCGGGCTCGGACTGTACGCGCTGGTGCGGGCGTTGGTGCCGAGCCGGCGCGGCCCGGTCTCGACGGTGGCGCGGATCGACGAGCTGCGGGCGCGCGGCGGGATCGGCGGCTACCCGTCGGCCACGCCCTCGGCGCCGGCGGCCGGCGGCGAGCCGGGCACGCGGCGCCGTGACCAGCTGCTGGCCAGGGTCGGCGACCGGGTGGCCGAGCTGTATCTGCAACGGGGCTGGGAGCAGCGCTCGTTGCGGGCGGACCTGGCGCTGCTGGACCGCACCTGGGAGGGGTTCCTCGCCAACAAGGTGGTGCTGGCGGCGCTCGGCCTGTTCTTCGGCCCGTTCGTGTTCTCGATGGCGTGGCTGCTGGGCTTCGGGAGCAGTCCGGTGGTGCCGGTGTGGCTGGCGTTGGCGTTCGCCGGCCTGTTCTTCTTCCTGCCGGACCTGGAGGTGCGGCGGGACGCCAAGGCGAAGCGGCGGGACTTCCGCCGGGTGGTGGCGGCCTATCTGGACCTGGTGGCGATGAGCCTGGCCGGCGGCCGTGGCCTGCCGGAGGCGCTCAAGGCGGCGGCCGAGGTCAGCGACGGCTGGGCGTTGAAGCGCATCCAGACGGCCCTCGCCGACGCGCGGATCACCGGGCTCACGCAGTGGCAGGCGCTGGGGCGGCTGGGCGACGAGGTCGGCGTGGACGAACTCAAGGACCTGTCCACCTCGTTGGCGCTGGTCGCGGACGACGGGGCGAAGGTGCGCGCCTCGTTGTCAGCGCGGGCTGAGACCATGCGGCACAGGGAACTCGCCGACATCGAGGGGAGCGCGGGTGAGAAGTCACAGTCGATGCTGATCGCCCAACTGCTGCTCTGCATGGGTTTCTTGATCTTTCTGATCTTTCCGGCCGGGATGCGCGTCTTCCAGGCGTGACGGTGGCCGAGCAACGTAGTGAAGTGTGGAGGAAAAGCCATGGTGCGCCATCCGGCGACTGACTATCTGATCGGGTTTCTTCGGACCCGGCTGGCCAGGGCCAGATCGGGCGAGTTGGACCGGGGTGCCTCGGCCATCGAGTGGGTGATCATCGCTGCGGTGGTCGTCGGCATCGTGGCCGGCGTCGCGGCCGTGATCATGAACGCCCTCGACGACCGCGCGGAGAGCGTCGGCGACTGCATCGAGGGCGCCCAGAACTACGCCAACTGCTAGCCGTGGTCGGGCGGCTGGTGGGCTTCCTGCGCCGCCGGGTGGCGCAGGGCGCCGACCGGGGTGGCTCGGTGGTGCGCGCGGGGGACCGGGGGAGTTCGGCGATCGAGTTTGTCTTCCTCACGCCGGTGATGTTCTTCATGATCTTCGGTGCGGTGCAGTTCGCGCTCTACTCCTTTGCCGAGCACGTGGCCAAGGCGGCCGCGCAGGCCGGGGCGCGCACCGCGCGGTCCCAGGCGGAGGCCGACCCGGACAGGTGGCGGGGCGCGGCGGAGCGGAAGGCGTACGACTACATCGACCAGTTGGGGCCCGGGCTGTTCACCGCGCGGCCGGACGTGGTGGCCAGCCAGGACCTGGCGGCGTTCACGGTGCGGGTCGAGGTGGAGGGCAACGTGCCGTCGATCCTGCCGGGCGTGGACCTGACGGTGACCGCGGCCTCGGAGGGCCCGATGGAACGCTTCGTGCCGGATGGGGGGTGAGGGCGCCATGGCGCGTGCGCTGGTGCGGCGGCTCGCCGCCGGCGGCCGGGGCGGGTCCTCGCCGGATCGGGGCATGTCCTCGCTCGAAGTGGTCCTGCTCGCGCCGCTGATGATCGCGTTCATTCTGCTGCTGGTCGGTTTCGGCCAGCAGGTGTCGGGTCGGAACGCGGTCAACGGGGCGGCGCGGGACGCCGCGCGGGCCGGCTCGTTGGAGCGTTCCACGGGCGCCGCGATGAGCGCGGCGGCCGACGTGGCCGAGCGGCAGCTGGGCGACGTCTGCGTCGGCGGCACGGTGTCGGTGCGGCGCACCACGCCGGCCGGGCACGAGCCGGGCTCGCTCTTCGGCGTCGAGGTCTCCTGCCAGGTGCGCGGCCTCGACATGCTGGGCATCGGGCTGACCTCCACGCTCTCCGGCACGTCGAGTTCGCCCATCGACCCCTACCGGAGGTCCGGATGAGGGCGTGGACCTGGTTCCAGCGGCGACGCGCCGGGAACGGCCGGGACGCCGACCGGGGTTCGGGCGCCATTGTGGTGATCTTCTTCGCCGTGGTGGTGCTGGCGCTGGCCGCGTTCGTCGTGGACGGCGGGCTCTCCATCGCGCAGCGGGAGCGCGCCGCCGACATCGCCGAACAGGCCGCCCGTTACGCCGCCCAGGACCTCGACGAGGCCGCGCTGCGCCAGGGCGTCTCGCCGGCGCCGATCAACTTCGGCAACTGCGCGAACCGGGTCGCCGAGTACGCCGACTCCGTCGGCATGGACCCGGCCGACATCGCCGCATCGGAGTGCGTCGCGGCCGGCGTCAACGAGGTCACGGTGCGCATCCGTCTCACCTACCGGCCGGTCTTCGCCGGCATCGTCTACGACCAACCGCTGACCGTCTGGGGCGAGGCCACCGCCGAGGCCCAGGTCGGGTAGCGCACCCCCATCACCCCGCCCGCAGACCCCCGTTCCGTTCCTTCCGACCACGGGAGCACCCGTCATGGCTCGCACTCCACCGCCCGTTCCGGGGAACCGGACGCCCGTCCCGGTGCGGGGACGGCGCGGCCCCCGCGAAGTGCTGCTGGCGCTCGCCGCCGTGCTGGCGCTGCTCTGCCTGGTGGTGGGCGTGCCGTTGGCGCTGGCCAGCGTCATCGGCTGGCCGCTGCCGCGCACCGCGCCCAGCCTGGAGATGCTGACCGAGGAGATCGACGTCGGCACCTTCGTCCGGGTGCTGGCCGTGCTGGTCTGGGTCGCCTGGGCGCAGTTCACCGCCTGTGTGCTGGTCGAGGTGTGGGCGGCCGTCTCCGGGGTCGGCATCCCGCGCCGGGTGCCGGGTGCCGGGCCCAGCCAGCTGCTCGCCCGGCAACTGGTCGGCGCCGTGCTGCTGTTGACGTCGGCGGCCGCCTCGTTGACGCCGGGACTCAGCCAGTTGGGCGCGACGTTCGACTCGCCCGGCCAGGGGCAGGTGGTGGCCGAGGCCCAGCGGGTGCCGGGTGGCGGCGCCACGATCACCCTGGCTGCCGGCGCCGCCGACGACGCCAAGGTGAACCCGGCCGACGCGGGTGACTCGGAGCTGCGCACCGCCGACGCCTTCGAGGACGAGGAGCGCTCCGGGGCGATCTACTACCGCATCCAGCCGCCCGAGGGCCGCCACCACGACACCCTCTGGGGCATCGCCGAGCGGCACCTGGGCGAGGGGATGCGGTACAAGGAGATCTACCAGCTCAACAAGGACCGCCTCCAGCCGGACGGCTCCCGGCTGACCGAGGCCAGCCTGATCAGGCCGGGCTGGATTCTCCAGATGCCGGCCGACGCGCAGGGCGGCGAGCTGGTCGAACTCCCCGACGAGGCCGAGGAGCTGACCGCCGAGGAGGCGGCCGAGTACGAGGAGTACGCCGGAACGGGCGACGCCCCGCCGCCCGCCGAGACGCCCGAACTCCCCGACGAGCTGCCCGAGACCGACGACCGCCCGGCCGGCGGCGGCAAGGGCACCGACCGGCCGGCCGTCCTCGACGACGGCGCCGGCGGCGCCGAGGACGCCGACGCCGGCCTGGACCTGCCCGACGAGCGGGCGGCCGCCGAGGGCGGCGGCCCGGCCGGGCTGCCCGATGTGCTGGTCGCCGCGCCGCTGTTGGCGGCCGGGCTGCTGGTGGCGCTCGGCCGCTCGCGGCGGACCGCGCTGTGGCAGGCGGCGGCCGGGGTGCTGCCGCGTTCCGTCGGGGACGACCTGGGGCCGGGCTCGTCGCGCGCGTTCGCGGCCAGGGACGCCCTGCTGGTGGGCGCGGCGCCCGACCAGGTGGCGTTCCTCGACCGGGCGTTGCGGCTGCTGTCGGCCGCGCTGGCCGGCGAGGGCCGGGTGCTGCCGGCCGTCTACGCGGCCTGGCTCGGCCCGGCCGAGCTGCACCTCCAGCTCGCTGGACCGGTCGGCCGCCCGCCGGCGCCCTGGACGCAGGGGCAGGACCAGACGTACTGGACGGTGGAACGCGCCCAGCTCCCGGCCGACGACGCGCCCGCGCCCGAAGCGGAGGCGCCCTACCCGGGCCTGGTCAGCCTGGGGATGCGGGACGAGCTGCGGCTGTTGCTCAACCTGGAGTCGGTGCCCGGGATCGTCGCCGTGCGCGGCGCGCCCGCCGACCGGGAGGCGGTGCTCTCCTCGATCGCCGCCGAGCTGGCGACCAGCGGCTGGTCGGACCGGATGACGGTGACCCTCGTCGGCTTCGCGCCCGAGCTGACGGCGCTGGCCCCGACCCGGGTGCGCCATCTCGACGACATCGCCGGGCTGTTGGAGGTCATGGAGACCGAGACCGGGCTCCGGCGCGGCGCGTTGCGGCACTCGGGACACGAGTCGCTGCTGAGCGGCCGGACCGGCCCGGCCCGCCAACAGCAGTGGGCGCCCCACCTGGTGGTGATCGGCGCGACGCCCACCGAGGAGGAGGCGGACCGGCTGGCCGGCCTCGCGGCCGTCTCGGCACAGCTGGGCATCGGCTATCTGCTGGGCACCGAACAGGCCGATCCGCCGGGCGTGGCCTGGGAGTTCGCGATCGGCCCCGACGGGACGCTCAACGAGCCCGAGATGGGCCTGACGTTGGCGGCCCAACTGCTGCCGGCTGAGCAACGGGCGGCCGTCGTCGAGCTGTTCACCGGCCTGACCAGGGGCCGCGCCGAGGGCGCGCCGCCGGTCGGCGGGCCGACGATCGACCTGTCCGCCGGCCGGCCCGGCGTGTATGTGCGGCTGCTGGGCGGGTTCGAGATCACCGGGCTCGACGAGCCGGAGCCGGAGCGCGCCGCCCGGCTGAAGGAGGCGCTGGCGCTGCTGTCGCTGCACCGGGAGGGCGTCCACCCGCGCGTGCTGGGCTCGGCGCTGTGGCCGCGCGGCGGAACGGACGAACTCCGCGACGCGCTGGTCGCCCGCCTCGGCCAGTGGCTCGGCGCGGACGCGGCCGGCCGGCCCCGGCTGGTGGGCGGCGGCGACGGGCGGCTGGCGCTCTCGCCCGACGTGCTCTCCGACTGGGACGTGCTGCGCGCGCTCCACCACCAGGTGCTGGTCAGCGAGAACCCGACGGAGGCCGGCCGTCCGTCCGACCGGATGCGGAAGCTGACCGACGCGCTGGCGCTGGCGCGCGGCGCGCTGCTGGCCGGGCACCGGGACGGCGGCGGCTTCGGCTGGCTGGAGCACGAGATCGTCGACGCCCAGTACCCGCTGCTGGTCGCGGAGTTGGCGCTCACCCTGGCCACCGAGCACCGCGCGGCGGGCGAGGGCGAGGCGGCCTACGCCGCCGTGCGCTCGGCGCTGGCGACGGCGCCGACGGACGAGCGCCTCTGGAACGAGCTGCTGCGCTCGGCCCACGCGACGGGCCGAGGCGAGTGGCTGACCGGCGCCGCGCAGTGGCTCGTCGGCCACCACGGCCAACTCTTCGGCCCGGCGACCCCGTTGCCCTCCCAGACGGAGGCCCTCCTCGACGAGCTGCTCCCCTCCTGGCGGGAGGCGGTGGCCACGGCGGGTTGAACGGGGCGGAGCGGTGGTTGATGGGTGCGGGTGGTTGACGGGTGCGGGTGGTGGGTCCGGTCAACGACCACGCTGCCGGCACCCGGGCGCGGGCCCGGCGCACGTTATCCCTCCGCACCGCCCCCGTCCGCGCCCCCGCCCCCGTCCGCGCCCGGCTGAACACTCGTCGCCCGCAGCCGCAACCGCTGCGGCAGCACCGTGTACTTCGGGTCACGCGCCGACGCGATCCCCGCGTGGAAGACCGCGAAGCGGGTCGCGGCCGAGGCGGCCACCAGGGCCGCGCCGCTCAGCGCGGCCGCCACGCGGCTCCGGCCGCCGAACAGCGTCGCGCCGGCCGTGCCGAGCACGGCCAGCCGCCGCGCCGTGGTGAGCAGCCGCCCCGGCC
>NZ_RFFJ01000236.1 GCF_003696235.1 Streptomyces triticirhizae
GCGGGCGGCGCGTTCGGCCAGGGTTTCGGCCGGCTCTCAGCCGGCGACGCCGACCGGCGTGCGCGCCGCCGCCGGCACCCCGGCGGGCACGGCCCCCGCCCGCCGCGCGGCGATCACCGGCCGGGTCCTGCCCCAGCGCACCAGCGTGGAGCCCAGCGACATCCCGCCGCCGAAGGCGCAGAGCAACACCAGGTCGCCCTCCTCCAGTTGGCCGCGCCGGTGCACCGTGTCCAGGGCCACCGGCACCGAGGCGGCGCCGGTGTTGCCCTGGGACTCGACGGTCAGCTGGAGCGTCGCGTTGTCCAGCCGCAGCGCCGGCCACACCTCGCGCAGCATCACCCCGTTCGCCTGGTGCGGGACGAAGTGGCGCACCTCCTCGGGGCGCACCCCGGCCCGCGCCAGCAGCCGGCCGACGGCGCCCGGCAGGTTCTCGGCGACGAACTCCCGCACGCCACGGCCGTCCATCCGGAAGTGGTGCGCGCCCTCGGCGACGGTCCGCGCGCTGGCCGGCAGCCGGCTGCCGCCGGCGGCGACGCCGATCAGCCGGTGCTGGTCGCCCCGGCTGACCAGGCTGGTGGCGAGGATGCCGCCGAGGTCGCTGCCCTCGCGGCTGCGGCCGAGCACCACGGCGCCGGCGCCGTCCCCGAAGAGCGCGGCGGTCCGCCGGTCGGAGTGGTCGATGATCCGCGAGTAGATGTCGGCGCCGACCACCAGCGCGTAGCCGGGCTCCGCACCGGCCCCGGCGTCCAGCGCGTCCACCAGCCGGTGGGCGACGGTGAGCGCGTAGACGAAGCCGCTGCACACCGCGTTCACGTCGAAGGCGGCGGCGTTGACCGCGCCGATCAGGTGCTGCACCAGGTTGGCGGTGGCCGGCTGCGGGTGGTCGGGCGTCGAGGTGGCCACCACCAGGTAGCGCACCTGGTCGGGCCGCACCCCGGCCTGGGCCAGGGCCCGTTCGGCGGCCGCCGCCGCGAGGTCGGACGTCGCCTGGTGGTCGGGGGCGCGGCGGCGCTCCCTGATGCCGGTCTTGCGGGTGATCCACTCGTCGGTGACGCCGGCGCCCCGGCCGACCTCCTCGTTGGTCACCACCTCGCTGGGCAGGTACGAGCCGGTGCCGAGGATTCCTGTGGCGTTCATGCGTTCTCCAGTTGGGCGGGCGCGGGCGCCGGCGCGTGGTCGCTCGGGAGGCGTCGCCAACCGAGCCTGCTGGCATGGGAGTCGAGGACGGGATCGGCGCCGACCACCACGGGGTCGCCGACGGCGGTCAGCAGGTCGAGGTCGCTGGCGTGGTCGCCGTAGGCGGTGCAGGCGGCCAGGTCGGCGCCGCGCACGGTGGCGGCGTGGTGCGCGACCCGGGCCTTGGTGGCGCCGATGACGGGGACCAGCACCTCGCCGGTGAGGGTGCCGCAGCGCACCACGGGGCGGGTGCCGATGGCCCAGGTCGCGCCGACGGCCTCGGCGACGGGGTCGAGGCAGGCGGAGAACGATCCGGAGACGAGCACCACGGGTTCGCCGGCCGCGACATGGCCGGCGAGCGCGCGCCGGGTGGCGCTGACCCAGAACCCGCCGCGTTCGCACTCCGCCGCGAACCAGTCGCGTCCGGCCGCCGCGAGCCGCCGGGCGTCCTCGCCGGCGTAGAGCCGGTAGTAGGCGCGGTTGATCTCCTGGCGCGGCACCCCGCCGGCGGCGTCCGCCCGGAACCCGGTCATCAACCGCTCGTAGGTGGCGGCGGGTTCGCCGCGCCGGGCGAGGTAGAACTCCAGGAAGCGGAACATGCTCTTGACGCGGATCAGGGTCTCGTCCACGTCGCAGAAGGCCACGGGGGCGGTCATGCCGCACCACCCCGACCGCCGCGCGCGGCCCGGTCCTCGGGCACCCGGGAGAGGGTGACGTCCACCGCGCAGATGGCGGTGCCGCGCTGCCTGGCCTCGACGCGGACGGGCAGCCGTTCGGGCACGACCTCGCCGTCAGCGGGCCCGGGCGCCCCGAGGTCCGGCAGGTCCTCGGCGTCGTCGTCGAGCACCCCGGCCTGGGTGTACCAGGGGCCGCGCGGCGTCGTCCCGGCCTGCGTGGGGCGGCCGACGGTGGCGTGCAGGGTGGTCTCCTCCTCCAGTTCGCCGAACCGCTCGAAGCGGGCGAGGACCTCGGTCGGGTACGCCTTGGTCACCGCGAGGCCGTGCGTCTCCTGGCCGGCGTACAGGGCGAGTTGGCGCGCGCCCTCGACGATGACCATGCCGGGCAGGTGGTCCTGCGGGTGGTCGAACATGCTGGGGTGGCCGACCGGGACGCGCAGCCCGGCCGTGATCCCCGTTCCGGTGGCGGCGGGGTCGAGCAGCACCGCGTTCTCCGGCGCCGACCGGCCCGCGAGGTGCGCGGGGGCGCAGCCGGCCGGGACGATCCCCGGGTAGCTGGCCGAGGAGGGCAGCGGGCGTCCGTCGCGGTTGCCGAGCCTGAGGGTGAGGTAGTCGGTCGGCGTCCTGAAGCGCAGCCCGACCTCCGCCTCGCCGACGACCTCGCCGCCCACGGTCAGCTCGGCCGTGTGGTCGAGGCCCGTCGTCCGCCCGTCCCTCTCCCTGCGGTTGGTCACCCGCACCCGCAGCGCCAGGGGCAGCGGCGCGGTGCCGACCGCCAGGAGCCAGGGTCTGGTCAGCCGCAGCCCGAGGTGGGTGAGGATGAACTTGTCGCTCTCCGCCGCCCCGAAGAAGCGGTGGGCGCCCGCGAGGGTGGCCTGCCGGCAGGCTTCGAGCACCAGCAGCGGGTCGAAGTGGGCCGGGCGCAGCAGGTGGTCGCCGTAGTAGGCGTGGGAGCGCGGCAGTTGGGCGGCGGCCGCGTAGCTCGTCTCGTCGATGTGCCGCAGGTCGGTGAGGAAGACCTCGCTCAGCGCGTCCCGGTGGACCAGGAGCCGGTCCACGGTGCGGGTGTAGTCCAGGCGGCCGTGGTCGAACGCCGGCCTGGCGGGCGTGGCGCGCCGTGGCTCCGAGGTGCGGGTGGACGATGTCGGGCCCATGACACTGGCCTTTCGTGTGTGGTCGGTGCTGATGTCGCGGGTCGGTCGGGCCGCTCGGAACGCTCCGAGCGGTTCCGCCGCCCGACGGACGGGTGTCGGGCAGGCGGGATTTCGGGCAGCGGTGAGCGGTGGTGCGCCGAGTGGCGCGGACGCACGTGGGGACGTGCGGGGACGGGTCGCAGGGCGCACGCGCCGGCGGTCGGGGGGCGACGGTGCCCCCCTCAGACGCGGCGCATGAGACGCCCGGGGTCAGCCGGGTGTCGGCCCTGACGGGCGAGAACGCGGGAACTCACAAGGTCGGTCATCGAGGCGCCCCCCCCTGGTCGCAGATACCGATGAACCCTATGATCTCGAAGAACCATAAGATGTATGATGGTTGGGCGTCAAACCACAGTGACCACAGGGGAGTTAAGGATGCGTAAGGTTTCTGACCCGACCTCGGGACCGCCCCCGGAACCGACCCCGGGCGCCGCCGCCAAGGGGCGCGGAACGGACGGGTACGACGTCCTGGTCGTGGGCGGCGGGCCGGTCGGGCTGCTCGCCGGCTGCGAACTCCTGCGCCGGGGCGTGCGGGTGCGGATCGTGGACCGCGCCCCCGAGCCCTCGCCGTTCCCCAAGGCGCTGCTCGTCTGGCCGCGCACCCTCGACCTCTTCGAGGACCTCGGCTCCCTCGACGCGCTCAACGAGGCGGGCCTGGCGATCAACGCGTTCAGCTACTACGCCGACCGCGAGCACCTGGCGACCTTCCCGTTCGGCCCCGGCCTGAGCCCGCTGTGCCTGCCGCAGAACGAGACCGAGCGGGTGCTCACCGAGACCCTGCACCGCCTCGGCGGCTCCGTCGAACGCGGCGTGCGGCTGCTCAACTTCGACGGCCTCGACTTCTCCGGCCGGGTCGCCGCCACGGACGGCGTCACCGCGATCCTCGAACACGCCGACGGGCGGATCGAGCGCACCAGGGCCCCGTTCGTGCTCGGCGCCGACGGCGCGGGGAGCACGGTGCGCGGGCTGATCGGCGCCGGCTTCGGGGGCAGCACCTACGAGACGGCGTTCGCGCTGGTGGACGCGCACATCGAGGGCACACTCCCGGCCGACCGGGCGCTGTACTACCAGTCGGCCGCCGGCGCCCTGGTGATCGTGCCGCTGCCGCACGGCGTCTACCGCTTCTTCAGCAGCCTTCCGGTGGGCGAGCGGGTGAGCGTCGAGAGGATGCGGCGGATCGTCGCCAAGCGCGGCCCCTCGGGCGTGGACATCGCCGAGCCGGTCTGGGAGAGCGTCTTCCGCGTCCACGCCCGGCACACCGAGGACTACCAGCTGGGCCGGGTCTTCCTCGCCGGGGACGCCGCGCACATCCACAGCCCGGCCGGCGGGCAGGGCCTCAACACCGGCCTCCAGGACGCCCACAACCTGGCCTGGCGGCTGGCCGCCGTGATCCGGGGCGAGGCGCCGCCCGAACTCCTCGACGCCTACGGCCCCGAGCGCGCCGCCGTCGCCCGGCAGGTGGTCAGGGACACCGACATCCAGACCAGGGCCTGGCTGGTCAAGCGCCGCTCCGAGGCCACGGTCCGCAACGTCGCCTTCCAACTCGCCGAGCGCACCGGCGCGATGTCCCGCTTCTACGCGCCGGTCCTGGCGGGCCGGCGCATCGCCTATCCCCCGGTGCGCGCCACCCAGCGGCCCTCGGACCGGGGCGCGGCCTGCCGGCTGCTGTCCCGGCTGCCCGGCCGGCTGCGGGTCGGGGCGGTGCTGCCCAGGGAGCTGGCCGGCTCGCTCGGGCTGACCGGCCCCGCCGCCGACCCGGGCAGGTGGAACCTGGTGGCCGTGCACCGCGCCGGGGTGCCGGAGTGGGCCAACGTCCTGGCCGGGGCGGCCGCAGGACGGCCCCAACTGCGGCATGTCGCCGTGGGGTTGGGGCGGGCCAAGCCACACACCGGCTGCGACCGGCAGGGCTACTACCTCGTCCGCCCCGACGGCCATGTCGCCGCCCACGGCCACACCGGCGACCTGGACCGGCTGCGCGCCGAGCTGCGCGCGGTGTTCGGCGCGCCGACGGCCGAACGGGCGGGTGAGCCGTCAGCCGCGCCCGGCGCCCGGCCGCTCCCCCGCGACGGAAGGGCGGCGGCGCCCGCCCGGAGCGCGGAGGTTCACGGCACCTCGGCCACGTGACCCTCGCCGTCACGGGTCACCACCAGCGGAGGCGGCTCCGCCCGCCCGCAGTCGTGCAGGCGGTCCACCGCCACCACATGGAAGCGGTCGGCGTCCTCGGCGATCGTCGGGTCCAGCGCCAGATGCCCGTTCAACGCGCGATGACGAATCCACTCGCGCGTGTACTGGTCGTCGGGGACGCCGTCGGCGAGCCGCACCCGCAGCTCCAGGTGCGTCTCGCCGTCGCCCCTCACCACCGCGACCTGCGCGCCGACCACCTCGGCGGTCTCCAGGGCGAGTTCGACCAGCTCCCGCGCCCAGACCCGGCCGCCCTGGAACCGCAGCGCGGGACCGATCGCGTCCAACACCCGCACCGCCGTGCCGGGGCGGTCGCAGGGACAGTCGACGACCGCGCCCCGGTCGCCGATGACATAGCGGATCAGCGGCGGCGCCTCGTCGGCGCCCACCGTGGTGATCAGCAGCCGCCCCTCGTCGATCTCGGCGTACTGGTGCGGCAGCAGGTGGAACACGGCCTCGGCGCAGCGCGGCCCACGGTGGCCGACCAGCCACGCCTCGGCCGAGCCGTACAGCTGCCAGACCGCCACGTCGGGCAGCAGCTCGCCGATCTCGTCGAGCGGGGTCCGGTCGTGGAACGCGCCGCCGATCAGCAACTTCCGCAGCCAGGGCAGCTGGTGGCCGGCCGCGCGGTGGCGCAGCAGCCGTCTCAGCAGATGGGGCGGCGCGGCCAGCGCGTTGGCGCCGTAGTCGGCGCAGAACGAGAGCCACCGGTCGAACTCGTCCTCGGGCAGGTCGCCGACCGGCAGCAGCGACGCCCCCGCGTGGGTGGCGAACCGGTTGTAGAAGGAGTGGGTGGCCCATTCCCGGCCGGCGGGAAAGAAGTTGGCGAGCACGTCGCCCGGGCGCAGCGCCCGCCACACCTGGTGCACCTCCTCCACGAAGAGGCCGCCGGGCAGCAGGCTCATGCTGGGCCGCGAGAGGGTGCCGCCTCCCGCGTAGACGACGGAGCCCTCGCCGGGGCCCTTGCCGCGTAAGAGTTCGTCGGTCGCGGCCACCAACTCGTTCCGCGTCAACACGGGAAGGGTGGCCAACGTCAGCGGCTGTCTCGGGCCGTCACGGGTGCTCAGGTATTTGTCGCGAAGCGAGGGGATCTGGCTTACCCGGCTGAGTAACAGCTGGAGGTGGCTGGGCGACAACTCCCTCGCGCCAGCGCGAAGTGGTCGCTGTAGGGACGACATCTGCGAGACCTCCACCACGGACGAATGTCATCGGCCCGAACCGACGCTCATAGATATGAAGAACATACTCCTCCGGCATAAGATTTCTGTTTCCTCTGGTGCTATCCCGTGCACAACACGCGCAGGGCGCGGCGCGCGTCACACATCTCGCCCACGTCGCCCAAAGCGCGTTCACCCGCCGGCGATTCACTGTGCTTTCGCACATCCGGAATCGGGGATTTCTCTTCGGGGCGAATCCCGGGACCCCGCCGAAAGCGCCCGGCCGCACCGGACGGCACCGCGCCGCGCCGGGGAGCGGCCGGCCGACCACGCGTCAGCCGACCGGCTCGCCCGAGGACTCCGGCGCGCCCTCGGCGCGCGCCCCACCGCCCTGCGTGAGCGCGAGCGAACAGCGGTTCAGATAGCCGACGAGGTCGTGGGTCTCGGCCGGCGTGAACGCCTCCGTCAGCCGCCGCTCGATCTCGGCCACCGCGTGGTCGGCCCGCTCGAACAACGCCCGCCCGGCGAAGGTGAGTCGGCACTCCAGGATGTGCTGGTGCAAGGGATGCCGGGTGCGCTCCACCAGGCCGCGCCCCTCCAGCGTGGAGAGCACCGACGACATCGTCTGCGGGGTGACCATGCACCGGCGGGCGAGCGCGGCCCCGGACAGACCGGCCTCCTGCGACAGCGCCAACAGCACGTGGTACTGCGGCACATTCACCTTGAAGGGACGCAACGCGGAGTGCTTTGCCGACGCCAACTCCTGCTCGGCCCGTTTGATGTGGTGACCGATACGCTCGTGCACGGATAGGGGCATACCAACCACGCTAAGTAGACAATCTCCCGTGAGCAAGGCCGCGTTCCGGACCCCCCCGGGCCTCGGGTTGTCCGATGAACGTCGAAGCACCGGGCAGAAGTTCCCGACCGGTTTACCTGGGCGCACCGACGAGCGGACGCGGGGCCCGGCGCGCCCCCTCCGGCGGCCGTTCGGGGTGGTGTCGGGAATTCCGTTTCATGTCGTCGTGTCCGCCTCAGCGCTCGACGCCGTGTTCTGTGGCTTGATGGAACGCGAGGCCCCGGCGGGACCGGCCACCGACACCACCGAAGCAGCGAGAGAGAGGACGGCGCGATGAGCCAGGACGACCGACAGGTGGGCAAGACCGATCGGGAACGCGAGGCACTGATCGCCCGGATCGATCAGTCCGTGCCGCACTCCGCCCGGGTGTGGAACTACATGATCGGCGGCCAGGACTGGTACGAGGTGGACAAGGAGCTGGTGGACCGGCTGCTCACCGAGCATCCGGAGGCGGCCGGACTGGCCGTCGCCTCCCGGGAGTTCCTCGCGCGGGCGGTGCGTTACCTCGTGCAGGAGGCCGGCATCGACCAGTTCCTCGACATCGGCACCGGGCTGCCCACCGCCGACAACACCCACCAGGTCGCCCAGCGCTACGACCCCGAGGCCCGCATCGTCTATGTGGACAACGACCCCCTCGTCCTGCTGCACGCCAGGGCGCTGCTGACCTCCACGCCCGAGGGCGCCACCGACTACGCGGAGGGCGACGTCCGCGACGTGGACACGGTGCTCGCCGAGGCCGGCCGCACCCTGGACCTCGACCGGCCGGTGGGGCTGATGCTGCTGTCGATGCTCGGCCACATCCGGCCCGAGCCGGCGGCCGAGCTGGTGCGGACCTATATGGACCGGCTGGCCAGCGGCAGCTACCTGGCGACGTGCGACAGCATCGACGACCCGGTGATGATCCGGCTCAACGAGACCTACGCCGCCTCGGGCGCCGTTCCCTACTATCCGCGCAGCGAGGCCCAACTGGCCGCCACGGCCGAGGGCCTGGAGCTGGTCGAGCCGGGCCTGGTCCCGATCGCGCGCTGGCGCCCCACGACGAGCGCCGAGCCGCCAACCGACCAGCTCTTCCAGTGGGGCCTGGTCGCCCGCAAGCCCTGAGCCGGCCTCGGCCCCGGGCCGTCGCCCGGGCGCGCCGGCCGCCCCGCCCGGCGAGCCGCCCCGCCCCCGCCCGGCGA
>NZ_RFFJ01000237.1 GCF_003696235.1 Streptomyces triticirhizae
TGCGGCGCGCGGCCGGAGCGGGGGCGGGCGGCCCGGCCACCGCCCGGCGTCCCGTCCCGGGAACGGAACCACGCGGTACCGGGCACCAGCCACCGCCGGGCGCGCCCGTTGTCGCGCCGGCGGCCGGTCGCCGTCCGGGGCGTGCGGCACCGCGTGAACGCCCTGCGTTCACGCGGTGCCCGCGCGCAGCGCGTTCAGCCCGTCGTCGGGGACCAGCGGAGGTCGCTGGCGGCCGGGCGTTCCAGCACCGCTTCGATGTGGAAGTCGATGACGCGTTCCGCGTCGGCGAACGCGGCGGCGCGTTCCGGCGACCAGTCGACCTCCGCGTGGCCGACCAGGTGGAGCAGCGTGCCGCTGGCCCAGTCGGGGACGAGGAGGCCGGCGGCCGGGTGGCGTTCCAGATTGCCCAGGGTCATGTACATCGCGTTGCCCCGGTAGTCGGGCCAGCAGAGCCGGTCGGGGGCGAGCACCCGGAGGAAGCCGGGGCTGCCGCCACGGTGCGAGGCGTCCACCGGGCCGTCGCGGTCGGCACTGGCCACGAAGAAGGTGTCGGCCGCCTCGATCAACTCCCGTTGCGCGGGCGTGAGCGCCGGCGTGCGGATGGGCTCCGGGCGCCGGCGTGTGGCGGGCAGGTCGCGGGTCACCGCGCGGCGCGCGATATGGCGCGGGCAGTTGGCGTACACCTGCTCCACCCGCAGGAGAAGGCCCGCCTCGGTGGGCGTGGCCAGGCCGTTGAGCCGCATTCGGCGACGGGTGGCAGGCTCGATGGCGAGCGTGCCGAGGGGAACGTTCCCCGGGCCGCCGAGCGCCCCGGCCAGCGGGTCGTCCGGGGCGGGGTGGGCGCGCACGGCCACGGTCGTCTCGTCGAGGGCCGTCACAAAGCCCGCCGGGCCGGTCAGTTGGGAGGCCCAGATCCGCCCTTCGGCGTCCCGGGCGCCGAGCACCAGCATCCGGCGCTCGGCGAGGAAGTCGGCCGCCACCCGGGGCACCCGGTCGCGGATGGCGCGCCAGGCGTGGTCGGCGCGGTCAACGGCGTTGGCCCGCCGCTGCACGGCGCGTTCTCCCGGGTGGTAGCCGACGGTCATGATGCGAACCCTTCGTGAACGTTCCTGATCGGGTGGCCTGGTGCGCGGGCGGTCCTAGAAGAAGCCGCAGGTGGGCGCGGCGGCGACGGGTGCGGGCGCCGCTTCGGCTCCGGTGGCGGCGAAGATCTCCAGCCGGATGCCGTCGGGGTCGCGGAAGAAGATCCCGCCGGAGGCGGCGCCCTCCCCGTGCGGCACCACGCCGTCATACGCGAACTCGACGCCCAGCCCGCGCAGGACGGCCTCCCGCTCCCGGACCTCCTCCATCGATTCGGCCTGGAACGACAGGTGGTGCAGTCCCGACCGGTCCGTGGCGAAGCCCCGGGCGCTCTGCTGCCAGAGCGTGATCAGCAGCGCGCCGTCGCGGGTCAGGAACGCCCAACGCCGGTCGCCGTCCTGGCCCTTCTGGGCCACATCCAGCTGGAACACCTCGGTATAGAAGGGCAGCGAACGATCGAGATCGGTCACGTTCAGTCCGACATGCCCGGTACGCAGCGACACCGCGTTCTCCTCCAACTCCCCGACCACCGCCGGGGGTTCATGTTCTAACCAGTACGCAGCGAGAATAACGGTTAGAAATGCAGCCGGTCAACCGTTGATGCACGCCATACCGGTTAGGGTCGCCGGGGCGCTAGGGTGGGGCGGCATGGCAGCAGTGGATCCCCGCCCCCTGGTCGGTGAGCCGCTCTCGCTTGACCTGCTGAACACCCGCTGGCGGCTGACCGCCGTGACCGAGGACCTGCTCACGGACGTCGCCGGACTCGCCGTGTGGCTTCGTTCGAACGGCCTCGACGAGCGCTGCGCCGCCGACCAGGCCACCCTCGACGCCGTGCTCCAGGCCCGCGACGCGCTGGCCGAGGCCGTGCGCGATCCCGCCCACCCCAGCCGGGAGGCACTCGCCCGCGTCAACGCCGTGCTGGCCAGGGGCCGGTTGCGGCGCGGCCTCACCGCCGAGGGGCCGGCCGAGGAGGCCGAGCCGGACTCCCCGGCCTGGCTGCCCGCCTGGCTGGCGGTGGACGACTACCTGCGCCTGCTGTCCATCGACCCCGGCCGCGTCAGGGCCTGCGCCAACGAGGGGTGTTTGCTGCACTTCTTCGACACCTCGCAGAACCGCCGCCGCCGCTGGTGCTCCATGGCCGTCTGCGGCAACCGCGCCAAGGCCGCCCGCCACTACGCCCGCGCCCGGCGCTGACCCGGAGGCCAGTGCCGGGCGGATCAGTTCGGACCGGAGACCGGCCCGAGCCGAAGACCGGTCCCCGCGCGAGCCCTCGACATCCGCCTTGTAAGGGCGGCGCTCACGGGTAGCGGGCCGCTCGGAGCCCCGGCCCCGGAATCGCGGTCGTCAGCGGACAAAGCGGGCCGGTAGCGTGCGGGCATGTCCGCCGTTCCTCCCGCGCCCAAGCCCACGCCCGAACGCGCGCCCGCGCCCGAACGCGCGCCCGGGTCCGTCGCCGCCCTGGTCGCCGGGGCGTTCGGCCTCGGCGACCGCGTCGAGGAGTGGCGGCCGGTCGCCGGCGGGCTCTCGCACCGGCTGTTCCGGCTGCGCACCGAGCGCGGGGCGTGGGCCGTCAAGTGGCTCAACCGCTCCCGCGAGGAGTGGTGGCTGCGCGATCACCGGCTGGCGGTCGCCGTGGAGCGGGCCGCCCTGGCCGCCGGGGTGCCGATGCCCCGCCCGGTCCTCCCGGCAACCGCCGCCCCAGACCCGTTCGTTGACCTGCCGGTGGACGGGGAGCCGGTCAGCTTCCTGGTCTGGGAGTGGTGCGACGGCGAACGGCTCGACGCGACCGCCGTGCCAGGGACCGTTCGGCGCTGGGTCGGCTCCACCCTGGCCGCCCTGCACACGCTGCCGGTCGCGCCCCCGGCGGGCGGCGCCAACGTCCACCCGCCGCAGCCGGTCGAGGAGTGGCGGGACTGGCTGGAGTCGGCGCCGAAGGAGACCGACCCGGACTTTCTGCGGGCCGTGGCCACCCACCTGCCGACGGTGGCCGAGGCGCACCGCCTGCTCGACGCCGGCACCGACCAACTCACGGACGCGCCACGGGTGTTCACCCACCGCGACGTCAAGCCTGACAATGTGCTGGTGACCGCGCGCACCCCGGTGCTGCTCGACTGGGAGGGCGCGGGGCAGGAGCTGGCGCGCTGGGAGACGGCCCGGGCGGCGCTGGACTTCTCCCGGACCCCCGACGGCCGGTCGCGGGTGGGCTTCACCGAGGTCGTGGCCGCCTACCGGGCGGCCGGGGGCGACGAACTCCCGCCGGAGCCGGCCACGTTCGGCGGCCTGCTGGACATGCGCCTGGGCGGCGCGGCGTTCCTCCTCTGGCGCGCCCTGGGGCACCGGCCGGTCACCGCGCCGGAACGCGCCGCCGCGCACGGCCACACCCTCGCCTATCTCGACGAGTTGGCCGCCGCCCTCGACCATCTCCCCACCTGGTGCGGGTGGTTGCGCGACGTGCGCTGAGACCTACGAGGCGGAAGCGAACTCGCGTTCTAGAATGGCCACATGACGGACATGGCCGCCGACGGCCCCGAGATCGTCCTGTTGCGGGACACCTCCCGCGACGACCTGACCGCGCCCGGCCGGCCCCGCCCGGTGCGCGTTCACCGGTGGCGGGCCAGGCCCGGCGTTCCGTCGCCGCCGCTGGTCGTGGTCTCGCACGGCACCGGCGGTTCGGCCGACGCGATGCGGTGGCTGACCGGGCCTTTGGCCGCCGCCGGGTTCGAGGTGGTCGCGCTGGACCACCATGGGAACAACCACGTCGACGGCTATGAGCCGGAGGCGTTCCTCCAGGTCTGGGAGCGCGCCAGGGACGTCACGTTCGCGCTGGACGCGCTCGCCGCCGAGCGCCCCCTGGGCCCGGTCGGGGTGGCGGGCTTCTCGCTCGGCGGCTACACGGCGGCCGCGCTGGTCGGCGCGCGGCTCCACCGGGCGGCGCTGGCCCGGGTGGTGAGCGGCGAGATACCGCTGCCGCCGCTGCCCGAGTTCCCGGATCTGCTGGCGGCCCTGCGCGCCAGGGGCCACGGCGAGGATCTGGCCGCCCTGCTGACCGACTGCGACGCCGACCTGACCGACCGCAGGGTTCGCGCGGTCTTCCAGGTCGCGCCGGCCATGGGCGCGTTGCTCTCCCCCGAGAGGCTGCGGTCGGTCACGGTGCCGGTGGAGGTCAGATGGGGCGGGGCCGACGCGGTCACGCCCTACGAGGTGTCGGTGCGGCCCTATGTCGAGCACATGCCGACCGCGCGGGGCCGGTCGTTGGGCCCGGCGGTGCGGCATGACGACTTCTTCGCCGAGGCGCCCGCCGACCCGACGGCCGCGCCACGGGCCGCCTCCGACGCGGTCGCGTTCTTCGCGGCGCGGCTGGGCAGCCCGGCGGCGGGCGGCCGGGTCAGGGCGCGGGGCTGAGGTAGGGGGTGGTGACGGCGAGCGGTAGGAAGCCGAGCCGTTCCAGGATGGGGCGGCTGGGCGGGAGCGCGTCGACGTGCAGCCAGCGGGCGCCGGCCTCGGCGGCGAGCGCCACGCGGTGGGCCAGCAGGGCGCGGTAGATGCCCCTGCCCCGCCACGCGGGCAGGGTGCCGCCGCCCCAGATTCCGGCGAAGTCGCCGTCCGGGCTCAGCTCCAACCGGGCGGCACTGACGGGTAGTTCGCCGGCGAGCACCAGCAACACCCGTACCCGGTCCGGGGCTTCGGCCAGCTGGGCGAGCAGGCGGCGGCGCAGCGGCTCCTGGTCGCCGCCGAAGACCCGGCGGTGCACCTCGATGACGGGGTCCAGCCCGGCGGGTTCGGTCACCCGGCGGGCGGTCACGCCGTCGGGCCAGACGGGCCGCCGTTCCAGCGCCGCCACCTCGGCCACCAGCACGGTCTCCGGCTCCTCGGCGCGGAAGCCGGCGGCGGTCAGCCGTTGCCCAAGGTCGTCCGGGCGGTCGTGGGCGTACTGCTTCCACTCGAAGGGCAGCCCCAACGCACCGTAGTGGCGCAGCTGTTCGGCGATGGCGGCGTCGGCCTCCCGGGCCGAGGCGAAGCCCGACCAGAGCACCCCGCTCCAGCCGCCGCGCGCGCTGGTCTGCCGCACGACCGGGCCCGTCCGTTCCACCCGGGCGCCGGGCTCGTCGGGGGCGACCTCGCGGCGTAGCACGCGGTCGTAGCGCGCGCGGAGCTGGTCGATGTGCGTGGTGTCCATCGGGCCATCCCAACCCGACGCCCTGGCGCGGCCAACTCCTTTTCCCCGCGTGTCGCCAGGACAGCGGCCCGCGCCAGCGGGGCAGCGGTCCGCCCCGGCGGGGACGGCGGTCCGCCCCGGCGGGTGCGGGTGCCGGCGGCGGCACCCCAACTCCCGTCCCGCGTCACCGCGTTGGTCGCCGCGTTCGCCCCCTGGTGCGGACCAACGGCGGCCGGTAGCGTCCCACCCGTCGTGCCCGGCGTCCCGGGACCCCCACGCCTCCCGCAGGCATCCGGGGCGCCGTGCGACGCCCACGCCACAAGGAAGCCCCCACATTCCTGGAGTTGCGCCATGCGACGACACCACGACACCCCCACGCCTCCGCCGCACCCCCGCCGCCGGCGCGGCCGGCTGGTGGCCGCCGCCCTCGCGGTGGCCGTCGCCCCGCTGGGCGCGCTGGCCTGGACGGCCGGCGCGGCCGAGGAGCCAGCCGAGCCGGCCGCCGTTCCGCTGGAGAACCTGACCGTCGCCACCGAGCAGGTCGCCCAGGGCCTGACCCGACCCACCGCCATCGCGGCGCCCGACGACGGCACCGACCGGCTGTTCGTCACGGAGAAGGCCGGCACGATCCGGGAGTACGCGCCGGAGACGGGACTGGTCGACGAGCCGCTGGTCGACCTGACCGACGTGGTCAACGGCTCCGGCAACGAACGCGGGCTGCTCGGCCTGGAGGTCGCGCCCGACTTCGCCGACAGCCAGGAGCTGTACCTCGCCTACACCTCGCTGCCCAACGGCGATGTGACGCTGGCCCGTTACGGCCTCGCCGACGACAGCCTGGAGGTGCTGCTCACCCAGGAGCACCCCGAAACCAACCACAACGGCGGCCAGTTGGCGTTCGGCCCCGACGGCTATCTGTACTGGGGCCTGGGCGACGGCGGCGGGGCCGGCGACCCGGACGGCAACGGACAGCGCACGGACACCCTGTTGGGCACCATCCTGCGGCTTGACGTGAGCCAGTCCTGCGGTGAACTCGCCTACTGTGTGCCGGAGGACAACCCGTTCGTCGGCGACCCCGAGGCCCGCGAGGAGATCTGGGCCTGGGGGCTGCGCAACCCGTGGCGGTTCTCGTTCGACGCGGCCGACGGCTCGCTGTGGATCGGCGACGTCGGGCAGGGCGCGTGGGAGGAGGTCAACCACCTGGCGGCGGACGGCGGCGGCGCCAACTTCGGCTGGGCCTGCCGGGAGGGCACCGACGAGTTCGACCCGGGCCAGTGCCGGGACGGCGCCGAGTTCACCGAGCCCGTCTTCACCTACTCCACCTCCTCGGAGGGGTGCGCGGTGATCGGCGGCCATGTCTACCGGGGCGCCGAGTTCGCCGAGCTGGCCGAGGGCACCTATGTGGCCACCGACTACTGCTCCAACAGCGCCTGGGCGCTGCGCGCGGACGGCGCCGGCGGCTACGAGGACGCGGTGATCGGGGAGTTCCCGACCCAGGTGACGGCGTTCGGCGAGTCGAGCGCCGGCGAGCTGTATGTGGTGAACGACCTGCCGGGGCAGCTGCACCGGGTGACGTTCGCCGAGACCGGAGCCGAGACCGGAGCCGAGGCCGGAGCCGAGGCCGGCGGCGCGTGACGCGCTGATCCCGGCGGCCGCACACGGCCCGGCGCGTGCCGGCGACGGCGCGCGCCGGGCCGTTCCTCGACCGGGCCCCGCATCGAACATGCTTGCGTTGACTGGTCAGGCGAACGCTTTTTCCCTACTCTTGAGGAGATTCCGTCAACGACGGATGGACAACTGAGCGCGTGTGGCCCGGGGGAAGTCCGGTGAGAGTCCGGCACTGACCTGCAACCGTGAGCGGCGTTCCCGTGGAGCGCCGTGAGTCGGATCGCCCGGCCCGCGCGTGGTTTCGCTTCTCACTGTCATGGTTCGCAGCGTGGAGCCCACAGCCCCGGCTGGCCGGCCCCCGCCGCTCGCAACGCGCGTGCGTCGGGGTTTTTCGTGCCCGGCCTTCGGCAGGGGCCTCGCGCCTCGGGCCTGGGAAAGGTCAGGTCCTTCGATGGCACGCCGTTCGGTCGGCGCCGCCGCGCTCGGTGCGCTGCTGGCGCTGCTGGCCGCCCTGTTGGCGCCGGCCTCGCCGGCCACGGCCACGACACCGGCGACGACACCCGCGACGACGCCGGCCGCCGCGCCCGCCCTGCCGGGGCTCGCGCGCCCGGCCGCCGGCTCGCCCGGCTTCTGCCCGGACGCCACCGGGGTGACCGTGGTCGTCGACTTCCGCGAGCTGGGCGGCGGGCGGGTGGTGCGCTGTGCGCACGGCCCGCAGGAGGACGGGCTGGCCGCGCTGCGCAACGCGGGCTTCGAGGTGACCGGCACCAACCGCTGGGGCGACTCGTTCATCTGCCGGATCAACGGCCGCCCGGGCGCGGACAGCGAGCCGTGCGTGGACACCCCGCCGGCCACGGCCTACTGGTCGTACTGGCACGCGGGCAACGGCCAGGACTGGACGTACAGCCAGCGCGGCGCGACCTACCGCACCCCGCCCGAGGGCAGCTTCGACGGCTGGTCGTTCTCGCTCGACCGGGACGAGGGCTCGGCCCCGCCGCCCGGCATCGCCGCCCAGCGCCCCGCCAACGGCGGTGACTCCGGCGGGGGTTCCGGCTCGGGCGGCGGCTCTGGCTCGGGCGGCGGGTCCGACTCCGGTGGCGCGGGCGGGGGTTCGGCGTCCGGCGGCGGCTCCACCTCCGGCGGGGACGGCAACTCCGGTGGCACCAGCGGCGGTTCGGGCTCCGGCGGAGCGGCCTCCGGCGGCGGCGGGGACGTCGGCGGCGCGCCGGGCGAGGAGAACGCCGGCGGCGCGGACGGCGGGCCCGACGGCGGGGACGGCGCGACCGAGGGCGACGCGGACGGCGAGGAGGACCGCCGGGACCCGGAGGAGAGCGAGGAGCCGTCGGAGGAGCCGAGCGAGGAGGCCACCGACGAGCCCGACGCCGAGGCGGCGCCGTTGCCCACCGAGGCCGCCGAATGGAGCGGCACCGACGAGGAGTTCGAGGAGGAGGCCGCCGCGCGGGACGCCTCGGGCGGCCCGTCGGCCGGCACCCTCGCCGCGCTCGGCCTGCTGGTGGCGCTGCTCGGCGCCGGCGGCCTG
>NZ_RFFJ01000238.1 GCF_003696235.1 Streptomyces triticirhizae
GGCGCTTGCCGCGCGGGGCCGCTCGCCGTGCGGGGCGCGGCGGGGCGCACGGGCCCCTGCGGGCCCCGGTGCGAGGCGCGCTGCCGCGCAGGCACGAGTTGAGCGCGGGGCGCCGTACCGACCCGGATGCGCGAGCTACCGCGCAGATCGCCGCGCGCCGGCCGGTGCGGTGCCCACCGTGCAACGTCGGGACAGACTGCCTGCCCCGCGAACACGCACGGCGGCGCCAACCACGCGACACGCACCAGGGCACACCCGTCCCTGCGGGCCCCGGCGTGAGGCGCGCGCTGCCGCGCAGGCACGAACCAAACGCGAGGCGCGAAGCGGCGGGCGCGCTACCGCGCACAGCACCCGACGCCCGCCGGCGGGAAAGCATCCGCCACCGGCGGAACACGCGCCAGCCCGCGAGGACACACGGGCCAAACCCGACGCCAGGCACGGGCCCCGCAGGGGCCCGTGCCGCGCGTGTTCAGCCTTCGATGGCGCTGACGTCGCGCACCGCGCCACGGTCCGCGCTGGTCGCCATCGCCGCGTAGGCGCGCAGCGCCAGCGAGACCTTGCGGTCGCGGGACTTCGGCGCGTACCGGCCGTTCAGCTCGGCGCGGCGCCGGTCCAACTCCTCCTGCGGCACCTTCAGTTCGAGCGCCCGGGACGGGATGTCGATGCGGATGAGGTCCCCGTCGCGCACCAGCGCGATCGTGCCGCCGGCCGCCGCCTCGGGCGAGGCGTGGCCGATGGACAGGCCCGAGGTGCCGCCCGAGAAGCGGCCGTCCGTGATCAACGCGCACTTGGCGCCCAGGCCACGGCCCTTGAGGAAGGACGTCGGGTAGAGCATCTCCTGCATCCCCGGGCCGCCCCTGGGGCCCTCGTACCGGACGACGACGACGTCGCCCTCCTTGACCCGCTTGGAGAGGATCGCCTCCACGGCCTCCTCCTGGGACTCGACGACCACGGCCGGGCCCTCGAAGGTCCAGATCGACTCGTCGACGCCGGCGGTCTTCACCACGCTGCCGTCCTCGGCGAGGTTCCCGTAGAGCACGGCCAGGCCGCCCTCGGCCGAGTGGGCGTGGGCCACGTCCCTGATGCAGCCGTTCTCCGCGTCGGTGTCCAGCGTCTCCCACCGCTCGGACTGGGAGAACGCCTCGGCGGAACGGACGCAGCCGGGCGCCGCGTGGAACAGCTCGACCGCCTCGGGCGAGGGCGAACCGCCCCTGATGTCCCAGGACTTGAGCCAGTCGGCGAGCGAGTCGCTGTGCACGGTGTGCACGTCCTCGTTGAGCAGGCCGGCCCGGTACAGCTCGCCCAGGATGGCGGGGATACCGCCGGCGCGGTGCACGTCCTCCATGTAGTAGGTGCCGTTGGGCGCGACCTTGGAGAGGCAGGGCACCCGGCGGGAGAGCGCGTCGATCTCCCTGAGCCCGAAGTCCAGCTCGGCCTCCTGGGCGGCGGCCAGCAGGTGGAGGATGGTGTTGGTGGAGCCGCCCATCGCGATGTCCAGGGTCATCGCGTTCTCGAACGCCGCCCGCGAGCCGACCGCGCGCGGCAGCACGGTGGCGTCGTCGTCCTCGTAGTAGCGGCGGGTGATCTCCACCACGTTCCGGCCGGCGGCCTCGTAGAGGGAACGGCGGGCGGTGTGGGTGGCCAGCACCGAGCCGTTGCCGGGGAGGGAGAGGCCGATGGCCTCGGTCAGGCAGTTCATCGAGTTGGCGGTGAACATGCCGGAACAGGAGCCGCAGGTGGGACAGGCGTTCTCCTCGATCCTGGCCAGGTCCTCGTCGGAGACGGAGTCGTTGGCCGCCTCCGACATGGCGCTGATCAGGTCGAGCTTGCGGACGGTGCCGTCGACCAGCGTGGTGGTGCCGGACTCCATGGGGCCGCCGGAGACGAAGACCGTCGGGATGTTGAGCCGCATCGCGGCCATCAGCATCCCGGGCGTGATCTTGTCGCAGTTGGAGACGCAGATCAGGGCGTCGGCGCAGTGCGCCTCCACCATGTACTCGACGGAGTCGGCGATCAGGTCGCGGGACGGCAGGGAGTAGAGCATCCCGCCGTGTCCCATGGCGATGCCGTCGTCCACGGCGATGGTGTTGAACTCGCGGGGGATGCCGCCCGCTTCCTTGATCGCCTCGGAGACGATCCGGCCGACGGGCTGGAGGTGGGTGTGACCGGGGACGAACTCGGTGAAGCTGTTCGCCACGGCGATGATCGGCTTGCCGAAGTCCTCCCGGGCTACCCCGGCGGCGCGGAGCAGGGCGCGGGCGCCCGCCATGTTGCGGCCGTGGGTGACGGTTCTGGACCTCAGGCTGCCCATGATGATGCCTCTCCTCGCGAGACGGTGCGGCTACCTCCCGAGGCTACGCCCGCGCGCCGCGTTCCGGGACGGGGATACCGGCATCCGGACAGGCGCGCGGCGCACGCCGGGCCCTGGGACCCACCCCGTGCGCGGCGTGCGCCGGCGCGGGCCGGGCTATCCGCGCGGCGGAGCGGGGTCCGCCGGGTGGGGCGCCAGCAGGGGGAGGGGGCGGGCGCCGGGCGGGGTGACGCTCTGGGTGGCCAGGCGGGCCTCGCACAGCTCGACGAGCTGGTCGTACCCGTCCTTGCCCATCAGCTCGACCAGTTCGGCGCGGTAGGTCACGAACAGCGGCTCGGCCGCCCCGTGCGCGGCCGGCGCGCCCGTGCACCACCAGTGCAGGTCGTGGCCGCCGCCGCCCCAGCCCCTGCGGTCGTACTCGCCGATGGAGACGCAGAGCTTCTGCTCGCCGTCGGGCTGCTCCACCCACTCGTAGGTGCGGCGGACCGGCAGCTGCCAGCAGACGTCGGGCTTGGTCTCCAGCGGCTCGCGCCCCTCGGAGAGCGCCAGGATGTGCAGCGCGCAGCCCTCACCGCCGGCGAAGCCCGGACGGTTGAGGAAGACGCAGGCGCCCTGGTGGCGGCGGGTGCGCCGCTCGCCGTCCTCGTCCAACTCCACCCATCCGGCACGGGAGTTGCCCTCCGGGTGGAACTGCCACTGCTCGGGGGTGAGCCGGGCGGCGTGCCCGGCGACGCGCTGCTCGTCCTCCTCGTCGGAGAAGTGCGCGCCCAGCGTGCAGCAGCCGTCGCTGGCGCGGCCCGGCTGGATGCCCTGGCAGCCGCGGCCGAAGACGCAGCTCCAGCGGGAGGTCAGCCAGGTCAGGTCGCAGCGGAAGTACTGCTCGGGATCGGTCGGGTCGGGGAACTCGACCCAGGCCCTGGGGTGGTCGAGCGCCACCTCGTCGCCGGCGGCCCGGCGCCGGGCGCCGTCCCACCCGCCGTCGCGTTCGTCCACCGCGTCGCGTTCGCCGTCCGCCGGGGCGCTTCTGTCCGGCTTCGCCCTCTTCGTCTTCGCCACTACGCCAGGGTAGAGGGCGGGGTAGCGTTGACGGTCATGAGACTCGGAGTTCTCGACGTGGGTTCCAACACGGTTCACCTGCTGGTGGTTGACGCCCATCCCGGCGCCCGCCCCCTGCCCGCCTACTCCCACAAGGCGGAGCTGCGGCTGGCCGAACTGCTCGACGAGAAGGGCGCGATCAGCCCGGCCGGCGTGGACCGGCTGGTGGCCACCGTCCGGGAGGCCCTGGAGGTGGCGGAGGAGCACGGGGTGGCGGACCTGCTGCCGTTCGCGACCTCGGCGGTGCGCGAGTCGGGCAACGCCGAGCAGGTGCTGGCCCGCGTCGCGGCCGAGACGGGGGTGGCGCTCCAGGTGCTCTCCGGCGAGGACGAGGCGCGGCTGACCTTTCTCGCCGCGCGGCGCTGGCTGGGCTGGTCGGCCGGCCGGCTGCTGCTCTTCGACATCGGCGGCGGCTCCCTGGAGATCGCCTACGGGATGGACGAGGCGCCGGACGTCGCGGTCTCGCTGCCGTTGGGCGCGGGCCGGCTGACGGCGGCGCGGCTGCCGGGCGACCCGCCCGCCTCGTCCGACGTGCGGGCGCTGCGGCGCGATGTGCGCACCGAAGTGGCGGGCGTGGTGGGCCAGTTCAGCCGGCTGGGGGCGCCGGACCGGGTGGTGGCCACCTCGAAGACGTTCAAGCAGCTGGCGCGGGTCGCGGGCGCGGCCCGCTCGACCGAGGGCCAGCTGGTGCGCCGCCAGCTGGCCCGCGCCGACCTGCGGGTGTGGAGCCAGAAGCTGGCCGAGCTGCCGGTCGCGGAGCGGCGGGAGCTGCCGGGCGTCTCGCCCGGGCGGGCCCGGCAGCTGCTCGCGGGGGCGCTGGTGGCGGAGGCGGCGATGGACCTCTTCGGCGTGGAGTCGCTGGAGATCTGTCCCTGGGCGTTGCGCGAGGGCGTGATCCTGCGCCGCCTGGACCGGATGCGCGCCCCCTGAGCCTCCCGCCGGCGCGCGAACTGAACGGCGCGCGCCGTTCAGTTCGTGCGCCGGCGCAGGGTGGCCGCGCCCAGCGCGAGCACCGCTACGGCGACCCCGCTGACCACCACCGCGTCGCGCACATAGTCGCCGGTGACCTCGGTCTCGCGCAGCACCTCGTTCATGCCGTCGACCGAGTAGGACATCGGCAGCACGTTGGAGGCGTACTCCAGCACCGGCTGCATCGTCTCGCGCGGCGCGAACAGCCCGCAGAGCAGCAGCTGGGGGAAGATCAGCGCCGGCAGGAACTGCACGGCCTGGAACTCCGAGGAGGCGAACGCCGAGACGAACAGGCCGAGCGCCGTGCCCAGCAGGGCGTTGAGCAGCGCGACCAACAGCAGCAGCCAGGGCGAGCCGGCCACGTCCAGGTCGAGCAGCCAGAGCGCGATCCCGGTGGCCAGCGCCGCCTGGAGCACGGCGAAGAGGCTGAACGCCAGCGCGTAGCCGACGATCAGGTCGCCCTTCCCCAGCGGCATCACCAGCAGCCGCTCCAGGGTGCCCGAGGTCCGCTCGCGGAGCGTGGCGATCGAGGTGACCAGGAACATGGTGATCATCGGGAAGATCCCCAGCAGCGAGGAGCCGATGAAGTCGAACGAGTCCGGGTCGGCGTCGAAGACGTAGCGCAGCAGCACCAGCAGCAGCACGGGCACCAGCAGCAACAGGGCGATGGTGCGCGGGTCCTGGCGCAGCTGGGCGAGGACCCGGCGGGCGGTGGCGAGGGTGCGGGCGAGGCTCATCGTCGGGGCTCCCGTGCGTCGTCGGGGTCGGCCGGGCCGGCGGCGGAGCCCCGTTCGTTGTCGGAGTCGGCCGCCACCAGGGCGAGGAACGCGCCCTCGACCGAGTCGGCCCCGCTGCGGCGGCGCAGCGCCTCGGGCGTGCCGTCGGCGAGGACCCGGCCCTCGCGCATCAGGACCAGCCGCTCGCAGCGGTCCGCCTCGTCCATCACATGGGACGAGATGAGCAGCGTGGTGCCGCGCTCCTCGGCGAGCCGGTGGAACAGCTGCCACAGCGCGTTGCGCAGCACCGGGTCGAGGCCGACGGTCGGCTCGTCGAGGACCAGCAGCTCGGGGGTGCCGAGCAGGGCGGCGGCCAGCGAGACCCTGGAGCGTTGCCCGCCGGAGAGGTCCCTGGTCAGCGCGGTGGCGTGGCTGGTCAGGTCGACCTCGTCCAGCACCCGTTCGACCTCGGGGGCCCGTTCGGCGCGGGGCAGGCCGAGGACGGCGGCGAAGTAGTCGAGGTTCCCCCGGACCGTGAGGTCGGCGTAGACCGAGGGCGCCTGGGTGACATAGCCCAGGCGCGGGCGGAGCGCGGCGGAGCCGGCCGGCTCGCCGAGCACCTCCAGGGTGCCGGTGACCCGGCTCTGGGCGCCGACGATGGCCCGCATCAACGTGGTCTTTCCGCAGCCCGAGGGCCCGAGGAGCCCGGTGACGCTGCCGACCGGCACGGTGAAGTCCAGCCCGCGCAGCACCTCGCGCCGCCCGCGCGTCACCCGCAACCCGCGTGCCCGAACGGCCGGTTGGTCGCCAGGGGAGCCCCCGTCGGCGATTTTATTAATCATGCGTTTAATTATTCTCCCGGCGCCGTCCCGCCGTCAAGCCGGCCCGCCCTCCCGGACGCGTAGGCTGGTCGCCGTGGCAGATCCAGAACCCGTCGGCGAGGTGAAGATCGGGCTCTCGACGGCCTCCGTCTATCCGGAGAACACGGCCGCCGCCTTCGAGATAGCCGGCAGGCTCGGCTACGACGGGGTCGAGGTCATGGTGTGGACGGACCCGGTGAGCCAGGACGTCGAGACCCTGCGGCGCCTCTCCGAGGAGCACGAGGTGCCGGTGCTCGCCGTGCACGCCCCCTGCCTGCTGGTCACCCAGCGCGTGTGGTCCACCGACCCGTGGCGGAAGCTGGTCACCGCGCGGGCCGCCGCCGAACGCCTCGGCGCCGACACCGTGGTGGTCCACCCGCCGTTCCGCTGGCAGCGCGCCTACGCCAAGGGCTTTGTCGAGGGCATCGCGCGGCTCGGCGCGGAAGGTGACGTCCGCTTCGCGGTGGAGAACATGTACCCGTGGCGCTACCGCGACCGCGAGATGCAGGCGTACGCCCCCGGCTGGGACGTCACCGAAGAGGACTATCCGCATCTGACGTTGGACGTCTCCCACGCCGCGACCGCCAGGATCGACGCGCTCGCCCTCGCCGAGCGGATGGGCGGACGGCTGACCCATGTGCACATCGGCGACGGCTCCGGCTCGGGCAAGGACGAACACCTCGTCCCGGGGCGCGGCGCGCAGCCCTGCGCCGGGGTGCTGTCCCGGTTGGCCGCGACCGGCTACCGGGGCCATGTGATCGCCGAGATCAACACCCGGCGGGCCACCTCGGCCCGCGAGCGGGAGGCCGACCTGGCCGAGACGCTGGCCTTCACCCGCCTGCACCTGGCCCGCCCCGCCCTGACCTCGCCCCGCGAGGAACGCCGCCGCGAGGAACGTTCCCGGGAGGAGCCGAGCCGATGAGCACCGTCCCGGGCCGTCGCCGGGGCCGCCCGTCCCTGGCCGACCGGCCGGAGGGCGAGCCCGGCACCAGGGAACGCATCCTGGACTCCGCCCGCACGGAGTTCGCCCGCCGTGGCTTCGACCTCGCCTCCGTCCGCGCCATCGCCAGGGGCGCCGACGTCAACCCGGCGCTGGTGCACCACTACTTCGGCACCAAGGAGGGCGTCTTCGCCGCCGCCGTGCACGCGGCGACCGAGGCCGCCGTGCGGGTCCTCACCCAGGAGACGCCCACCGGCCCCGAGGCGCTGGGCGGGCACTTCACCCGGGTCTTCTTCTCGATCTGGGAGAACCCGGCGACCCGCGACCCGCTGCTGGCCGTGCTCCGCTCGGCGGTGAACAACGAGACGGCCGCCGGCATCTTCCGCGCGGCCATCACCGAGGAGCTGCTGGCCCGGGTGGCCGGCCAGCTGCCCGAGCCCGACGCCAGGCTGCGCGTGGAACTGGCCGCGATGCAGCTGGTCGGGGCGGCCCTCGGCCGCTACGTGCTGGAGATCGAGCCGCTGGCCAGCACCGACGTCGAGATCCTGGTCGAGCGCCTGGCGCCCGTCGTCCAGCACCACCTCACCGCGACGCCGGGCACGCCCCCGCCCCCCGCCTGACCGAACGGCGTCAGACCGGGCGCGGCTGGGGAACGGGCTCGTCCGTCGGCGGCTCGGCCGGCTCCTCCGTCGGGGGCTCGGCCGGGTCCTCCGGCGGCTCCTCGCCCCCCGGGTCCCCTCCCGCGCCCTCGACGGTCACCCGGGTGCCGGTCGGCTCGACGGTGACCGAGGCCGACCAGGGCCCGGCCGGCTGGCGCGCCGTGTCGACCAACACCTCGATCACCAGCGTCTCCCCCGGCCAGAGCGTCCCCGAGGAACGGCCGAGCAACAGCCAGTCGACGTCCGCCGTGGCCGTCCAGCTCACCGGGGAGCCGCCGGAGACCGTGAGCGTCAGCAGGGTGCCGGAGTCCGTGGTCACCGCGTCGACGGACAGCTCGCCCGGGGCCGGCGTCGTCGGCTCATCGGGCTCGGCCTCCGCGCCCTCCTCCCGCTCGGGCGAGGACTCGGCCGTCGGCTCCCGGCCCCGGCGGTCCGCCGTCTCGTCCTCCGTGGGCCCCTCGGGCAGCGCGGGCAGCGACGGGTCGCGCTCCCCGTTCGGCTGCCGCCGGGCGCCGCCGCCCTCGTCGTCCACCGGCTCGTCGGGCGCGCTGGCCGACATCCCCTCCAGCTCGGCGGCCTCGCCCGTCACCGGAGCGCCCCGGTAGGCGGCCCACAGCGCCAGCACCGGCGCCGCCAGCACCGTGGCGACCACCGTGCCGGTGACGGCCCGGCCGCGCAGCCGCTCGCGCCGCGCCGCGCGGTCCCGCTCCGGCACCGGGAAGCCCAACCGGTCCCAGCGC
>NZ_RFFJ01000239.1 GCF_003696235.1 Streptomyces triticirhizae
GCCGGCCCGCCCGCCGCCGGTGCCCCGCCCGCCGCCGGTGCCCCGGCCACCGCCAGCGCCTCGCCCAACGACCGCCGCGCCTCGGTGAGTCGGCCGCGCAGGAACCAGTACCAGCCCAGGGCGATCGCCAACCGCAGCGCGCCCGCGCCGTCCCGCCGCCGCACGGCGCCGTCGAGCGCGGCGCGCAGATTGCCGCTCTCCCGGTCGAGGCGGAGCAGCCACCCCGCCTGTTCCGGGCCGCGCACCCCCGCCGCGCCCCGTTCGGCCAACGCGGTGTAGTGCGCGAGGTGCCGCGCCTGGAGGTCCGCCAACTCGCCGGCCTCGGCGAGGCGTTCGCGCGTGTAGGCCGCGACGGTCTCCGGCAGCCGGTAGCGCGGCCCTTCGGTCGCCGCCTCGCCGGCGTCGGCGGGTTCCACGGCCGTGACCAGGGAGCGGTCCACCAGCCGGACCAGCGGTCCGACGACCTCACCTCGTTCGTCGCCACACACGGCCTCCGCCCCCGCCAGGTCCAGCCCGTCGGCGAAGACGGAGAGGCGGCGCAGCAGCGCGCGTTCGTCCGGGGCGAGGAGGTCCCAGCTCCAGTCGATGACCGCGCGCAGCGTGCGCTGCCGGGGCGGCAGCCCGTGCGCGCCACCGGTCAACAGCCGGAAGCGGTCGTCGAGTCGGGCGGCCAGCGCGTGGACGCCGAGCGCCCGGACGCGGGCGGCGGCCAGTTCCAGGGCGAGGGGGAGCCGGTCCAGGCGGCGGCAGATCGTCGCGACGGCCGCCGCGTTCGCCTCGGTGACGGCGAACCCGGGCGTCGCGTCCCCCGCCCGGGCGGCGAACAGCGCCTCGGCGTCGGCCTGTTGGAGCGGTGGCACGGTCCACACCGCCTCGCCCGGCAGGCCCAGCGGCTCCCGGCTGGTGGCCAGCACGGTCAACCCGGGGGCCGCCGCGAGCAGTTCGCGTACGGTCGCGGCGGCCGGCCCGATCAGATGCTCGCAGTTGTCGAGCAGCAGCAGGAGTCGGAGCGGGCGGAGTCGCGAACGCAGCGCGTCCAGCAGCCCGCCCGGGGAGTCGTCCTCCCGAACGCCGAGCGCCGCGCCGAGCCGCTCGGCCACCGCGTTCCCCCCGACCGAAACGGGACCGGCGGCCGGCGCGTCAACGCCCCCGCCCAGCGCGACCGTTCGCACGCCGTCGGGCCGGCCGGCGCCGACCCGTTCCGCGACCTCCTCCGCGAGCCGCGTCTTGCCGACGCCGCCGGACCCGGTCAGCGTCACCAGGCGGTGCGCGTCGAGGAGTCGGGAGACCGTGGCGACGGCCGGCCCCCGGCCGACGAGGGCCGTCAGAGGGGCGCCCCGCCCGCCCGATGGCGTCGCCGGGCGCAGGTCAGGGTCCTGGGCGAGGATCGCCCGGTGCAGGGCGGCGAGTTCGGGCCCCGGGTCCACGCCCAGCTCCTCGGCGAGCCGCACCCGCAGGGACTCGTAGCCGGCCAGCGCCTCGGCCTGCCGCCCCGCCAGCCAGAGGGCGCGCAGCTGGGCGGCGCGCAGCCGCTCGCGCAGCGGATGGGCGGCCGCCAGGGCGGTCAACTCGTCGCTCAGCGCGTGGTGTTCGCCCAGTTCGAGGCGGGCCTCCGCGAGCGCCTCCACGGCGGTCAGCCGCTGCTCCGCCAGCCGCGCCGCCGCGCTCCGCAGGGCGGGAAGGTCGCCCACGCCGGCGAACGGCTCCCCGTTCCACAGCGCCAGCGCCTCCCGCAGCAGCGCGGCCCTCGCGCGCTGGTCCCCGGCCGCACCGGCCGCCTCGGCCCGGGCCGTCAGCGTGGCGAAGCGGTGCGCGTCCACCGCGTCGGGCGCGACCCGCAGCAGATAGCCGGAGTGCCGGGACTCGACGGGGCTCTCCGCCCCCGGCTCGGTCAGGGCCCGGCGCAGCCGCGAGACCCGGGTCTGGAGCGTGCCGGCGGGGTTCCTCGGCGGCCGCCCGCCCCACAGCTCGTCCACCAGCCGGTCGGCGGAGACCGCGCGTCCGGCCTCGGTGAGCAGCACGGCCAGCAGCGCGCGCACCCCGGCCTCGGGAACGTCGAGGGGCCGTCCGTCGGATGCCAGGACGGTCAACGGGCCGAGGACCAGGAAGCGCATGGACGCACCGTAACCCGCCCCACCAGCGGCGTTCCGGGCCGACCCGCACGGACGCCCAGGCCGCGGGCGCGACCGACGGCCCGGGACCGACAGCGCGACCGACAGCGTTCCGACACCGTCCCGACAGCGCCGCCCGGCACCGTGAGGTTCACGCCGAACGGGCCGGCCACCGCCGGCCGTTGGGGCGGATCACGAGCGCGGGAGCGCGGGAGCGAAGGGAAGACGGCGATGGTGAAGCGGGGCAACGAGGAGCGGGCGGCCGACGTGGCGGACCGCGAGCGGTCGGCGGTGTCGGTGATCGGTCTTGGGCAGCTGGGGGCCAGGCTGGCCCAGGCGTTCCTGGCCGCCGGCCACCCCACCACCGTGTGGAACCGGAGCGCGGCGCGGGCCGAGGCGCTGGCCGCCCAGGGCGCGCTCCGCGCGGACGCGCCACGGGAGGCGGTCCTGGCGAGCCCGCTGGTCGTGGTGTGCCTGCCGGAGTACGCGACGGTGCGGGAGGTGCTGGGGCCCGTGGCGGAGGGGCTGGGCGGCCGGGTGCTGGTCAACCTGACCTCCGGCACGCCCGAACAGGCCGCCGAGGCCGCCGCGTGGGCCGGGCGGCACGGCGCCGCCTACCTCGACGGCGCCGCGATGAGCGGCACCCGGCTGGTGGGCCGGCCGGAGGCGCTGTTCGTGTTCAGCGGGGCGCCGGAGGCGTTCGCCGCGCACCGCACGGTGCTGGCGAGCCTGGGCAACGCCCTGCACCTGGGCCCCGATCCGGCGCTGGCGCCGGTCTATGACACCGCGCTGTTCGGGCTGGCCTGGGGGACGTTGGCCGGGTTCCACCACGCGCTGGCCCTGGCGGGCTCGGCGGGCGTCGATCCGGTGGCGTTCGCCTCGGTGGCCTCCGCCCATCTGCCGTTCGTCGGCTCGCTGTTGGGCGAGCACGCGCGGCAGGTGACCGAGGGCCGTTACCCGGACGACGACGGCACCGTCGACGTGCACCGGGCGGCACTGGAGCATCTGACGCACGCCAGCGCGGCGGCGGGCCTCGCCACCGACGTGCCCCGGCTGTTCACGACGCTGCTGGAGCGCGCGGCCGCCGCCGGCCACGGCGCCAGCGGCATCGCCAGCGTCGCCGAGACCCTCCCCGCGCACGCGGCGGCCTGAGACGGGACCGTGCCCCCTCCCGCGCGCGGCGGGGGAGGGGGCACGGTCACACGGTCAACGGGCCCGGCGGGCCGACGGGTTGGGCCGGGCCGGCTCAGATGTCGCGGAAGGTCTCGATCTGCGCGCCGACCGAGTTCAGCCGCTCGGCGAGGTCCTCGTAACCACGGTTGATCACATAGACGTTGCGCAGCACCGAGGTGCCCTCGGCCGCCATCATCGCCAGCAGGACGACCACCGCCGGGCGCAGCGCCGGCGGGCACATCATCTCGGCGGCCCGCCAGCGGGTCGGGCCCTCGACCAACACCCGGTGCGGGTCGAGGAGTTGGAGCCGACCGCCGAGGCGGTTCAGGTCGGTGAGGTAGATCGCGCGGTTGTCGTAGACCCAGTCGTGGATCATCGTCGAGCCGTGCGCCGTGGCCGCGATGGCCGCGAAGAACGGGGCGTTGTCGATGTTGAGGCCGGGGAACGGCATCGGGTGGATCTTGTCGATCGGCGCCTCCAGCTTGGAGGGGCGCACGGTGAGGTCGGCCAGCCGGGTGCGGCCGTTGTCCGCCTTGTACTCGGGGCCGAGGTCGTGGTCCAGGCCCATGCCCTCCAGGACGGCCAGTTCGATCTCCAGGAACTCCAACGGCACCCGCCGCACGGTGAGTTCGGACTCGGTGACCAGGGCGGCCGCGATCAGGCTCATCGCCTCGACCGGGTCCTCGGAGGGCGAGTAGTCCACGTCCCGGTCGATCTCGGGAACGCCGTGCACGGTCAGCGTGGTGGTGCCGACGCCGTCGATCCGCACGCCCAACTGCTCCAGGAAGAAGCACAGGTCCTGGACCATGTAGTTGGACGAGGCGTTGCGGATCACGGTGGTGCCGTCGTGCCGGGCGGCGGCCAGCAGCGCGTTCTCGGTGACGGTGTCGCCCCGCTCGGTCAGCACGATGGGGCGGTCCGGCGAGGTGCCCGGCGTGACCGTGGCGTGGTAGACGCCCTCGGTCGCCGTGACCTCGAGTCCGAACCTGCGCAGGGCCATCATGTGCGGCTCGACGGTGCGGGTGCCGAGGTCGCAGCCGCCGGCGTAGGGGATCTTGAACTGGTTCATGCGGTGCATCAGCGGCCCGAGGAACATGATGATGCTCCTGGTGCGGCGGGCCGCGTCCAGGTCGATCGCGTCCATGTCCAGCTCGGCGGGCGGGGTGATCTCCAGATCGGCGCCCTCGTTGATCCAACGGGTGCGCACGCCGATCGAGTTGAGCACCTCCAGGATGCGGAAGACCTCCTCGATCCTGGCGACCCGACGCAGCACGGTGCGGCCGGAGTTGAGGAGGCTGCCGCAGAGCAGCGCCACGCAGGCGTTCTTGCTCGTCTTGACGTCGATGGCGCCGTTGAGCCGTCTGCCGCCCACCACCCGCAGATGCATCGGGCCCGCGTAGCCCAGCGAGACGATCTCGCTGTCGAGGGCCTCGCCGATGCGCGCGATCATCTCAAGGCTGATGTTCTGGTTGCCTCGTTCGATGCGGTTCACCGCGCTCTGACTGGTGCTGAGGGCCTCCGCGAGCTGCGATTGTGTCCAGCCGCGATGTTGACGGGCGTCCCGAATGAGCTGTCCGATCCGGGCCAGGTAGTCATCGATCATGCCTTCGAGCCTATCTCACATATGAGATTGCTCCTCTCGGGGTGGGCCATTCGGGTGGTGACACGCCGGGGGGTGATGTGTTCTACTCTTGTTCTAGTTGTTCGCGTCGAATGCTAACAAGAGGCCAACGGGCCGTGCGGGAACGAGGGGAGCGGGCATGGCAGAGACCACCGACGAGCGAGGGCGGGGGCGCGGGCTGGCGCTGGTCGTCCTGCCGCACCTGGCGGCGATCGGCATCCTGACCGCCGTCGCGATCGGGGTGCGCGACCGGCTGCCGGACCGGGTCGCCACCCACTTCGACGGCGGCGGCACGGCGGACGGCTTCCTCTCCCGCGAGGCGCTGCTGGCCCTGGCGCTGGGCACGCTGGTCTTCCAGGGGCTCGCGCTCGGCGTGGCCCTGTGGCGCGGCCGGGGCCCGATGCGCCGGCTGACGGCCGCGCTCGGCGCCGGCCTGCCGGTGTTCACCGGGACGCTCCTGGTCACCTCGCTGCTGGTCAACGTCGATGTCGCCGACCCGACCGACGTGCGGCTGCCGCTGTGGTGGCTGCCGGTGGCGCTGGGCGGCGGCGCGCTGGTGGGGCTCGGCGCCTGGCGGCTCGTCGGCTCTGGCCCGAGGACGCGCGAGCGCCCCGGACGGTCCTCGGTGCTGCGGCTGGAGCCGGGGGAGTCGGCCGTCTGGAGTCGACATGTCGGCTCCCGCGTGATGCGGATCGCCGCGCTGGTGGTGCTGCTGGCCTCCCTGGTGTCGCTGGCCGTGGGGGAGTGGGCGCCGGGACTGCTGGGCCTGCTGGCGGCCGTCGTCGTCGGGGCGCTGGCCAGCGTGCGGGTCACCGTGGACGGCTCGGGGCTGGTCGTCGACCTGCCGCCGCTGCCGAGGCCGAGGCTGTCCGTTCCGCTGGCCAGCGTCGCGGAGGCCGAGGCGGTGCGGGTGGACGCGATCGGCGACTTCGGCGGCTGGGGCTACCGGGTGCGGCCCGGCGCCTCCGGCGTCGTGCTGCGCTCCGGCGAGGCGCTGCGGGTGCGGCGCGAGGGCGGGCGGGCGTTCGTCGTCACCGTGGACGACGCGGACACCGCCGCCGCGCTGCTCAACGGGCTGGCCGCGCGCCGGCGCGGGGAAGGCGGCTGAGCCGATGCTCTTCCGGGTCACGCCCGACTCGCCCGTGCCGCTGGGCGAGCAGATCGCCGCCTGCGTCCGGGGCGCCATCGCGGACGGCTCGGCCCGACCGGGCGAACGGCTGCCGCCGGCCCGCTCCTTGGCCGGTTCGCTGGGGGTCAACGTCCACACGGTGCTGCGCGGCTACCAACGGCTCCGGGACGAGGGCCTGGTGGAGCTGCGGCGCGGCCGGGGCACGGTGGTCACCGGGCGAACCGACGCGCCGGGGCTGGCCCGGCTGCTCACCCTGGCCGCCGAGCTGGTCGCCGAGGCCAGGGCGCTGGGCGTCGATGACGAGGAGATCCTGCGGCTGGTCTCCTCCCAACTCCCCACCGCCGCAGGCGAACCCGGGCCGCCCTGACGGCCGCCCGACCCTCCTACGCGGGCAGCGCCCCGCTGTGCGCCGCCCCGCCGCGGCGCGCGGCCAGCCGGGAGCCGGACTCCCGGCGGGCCGCGCGCCGCAGCAGCGGGACCGCCAGCAGGAACCCGAGCACCGCCCAGGTCGTCAGCACCAGGGCGACCATCGGCAGCTCCCAGGACCCGGCCGGCTCGGCGGCCCGCGCCGCGTCCGGCAGCAGCGCCGAACGCAGACCCTGCGCCATCCACTTGAGCGGGAAGGCGGCGGCCACCCGCTGCACCGGGTCGGGCAGGACGCTGCTCGGGAACATCGCGCCCGAGGTGAGCAGCAGCCCCATCGCGGGCAGCATCAGCAACGCCAGCGCCTCGCGCGGGTTCGGCAGCACCGCGCCGATGGCGGCGCCCAGCGGAACAACCGCCAGCAGCCCCAGCGTGGTGACCCACAGCAGCGTCAGCCAGCCGCCGGCCCCGCGCGGCGTCGGCCCCGTGGCCAGCAGCGCCGTGGACGCCAGGAGCAGCGCCAGCGTCCCGACCGCCATCGCGACGACCAGCAGGGACTTGGCGATCAGATACGCCGGGATGCCGCCGGGCGTGGCGCGCAGCCGCAGCAGCGTGCCCTCCTCGCGCTCGGTCACCAGGATCTGCGGCAGGTTGATCACCCCGATCTGGAACAGCAGATAGGCGGCGAAGCCCACGACCACCAGATGGGCGCTCGGTACCTCGGTGCCGTCCACCGTGCCGTCGATGGAGACGGCGAGCAGCAACGCGACCAGCACGTTGGTCAGATGGCCGGCCAGCTCCCTCGGGCCGCGCAGCAGCTGGCGCAGCTCGATACCGCCGCGCCGCAGGCCGGCCCGCCAGTGCCGGCGCCCGCCGCGCCCGTTGCCCCCGCCCGCCCGGCGCGTCATGCGGGCACCTCCTCGTCCGCCACGGCCGTCTCCTCCCGGTGCACCATCCGGAGGTAGGTGTCCTCCAACGTCGGGCGGCGCACCTCCAGTTCGGCGATCGGCCCCCGCGCGTTCCGATGGAGGTCCCAGACCAGCCGCGAGGGGTCGTCGGTGCGCTCGCCGCGGAACGTCCCGTCCTCGGCCCGCCAGCGGACCTCGGCCCGGGCGGCGGCCCGACGGGCCAGCTCCGACGGCGTGCCGCAGGCCCGCACCCGGCCGCCGACCAGCAGGGCGATCCGGTCGGCGAGCCGCTCGGCCTCCGCCAGGTCGTGCGTGGTGAGCAGCACGGTGACGCCCTCCTCGCGGGCCAGCCGCTCGACCAGCCGGTGGAACGCGTGCCGAGCGCGGGGGTCGAAGCCGGTGGTCGGCTCGTCCAGGAAGAGGAGTTCGGGGCGGCCGACGATGCCCAGCGCGACGTCCAGCCGCCGCCGCTGGCCGCCGGAGAGCCGCTCGACGCGCTGGCCGACCTGCTCGACGAGGCCGACCAGCGCCAGCAGCTCGGCCGGGTCGCGCGGGTCGGGGTGGTAGGACGCGAAGTGCGTCAGCAGCTCGCCGACCCGCCAGCGGCGGTGGTCGCGCCAGGACTGGAGCACCAGCCCGACGCGGCCGCGCCAGGCGTCGTCGCCCCGCTCCGGGTCAGCGCCGAGCACGGTGACCTCCCCGGCCGAGCGCCGCCGGAAGCCCTCCAGGATCTCGACCGTGGTGGTCTTCCCCGCGCCGTTCGGCCCGAGCAGCGCGAAGACCTCGCCCCGGCGGACGGTCAGGTCGACGCCGTGGAGGACGTCGACGCCGCCGTAGGCCATGGCCAACCCCCGCGCCTCGACGACGAGGTGACCGGCCGGGGCCCGGCCGGCCGTCACCGCGCGGCCTCGGGGGCGGCCGGCGCCTCCTCGGGCGCGCCCGGCCCGCCGGCCGACGGCCCCACGGCCCCCGCCCCCTCG
>NZ_RFFJ01000024.1 GCF_003696235.1 Streptomyces triticirhizae
CCGCGCCGCGCCGGCGCCCGGCGCCGGCCGGCGCATCCCGAGGCTGGCCGCCAGGCCGTCACCCGTCGAGTTGGGCCAGCCGCTCCCGCAAACGACGAACCGTCGGATGGTCCGCGCCCCGGGCGGCCAGTGCCTCCGCGGCCGTCAGGTCGGCCCGCTCGGCGGCGGCGTCCCCGTCCTCCCTGGCCACGCGGGCGCGCAGCTCCAACGCGTCGATCCAGTAGGGCCGCGCGTCCGCCGCCGCCATCTTCTCGATGGCCCGGTCCAGACAGATCCGCGCGTCGGGCAGCGCGCCCGCCTCCAGATGGGTCTCGCCCAGGCTGGTGTAGACGCGGCCCTCGTTGTACGGGTCGTTCACCTCGCGCAGCGCGACAAGCGCCGCGTTCAGCTGGTCCACCACCTCCGGGTAGGGGCGCAGGGGGCGCATCGCGCGCCCCCGGTTGTGTTCGAGCAGGGCAACGGCGCGCGGCACGTCCTCCGCGCCGACCTCCCCGGGCCGGATCGCGCGGAGCACCGCCATGGCCTCCGTGAACAGGTCGAGCGCCTCCTGGCAGCGCCACTGGCGCAGCCGCAACAGGCCCCGCATCTCCAACGCGCTGGCCTGGCCGCGCCGGTGCTCGGCCCTGCGGTCAGCCGCCAGCGCCCGTTCCAGCGCCTCCTCGGCCTCCGCGAACCGGCCCAAACCCAGGTACCCGTAGGCCTGTTCCACCAGCATCCGGCCCTCGGCCATCGGGTCGCCATAGGCCTCCGCCGCGTGCCGCGCGGCGGCCTCCGCGCCCTTCGCGTGGGTGGCCACCAGCCGCTCGTGGTAGCCGAGCCGCAGATGGAGCGGCCAACTGGCCTCCGCCAGCTGCCACGTCTGCTCGTCCAGCCCGTACCGGGCGGCCGCGTCGACCGCCGCCCACAGCGTCTCCCGTTCCGCGTCCAACGCGCGCAGCGCCAGCGCCGCGTCCTCTCTCGGGCGGTCCGCCGGCAGGCTCAGCCGGGCGAACGCCGGGCCCAGCCACCAGCGGTCGGGCAGCACCCGGAAGGCGCGTTCGGCGGTGCGCCCGAGGACCCAGAGCACCGCGAGGCGCATCGCCCGCGCCCGCTCCCGCTCGCTCTCCTCGCCCTCCGCCCGCGCGGCGCCGAACCGCCGCACCGCGTCATGGAACCGGTACCGCTCCTCGCCGAACTCCTCCAGCAGATGCACCGACGCCAGCTCCTCCAGGCCGGCGCGGGCGCCCTCCTCGTCCAGCCCGGCCATCGCGGCGGCCAGCCCCGGCGTGATCGCCGGCCAGGGCCACAGCGCCGTCAGGCGCAGCAACCGGGCGGTGTCGGTGGACAGTTCGCTGTAGCTCACCTCGGTGCTGGCCCACACCGGGTCGGGCCTGCCTCGGTCGGTCATGGTGTCCTCCCTGTTGTCGCCCTCCTGCGGTCGGGCCGCCGTCCACTCGGCCAGCCTCCGCCCCACCGTGGTCACGGACAGGTGCTCGCGCTCGCGCAGCAGCGAGCCGGTCTCGCAGAGCGCGAGGGGCATCCCGCCGCAGTGCGCGGCCACCTCGCCGAGCGCCGACGCGTCCTCCGCCTCGCGCCCGGCGACGCGGGCCAACAGCAGCTGGTCGTGGGGCGGTTCCAACGGGCCCAGCGTGATGATCTCCGCTCCCGGGTCCATGCCCAGTCCGCGCAGCCTGCGGCGGCTGGTGACCAGCACCAGCGCCTCGGGATGCGCCGGCAGCAACGGGAGGACCTGCGACGCCGAGTGCGCGTCGTCCAGCAGCACCAGCAGCCGCCGGCCGGCCACGGTGTCGCGGAACCGCGCGGCCAACTCGTCGAGACCGCCCGTCGGCTGCGGGCCCCTCGGGTCGAGGGCCCGGAGGAAGGCGGTGAGCACGTCGGCCGGCGAGACGGCGGTGGCGGCGGAGGCGCCGCGCAGCGGCGCGTACAACTGCCCGTCCGGGAAACGGTCCTTGAGGCGGTGGGCGCAGTCCAGCGCGGTGGCGCTCTTGCCGACCCCGCCGGGGCCGACGAGCGCGGCCACCGTGGGCGCGCCGACCACCGGCGAGCCGCCGGGCGCGTCGGCCACGGCCTCCAGCAGCGCGCCGAGCCGGGCCCGCACCAGGTCCCGGTCGGTGAAGTGGCGCGTGACCGCCGGCAGCATCCGGGGCACGGCCAGCGGGGCCCTGCCGGCCCTGGCCATCGCCTCGGCCTCCTCGACCAGCCGCGCCAACTCGGCGCCGAGGTCCGTCGATCCGCTGGCGAGCCGGTGCAGCTCGGCGGCGAGCTGCCGCCGCTCGTCGGGGGTGGTCGGCAGGGTGGGAACCGGCTCGTCCGTGCCCTCCCTGGCCCGACTGGCGAAGCCGAGAAGCCGGTTGGCCAGCCGCTGGCCGGCCACGTCGGCGGCGCCGGAGAGATAACCGGAGACCGCCGTGTCCACCATCGCGAGGACCGAGCCCATCGGGTCCATCGTCCACCCCCAACTCCACGCTCTCGGCATCGTATCGGCACCCTCTGACATGGAACGACTACGGCGAGGCGGCCGGCCTGAGGAACCGTCACCCCGCGTCATGGAGGCGGGGGCGTTGTCAGTGGTGGGCGTTACGATGGGCGCCAACTGGTCACGCTCGGTGCATGTTTGGGGCCGATCCGGGCCTGGCCCACCGCCCCGGCGTGTCGCGCCGGGACCGGACCGGCACCGGCACCGACGGAAGTACGGAAGCCCGGAAGCATCGGACGCGGAAGCACGGAGGGAGGGGAGCGACATGGGACAGGCGGCGCCCTCGACGGTGGTGCAGCTGGCGCTGTTGGCGCTGGTGGTGCTGCCCGGCGCGGTGTACCAGTTCCTGCGGGAGCGGTTCCGAGGCCCGGTCCCGGGCGAACGGGAGCTCGGGGAGCGGGTGTTGCGGGCGCTGGTGGCCTCCATCCTGCTCGACGGGGTCTATGCGGTGGCGGTCGGTCCCCGGCTGCTGCGGCTGCTGCGCGGGGCCGACGGCAAGGGGTGGGACGGGCCGCTGGAGCGGCCGAGGGCCGCCGGGCTGTGGGGGCTGGTGCTGCTGATAGCCGTGCCGGCGCTCGCCGCCGGCCTCGTCTCCTGGTGGGAGCGCCGCCGTTGGCGCGCCCGCTACCACGGCACGCCCACCGCCTGGGACCACATGTTCCGCGCCCGTGGCTCGTGCTTTGTGCGCATACGCCTCAAGGACGGCACCTGGGTGGGCGGTTGGTACGGCGGCCGGTCGTACGCCACCTCCTATCCGCATCCGCCGGAGCTGTTCCTTGAGTCCGCCTGGCGGATGCGCGCGGACGGCTCCTTCGACCGGCGCACCCCGCACACGGCGGGTCTCCGGGTGCTGGGCGAGGACATGGACCTGCTGGAGTTCCTCTCCCCGCCCCGGGCCACGCCCGCGCCACCCGACCCGTCGCCCGACCCGTCACCCGACCCGTCGCCCGGCCGGGACCCCGCGCCGTCCGCCCCGACGTCCCCCGATCCGACGCTCCCCGACCCGTCGCCGCCGGCCGGCGACCCGAAGGCAGGAACATGACCGCCGGTGACGCGGGTTCCGGCCGCCCGCCCGGAGCCGCCCGGGAAGCGGAGCGCCCACGAGCGACCCGACGAGGGCGCACGCCCCACGGCACAGAGAGGTGATGCCATGCGACAACGCGACGAGCCCGAGCTGGAGTTGACGCCGCAGGAGTTGGCCCTGCTGGAGAACCCGGGGGAGGTGCGCGGCTACACGCCCTACGACGGGGTTCCCGAGCCGACCGAGGCCCCGGGCGGCCCGGCCAGCCCCTCGCCCGCCGGGGCCTCCGACGAGGAACGCCCACCGGCCACAGGCCCGGGCGCCAGCCCCGACTCCTGAGGCGCCACGGCGCGACCGCCCGCGTTCCCTCGGGGAGCGCGGGCCCGCGGCCCCGGCCGCCCGCCCTCCCGGGCCCCCGCCGACCGGCGCCTATATCGTTACACCATGCCGCACACACCGCCCACGCCAGCCACCCCGCCCACACCACCCGCACCGCGCGAACCGGCCGCCCCCACCGCCCCGTTCGCGCCCGTGACGCCCGACGCGACCCCGGGCGCCCGGGGCCTGCTCGACCTGCTCCACCGGGTCTCCGGCGAGGCCACACTCTCCGGCCAGCACAACCAGCCCGTTCACCGCTCCGAATGGACCGAGCGGATCACCGCCATCACCGACCGGGTGCCCGCCGTCTGGGGCCAGGACATCGGTTTCTCCGCGCCCGGCACCCTCGACGGCGTCGACCACCGCGAGCCCAACGTCGCCGAGGCCATCGCCTGGCACCGGCGCGGCGCGGTCATCACCTACACCTGGCACGCGGTCTGCCCGGCCGACGACGAGCCGGTCGCGTTCGAGGGCGGGCTCATCAGGGAGTTCGCCCCCGCCGAGTTCGACGCGGTCCTCGAACCGGGCACCGACCTCCACGCCCGCTGGTGCGCCCAGGTCGACGTCGCGGCGCACGTGCTGCGGCGCCTGAGCGATGCCGACGTTCCGGTGCTGTGGCGGCCGTACCACGAGATGAACGGCCCCTGGTTCTGGTGGGGAGCCCAGCCCGAGCGGCTGGTCGCGCTCTGGCGACAGCTCTTCGACCGGCTGGTCCACCACCACGGGCTGCGCAACCTGGTGTGGGTCTGGAGCCCCAACGCCGCCTACGACAGCGCCACCCCGTTCGCCCCCTACTACCCGGGGCACGACGTGGTCGACGCGCTGGCCATGGACACCTACGGCGGCCACTACGAGCCCGAGCACTACGAGAACCTGCTCGCCCTCGCCGAGGGCCGCCCCCTCGGGCTGGGCGAGATCGGCGACCTCCCGTCCGCCGAGGTGCTGGCCCAACAGCCGCGCTGGGCCTGGTTCATGGCCTGGCCGAACATCATCACCGACCGCAACTCCGACGAGGCCATCCGCGCCCTCTACCACCACCCCCGGATCAGCAACCTCCCCGACCTCCCCGCCCGGCACTCCTGAGCACCTGCCGCCGGAAGGATCGAACGCGCCCGGGCTGGCGTTGACGCCGACGTCAGGTACTACCGTCGCTCATGACGCGGCCAACGGCACAACCGCCGTTGGCCGGCCGTCGCGCGGCGGTAGGCCCACGTTCGGAGAGGAGAGCCCATGCGCATCGGAGAGCTGGCCACCCTGGCCGGCACCAGCACCCGCGCGCTGCGCCACTACGAGTCGCTGGGACTGCTGACCGCGCGCCGCGACCACCGGGGGCACCGCACCTACGACGAGAACGACCTCCGGATGCTGCGACAGATCCGCACGCTCCAGGACTTCGGGTTCGGCCTGGAGGAGACCAGGCCCTTCGTGGAGTGCCTCCGCGCCGGCTTCCCCAGCGGCGACGTCTGCCCCGCCTCACTCGCCACCTACCGCGCCAAGCTCGCCGAACTGGACACCATCATCGGCGAGTTGACCCGGGTCAGACGCTCGGTGCGGGAACGCCTCAGCCAGGCGGAGGCAACGGCCGCCGACGCGCCCCCCGGCTGCGCCTTCGCGCCCCCACCCGCCCCGCCCGCCTGAACCCGCACCACGGCTCCTCGCCCTCACCCGCCCCATGGAAGGCTCCGCCATGCCCGAAACCCTGGACATCACCGCCGTCACCGACGCCACCTTCGCCGACGAGGTGCTGGCCGCACCGCTGCCGGTGCTCGTCGACTTCACCGCCGACTGGTGCCCGCCCTGCCGGATGATCGCCCCCGTGCTGGCCGCGTTCGCCGCCGAACGACGCGGCCAACTCCGCGTCGTCACCCTCGACATCGACCACAACCCGCTGACCACCGTGACCTACGGCGTGCTCTCCGCGCCCACCCTGATGCTCTTCCGGGACGGCCAGCCGCTGAAGGCCCTGGTCGGCGCCCGCTCCAAGGCCCGCCTCGCCGAGGAGCTGGCCGACGAACTCGCGCCATGCTGACCTCCGACGGGGACGACAACACGCCACCTCCTCCCGCCCGTTGCCCCGGAACTCGTACCGTCGGCCCATGACTCCGTCTGGGACTCCTGCCCGCCGACGAACGCGTCGCCCGGTCACCCGTCGCCCCGGGACGCGCCGCCGCCTGGCCCCGCGCCCGGCGACGGCCGACCCGGGCGCGATCGACGAGCCGACCGCCGTGGACATCCCCCACCCCTACAGCCGCCGCGTCGCCGTCCTGGCCGAAGTCCTCGACCGGCCGGCCGAGTTGGACGCCATCCGGGAACGGCTCGCCGCCCTGGACTGGCCGGTGCGGGACCCGGACCCCGACGAACGCCCGCCGCACCGCCCCGGTCGCCGGCACCTGATCGTCGAGGTCCGCCTCCGCCGCGCCGCCTGGCGCGCCGAGAAGGCGGCCGAGGAGTCCCTCAACGAACTGGCCAGCCGCCACGGCCTCGCCCTGTGGGTGCGGGAGTCCCGCCAACTCACCCACGAACGCGGCCGCTGGCGGCGCTACCGCGTCGTCCCCAGGCAGCCCGAGGGCGCCAGCGCGCTGGAGCGCCGCTGGAACCACCTGCGCGCCCTGGCCGGCGTCAGCGAACGCCGCGTCTGGGCGCCGGCCACCATGACGCGCCAGGAGATCAGCGACTGGCTCGCCACCCACCAACTCGCCGGCCACCGCTACGCCGAGGCCACCCACCGCATCGTCCCCGCCCCGCCCGAGCGCGCCGACGACGTGCCGGAACCGCTTCCCCTGGAACGGGTGATCGTCGGCGCCGTGGCGCTGGTCGCGGCCGCGTTCTGCGGCTACGCCATGCCCGGGCTCTCCGGGGCCGGCTACGCCGTGCCGGCGCTGCTGGTCCCGGCGGCCGCCCTGGCCATCGCGTTCGCGACCCGCTGGGAACCGCTGGCGGTGCGCCTCACGATGCCGGTCGTTCTCGCCGCCGGCGTCTTCGCTTTGGGCTGGCAGGCGAGCGCGGCCCTGCCCTCCTGGAGCCCGTCCAACGCGGTGCTCAGCCTCCTCGTCGCCGTGCTCGCGCTGGGCCTCGCGCCCGGCATCCACCACGCGTTCCGTGGCACCTGGCTCAGCAGGAACGGACCCCTCGTCCTCACCATCGCGCTGCCGTCGTCCGGCGTGCTGATCGCCCTGCTGGGACGGCTGATCCAGACCTCCTACCTGGAACAGTTCGGCATCCCCCGGGGCGAGGTGCGGACCCAGAGCGAACTGTGGGAGTACTTCGCGGCCGGCAAGCCGCTCGGCCTGGCGCTCGGGCTCTGCCTGCTGATCCTCGGGGTCGTCGGCTGGATACGCCACTTCTTCTCGGCGCCCGCGTTCCTCGCCGTGCCGGTCACCGTCACCCTCTGCGTGGTCTACGCGCTGACCGCCGTCGTCCTCGCCGCCGAGGGCGCCGGCGCCGCCGCCGAGCAGGCCAAGGCGGACTTCCGCGCCGGCCGAACCCCCGCCTCCTACTTCGGGCTCCACCCCAGCATCATGTGCGTGCGACCGACCGGCGAAGGCCCGGTGGCCGTCGAGAACGGCCCCGTCCCCACCGACCGCCCGGTGCTCTCCTTCGGCGCCTCCGGCACCTGGATCTGGCTCTGGGACGCCCAACGCGACGGCGACGCGACCACCTGGCGCACCTTCGCCGCCCGCCGCGAGGACATCCAACTCACCGCCCCCACCACCCCCGACTGCGCCCGCTGACCCGACCAACCGCCGGCGGAACGCAGCCGGGCGGGGCCTTCCTGGGGCGTTCCTTCGGCAACTCACCTCCGGCCCGGACGAGAAGCGCTTCCCGTCCCGACCCCCGGTGGGTCAGGCAGGGTCGGGCAGGGTCAGGCAGAGCGCCTCCAGGGCGGCGGCGAAGGCGTGGTCGGGTGGCGTGCCGTAGCCGATGACGAGGCCCTCGCGCCGGGGCATCGTGGTGTCGGGATGACGGTAGGGGCCCAGTCCGTCGAGGGCCAGCCCCCGGCGCCTGGCCGCGCGCAGCGCCGTGGCCTCGGTGTTCTCCGGCAGTTCGAGCACGGCGTGCAGCCCGGCCGCGATGCCGCTGACCCTGATGTGCGGGGCGCGTTCGGCGAGCGTGCCGACCAGCTGGTCGCGGCGCCGCCGGTAGTGCGGCCGCATCCGGCGCAGATGCCGGTCGTAGGCGCCGCAGGCGACGAAGTCGGCGAGGGCGAGCTGGTCGACGGCGCTCGACCAGATCTCCCGGGGCCCCTTGGCGGCGACGACCTCGTCGACGAGCCATGGCGGCAGCACCATCCAGCCCAGCCGCAGCGCGGGCGACAGGCTCTTGCTGGCCGACCCGAGGTAGACGATCCGGTCGGGGTCGAGGCCCTGGACCGCGCCGACCGGCTGCCGGTCGTAGCGGAACTCGCCGTCGTAGTCGTCCTCCACCACCAGCCCCCCGTGGGCCCTGGCCCAGTCGACGACGGCCGCCCGGCGTTCGGGGTGCAGCGGCCCGCCGGTGGGGAACTGGTGCGCGGGCGTGAGCAGCACGGCCCGCGCGCCGGTGCCCGGCAGCTCGTCGATCCTGGCCCCGTGCGCGTCGACCGTCAGCGGGACGGTGCGCCGACCCGCCTTCTCGATCAGGTCCCGGTGGAAGTCCAGCCCGTAGGACTCCACCGCGACCGGGCCGGTCAACACGCGGCCCAGCAGCTGGAGTCCGTGGGCGAAGCCGGAGCAGACCACGATCCGGTCGGGCTCGGTGCGCACGCCCCTGGCGCGCGCCAGGTACTCCGCGAGCGCCTCGCGCAGTTCCACCCTGCCGCGCGGATCGCCCACGCCGAAGGCGTCGTTGGGGGCCGCCGCGACGGCCCTGCGGGTGGACGTGAGCCAGGCGGCGCGCGGGAACGCGGCGGCGTCGGGCGAACTGGGCATCAGACTGTGCGTCACGCGTGGCCGGTGCGGGCGCCGCGAGGGGCGGGCACGGTCCAGCGGGAGCGGCGTGGCGCGCTGGGCGACGCGGGTGCCGGAGCCCTGGCGGGCGTGCAGCCAACCCTCCTCGACGAGTTCGGCGTAGGCGTTGGCGACGGTGTTGCGGGCGATGCCCAGGTCGTGGGCGAGGCTGCGGTGCGGTGGCAGCCGGGTGCCAGGCGCGAGCCGGCCGGAGCGGATCGCCTCCCGCAGGGCGCGCATGAGCCGGCCTCGGAGGCTCCCCTCCCCGGAGAGGTCCAGATGGAGATCGGCCCCCGACTCCGGGGCATTGCCCCACGTTTCTGCCATGGAAATGCACCATACTCGGGGACTTTTCCGCTCTTACGGTCGAGGCATGTCAACGATCCAGATGCCTGAGCGCATGAACTTCTCCGCCGTCGCCCCCAAGGTCTTCAAGGCCGTCCTGGCCCTCGACGCCGCCGCCCGCGAAGGACTCGACCCCGTGCTGCTGGAGTTGGTGCAGATCCGGGCCTCCCAGATCAACCGCTGCGCGTACTGCCTCGACTACCACACGTCCGACGCCCGCCGGGCCGGGGAGACCGAGGAGCGCGTCCACCAGCTCGCCGCCTGGCAGGAGTCGAGCCTGTACACCGCGAAGGAACGGGCCGCCCTGGCGCTGACCGAGGCCGTCACGCTCCTTCCCCGTGGCGTGCCCGACGACGTCTACCAGGAGGCCGCGCTGCGGTTCGACGAGCGGGAACTCGCCCAGCTCATCGCGCTGATCCTCACCGTCAACGCGTGGAACCGGATGAACGTCGCGACCCGCAAGACCCCTGGCACCCCGTAGCCGACCGTCCCGTTTCAACCCGAACCGCGTGTCGACGAAAGGCTGATGACGTCGTGACCACCGAGGCCCCACCGGCCGCCGCCAGCACCGGCCGCTCGCCCGTCAGGGGCTGGCTGGCCGTCCTGGCGGTGACCCTGGGCATTTTCTCGCTGATGACCTCCGAGCTGCTACCCGTTGGCCTCCTCACCGAGGTCGGCTCCGCCCTGGAGGTGTCCGAGGGCAGCGCGGGGCTGATGGTGACCGTTCCCGGCCTGGTCGCGGCCGTTTCGGCGCCCGTGGTCACCGTGGCGACGGGGCACCTGGACCGCCGCCTCGTGCTGGCGGTCCTGATCGGCCTGATGGGCGCGGCCAACCTCGCCTCGGCCCTCGCCACCAGCTTCACCGTCGTCCTGGCCGCCCGGTTCCTGATCGGCGTCAGCGTCGGGGGCTTCTGGGCCATCGCCGGCGGGATAGCGCTGCGCCTGGTGCCGGAGAAGCACGTTCCCCGGGCGATGGCGGTCATCTTCGGCGGCGTCGAGGCCGCCTCGGTCCTCGGCGTCCCCGCCGGAACGTTCCTCGGCGACCTCAGCGGCTGGCGGACCGCGTTCGCCGCCGTGGGCGTCCTGGGCCTCTTCGCCCTGGTCTGCGTGGTCTTCCTGATGCCGGCGGTGCCGGCGCGGCGGACCGTCACGTTCGCGGAACTGCCGGGCGTCTTCCGGGGCAACGCGGGCGTGCGGGCCGGGATCGCCCTCACGTTCCTCGTGATCACCGGCCACTTCCTGGCCTACACCTTCGTCCGGCCGATCCTCCAGGAGGGCGGAGTCGACCCGGGCCTGATCGGCGCGCTGCTGCTGGTCTTCGGAGTCGCCGGCATCACCGGCAACTTCGTCGCCGGAGCCCTCGTGGCCAGATGGCTGGCCCGGACCGCGGCGGCCATCTCCGTGGTGCTCACGCTGGCCATGGCGCTTCTCGCGCTCACCGAGCCCTCCGTCGTCGGCGCGGCGGCCCTCATGGTCCTGTGGGGCCTGGGGTACGGCGCGGTGCCGGTCACCCTCCAGACCTGGATTCTCGAAGCGGCACCGGACACCGCCGAGGCCGCCTCCTCGCTGTACGTCTCGACGTTCAACCTGTCCATCGCGCTGGGCGCCCTCCTCGGCGGCCTGGCCGTCGACGGCATCGCCACCACCAGCGTCCTGTGGATCGGCGCCGCCCTCGCCCTCGCCGCCCTCCTCGTGCTGGCCCCGGCCCGCCGCACCACCACGCCGGCCACCCCGGAGTAGCCCTGCGTCCGAACGCGATAGCCCCCGCCGACTCGACGTCGGCGGGGGCTATCGCTGTCCGTTCCACCTGGTGTTGTGAACGGTCCTGTCTGTGGACCTGAGGGGATTTGAACCCCTGACCCCCTCGTTGCGAACGAGATGCGCTACCAGGCTGCGCTACAGGCCCGTGCGGACGCCAGAACTCTAGCACTCCGAGCGGGGTGGGCCGAAATCCGCGGTCGGCCGCTCCCGGCCGCCGGCCGGCCGGGTCCCCGGCGGGTTCGGCCTGGCCGGCCGGCTACTCGCCGGCGGCCCGGCGGCGGTCGTCGTCCGCGTACTGGTCGAAGAGCGGGGTGCGCTGCGGCCCCTTCGGCTCGGCGCGGGGCGCCGGCGGCTGCGGGGTGCCCGCCGTCGTGGAGCGGGCCGCGCTCCAGGTGTCGGGGGCGTCGAGGTCCACCCCCCGCGAGGTGCGCGGCGCCACCGGCGCCTTGACATAGGTCGGCAGCGGAACGGGCGCCGGGTCCCAGCCCTGCGCCGGGTCCTCGGGCGCCGCCGCGTGGTCGCGCTGCTGGTCGTCGACCCACTCCGCGTGGTCGGTCTGCTCGACGACCGCCCTGGCCGGCTTCTCCGGAGTCGCGGCCGGCGCCGGAGTGGCCTGGCTCCGCTCACGCAGCCGGCGCGCGGCCTCCTCCGCGCGCCGGCGGTCCACCGCGACCGCCCACCGGCGGCGCTCCTGCTTGCGCAGGTGGACCATGTACGCGACGAGCAGCAGTCCCGGGATCGCCGGCAGCCAGAGCAGGCTCGTGCTGGTGGAGACCGCGAAGATGCCGAGCAGGGTGAAGGCGAGGAAGAGCACCATGGTGGTGCGCCGCCGGCGGGCCAGGACCCTCGCGCGCTGACCGTTGCCCTGCTGCGCCCCCGAGGAGCCGCCGGCCGGGCCGCCGGAGGCGGATCTGCCCGAGGATGCCGAGGATCTGCCGGCCGGGGAGGCGTGCCCCGAAGCCCCGTCGTCGACGGCCGGTTCGGAGGACGACGGGGTGACGGCCGGTCCCACCGTGGTCACGGGCTCGGCGAAGGCCCGGAGGTCGGCGGAGCCGTCCGGGGCGTCGGGCGCGGCCGGGCCGTTCTCCGCTGTGTCCCCCTGCTCGGCCGGTGCGGGCGCGCGCTTACCGCGCGTCAGCAGCCGGATGGCGGTGCTGAAGCGTTCCGTCGGGCGGGAGTCGTTCAACTCGTCCTGCCGGCGGAGCCACATCGGCACGAGGTACGCGGCCCAGGCCCCGACGATCATTGCGAAGATGAGGCCACTGCTGCTCACGGTCACACCGTAGAGGGGTTGGCGGGGGTCCATCTGCCAAATTGGGCGGTGTGTCGCACGATCAGGCGGTCATCCCGGGGCTTTCTTCGGATTGTTATGAAGTCGGCCGTGCGTTCGGCTATCCGCGTGGCGTTCTTCACCCCGAAATTCGAACAAGTATCTTATTTCCGGGGCGAGTCCTCGTGTGAGGGGCCCTCACGTGAGGGGTCGTCGTGTGACGGGGCGTGCGACGGACCCCCGCTCGACCCGGGGGCGGAGCCGCGAGGTGGCGAGGCGTCATCCCGTCCGGTCGCCGCGTTCCGCTGGCGCCAGCGCGGCACGAGGCCCTGGGGCACCTCCTCGGCGGTCAGCGCGAAGACGAGGTGGTCGCGCCAGCCGCCGTCGATATGCAGAAAGCGCGGCCGCACCCCCTCTTCACGAAATCCCAGTTTCTCCACCACGCGTCGACTCGGCCCGTTCTCCGGACGAATACAGACCTCCACACGGTGTAGCCCCAGCGTCAGAAAACAGTGGTCGACGGCGAGCGCGACCGCCGCCGGCATCACGCCACGGCCGGCGACGGCGCGGTCGACCCAGTAGCCGATGTGCGCCGAGCACATCGAGCCCCAGGTGATGCCCGCCACCGTCAACTGCCCGGCCAGCCGCCCCCGGTAGGTCACGACGAACGGCAGCATCCGCCCCGACTGCGCCTCTCCGCGCAGATGCCGCACCATCTGCCGGAACGTGGGCCGACGCGGCGCCAGATGGCCGTGCGGCGGGGGCGGGATCGTGGCCTCCCACGGGCGCAGCCAGTCGCGGTTGCGCTGGTTGACCTCGCGCCAGGCGCGGTGGTCCCGCTGTCTGATGGGTCGCAGTCCGACCTCGTCGAGGGCCAACTCGACGCTCCAGGACGCGTTCACGACGGGTGGTCGCCGCCGCGCAGCTGGTCCACCGCGTGCCGCAACAGCGGGCGGAGCACCGCGAGCCCGTCGCGCACGCCGCCGGTGGAACCGGGAAGGTTGACGATCAGGGTGCGTCCCGCGACGCCGGCCAGCCCACGGGAGAGCGCGGCGGTCGGCACCTTCTCCCGTCCGGCCGCGCGGATCGCCTCGGCGATGCCGGGCACCTCGTGGTCGAGCACCCGGCGGGTGGCCTCCGGGGTGGCGTCGGTGGGGGAGATCCCGGTGCCCCCGGTGGTGAGCACCACGTCGTGGCCCTCGGCGACCGCAGCGCGCAGCGCCTCGGCGACCGGCTCCCCGTCGGGCACCACCACGGGCCCGGTGACGGCGAAGCCCAACTCGGCCAGGCCCTCGACCAGCAGCGGCCCTCCGGTGTCCGGATAGACGCCGGCGGCGGCACGGTTGGACGCGGTGACGACCAGCGCCCGGTACGGGCCGTTCAACGGTTCGCTCATCGGCGTCGGCTCCAGTCCCCCGACGCGCCGCCGGTCTTCTCCTCGACGCGGACGTCGCTGATGACCGCCGCCTTGTCCACCGCCTTCACCATGTCCACCAGCGTCAACGCGGCGACCGAGACCGCCGTGAGCGCCTCCATCTCCACGCCCGTGCGGTCCGTGGTGCGCACCTCGGCGGCGATCTCCACCGCGTCGTCGGCGACCTCCAGGTCGACCGTGACGCCGGAGACCGCCAGCGGGTGGCAGAGCGGGATCAGGTCGGGGGTGCGCTTGGCGCCCATGATCCCGGCGATCCTGGCCGTCGCCAGGGCGTCGCCCTTGGGCATCCCCGCACCCCGCAGCAGCGCCACGACCTCGGGCGACACCAGCACCCTGCCGGTGGCCCTGGCGGTGCGGGTGGTCGTGGCCTTCTCGGAGACGTCGACCATCCGAGCCGCACCCGTGTCGTCGATGTGGCTGAGACGAGGGCTGTTCATGACGGCTTACGGTACCCCTCCGCTCATCCCAGGAGCACCACCGCGAACTCCCCACCGGGGGCCGCCTCCGTGGTGTCCTCGGGGATCTCGATCAGGGCGTCGGCCCGGGCCAGGGCGGCGACCAGGTGCGAGTCGGCCGCGCCCACCGGCCGCACCGTGCCGGGGCCCGCGCCCGAGGCCGGCGGCTCGTACCGTCCGCGCAGATACTGCCGCCGCCCGCCGGGGGAGGGGAGCGGGGCGTCGGCCAGCAGCCGGGCCCTGGCGCGCGGCCGCGTCAGCGTCCCGCTGGGGTGCCCGGCCAGCGCGCGCAGCGCCGGGCGGACGAACAGCTCGAACGAGACATAGGCGGAGACCGGGTTCCCCGGGAGCGCGAAGAGCGGGGCGCGCCCGCCGCCGACCAGCCCGAAGCCCTGGGGCTTGCCCGGCTGCATGGCGAGCCTGCGGAAGGTGACCGAGCCGAACGCGGGGTCCAGGTCCGTCAGCGCCTCCTTGACCACGTCGTAGGCGCCGACGCTGACCCCGCCGCTGGTCACCAGCAGGTCGGCGCTGGCCAGTTGGTCCTCCAGCGTGGCGCGCAGCGTGCCCGGGTCGTCGGCCACGGCCGCCACCCGGTGCGCGACGGCGCCCGCCTCCCTGGCGGCGGCGGCCAGCATGAAGCCGTTCGAGTCATGGATCTGCCCGGGGCCCAACGGGGCGCCCGGCGCGACCAGTTCGCTGCCGGTGGAGAGCACCACCACGCGCGGGCGTGGCCGGACCGGCACGGAGGCGCGGCCCAGCGCGGCGAGCAGGCCGAGCTGCGGCGGGCCCAGCGCGGTGCCGGCGGTCAACGCGACCGCCCCCAGCGCCGCGTCGCTGCCCCGGGCGCGCACGAACTGCCCGGGCGCCGGCGCGCGGTGTACCCGCACCTCCGCGCCCGCCGGGCCCGTCATGTCCACGGCCGGGCCGCCGCCGGTCCCGCCGTCCGTCCACTCCACGGGGACCACGGCCTCGGCGCCGGGAGGCAGCGGCGCCCCCGTCATGATCCGGGCCGCCTGCCCCGGCCCGACCCGGGGCAACGTCCCGCTGCCGGCGGCCACCTCGCCGACCACGCTCAGCACGGCCGGGAACGCCTCGCTGGCGCCGTCCACGTCGGCGACGCGCACCGCGTAGCCGTCCATCGAGCTGTTGTCGAACGGCGGCAGCGCGGCCGGCACGGTGACGTCCTCGGTGAGCAGGCAGCCCTGGGCGTCCAACAGCGGCAGCTCGATCGGTTCCAGCGGGCGGACCGCGCTGAGCACGTCCGCCAGGTGCTCGTCGACCGACCAGGGTTCGGTGGGGGAACGGGGGCCGGGCGGCGCCTCGCCGTCGCTCCCGGCGTGGCCCCCGTCCCGGGCGTGGCTGTCAGTCAAGGCGCGGCAACTCCTCCGCCACATAGGTCCGCAGCCAGGACCGGAACTCCGGCCCCAGGTCGGGGCGTTCACAGGCCAGCCGGACGATGGACCGCAGATAGTCGGCGCGGTCGCCCGTGTCGTAGCGCCGGCCCTTGAACGTCACCCCGTGCACCGGGCCGCCGAGGCCCGGGTCGGCGGCCATCGCCTGGAGCGCGTCGGTGATCTGGATCTCCCCGCCCCTGCCCGGGGCGGTCTGGGCGAGCACCCGGAAGACGACCGGGTCCAGGACATAGCGGCCGATCACCGCGTACGAGCTGGGCGCCTCGCCGCTCGGCGGCTTCTCGACCAGGCCCTTCACCCGCAGCACGCCGTCCGCCGCCGGCTCGACGGCCGCGCAGCCGTAGAGGTGGATCTGCTCGGGCGCCACCTCCATCAGCGCGATCACGCTGCCGCCGTGTCGCTCCCTGACCCTGATCATCTCGGTGAGGAGCGGGTCGCGCGGGTCGATCAGGTCGTCACCGAGGAGCACCGCGAACGGCTGGTCGCCGACGTGGGGTTCGGCGCAGAGCACCGCGTGGCCGAGGCCCTTGGGGTCGCCCTGGCGGACGTAGTGCATGGTGGCGAGGGCCGTCGACTGCTGGACGCGGGCGAGGCGTTCGCTGTCGCCCTTGCGGCGGAGCAGGTCCTCCAGCTCGTAGTTGCGGTCGAAGTGGTCCTCCAGGGCGCGCTTGTTGCGGCCGGTGACCATCAGAACGTCCGTGAGGCCGGCCGCCGTCGCCTCCTCGACCACGTACTGGATGGCCGGCTGGTCGACCACCGGCAGCATTTCCTTGGGCGTGGCCTTGGTCGCCGGGAGAAACCGAGTGCCGAGACCAGCGGCGGGAATGACAGCCTTGCTGATCCGGGGGCGCGCTGAGGTCATGCCGGTCACTTTATCCATCTGGCCTGTGTGTTCCCGACACTTGCCCTGGAGGCGTCGTGTTGTGAACAGTTTTGGCGTGCGGGTCGCCTACTGGTTACGTGCCGCTTATCGAACGGTGTGGTGGAAGGGACGGTTGTGAAGCGAAGGACGCGGGGCGCACGGCGGGGCGGTGCGCGAGGAACCGGGGGGACCGGCCAGGCGAGGGCGAGGACGGCCTCAGGGGTGCGCACGGCGGGAACGGGGGCGGCGGCATGGCGGTGACCGAGTCGGCCCGGCTCAAGCGCGCGCTGCGACGCGACCTGTCGGCGGTGCGGGCGGCGCTGGCCGACGACGAGGTGGCCCAGGCGGCCGAGGCGCTGGCCGAACGGGCCCTGAAGCTGCCGGAGTTGGCCGAGGCCGGCACGGTGGCCGCCTATGTCTCGGTGGGGCGTGAACCGGGCACGGGACCGCTGTTGCGCGCGCTGCGCGAGCGGGGCGTGCGGGTCCTGCTGCCGGTGCTGCTCGCGGACAACGACCTGGACTGGGCGGAGTTCGAGGGCCACGGCCGGCTGGTCGAGGCCGAACACGCCGGCCGCGTTCGCCTGTTGGAGCCGTCCGGCCGTCGTCTCGGCCCCTCCGCCGTGACCTGGGCCGACACCGTTCTGCTGCCCGGCCTCGCGGTGGACGGACGCGGGGTGCGGATGGGGCGCGGCGGCGGTTCCTACGACCGCGCGCTGGCCAGGCTCGCCGAGTCCGGGGCCGATCCCGCGCTGGTGGCGTTGGTCTACGGGCACGAGGTCGTCGACATGGTGCCCGACGAGCCCCATGACCGGCGCGTGCACGCGGCGCTCACGCCGGAGGGCGTGCACCGGTTCGCGCGGTGAACCGGGCACCTCGCCCCGGCCCACCGCGCGCCGCTGTCGGCCCGGCGGGGCCGCCCGGTCAGCCCCCGGCGGCCGGGGTCAGGTTGAGGGTGTCGGTCGACCGCTCGCTGACCGCCTCCTGGCTGCTGGGCCAGGGCAGGTACTCGCCCCTGGCCCAGAGGTCGGTCTGGTCCGTGTAGTTGGCGTGGTAGGCGTGGCCTGACGCGCCCGTGAGGTTGATCCAGAGCGACTCGTCGAGGTCGTCGAGGTTGACGATCATGCGCATCGACGGCACCCAGGTCACGTCGTAGCCGCCGGCCGCGTTCCACCCGGTGGCGTCCACCGCGTCGGAGCCGCCGGCCATGTTCCACGGGCCCCGGTTGAGCAGCCACTGGACGGGCCCTGGGCCCTCGGTGCCGAGCGTCTGGTTGTTGAGCATCAGCTGGTGCAGCCGGCCCCAGCTCCAGGTGTCGATGTCCTTGCCCAGCTCGGCCGTCAACTCCCAGCGGGCGTCGCGCATGGCCCGCGCCAGCAGCTCGTCGAGGTTCTCCGCGCCCTGTGCCTGGGCGGTCGCCGGCGTGCTCCACCACTCGCTGTCCGGCTCGTCCAACAGGTCGCGCACCACCTCGAACCAGCGGTCGCCGCCGTCCGGCTGGGCCGTGTCGGGGGAGCGCTCGCCGCACTCCTCGATCAGCCGCTCCTCGCCGTCGAGGTCCTCCAACGGCTCGGAGTCGTCCGCCGGCCGCACCCACAGGCACTGGTCCTCGACCCGCAGCTCCTTGGGCATCTTGTTGCCGAAGGCCAGCTGGAGCAGGTTGCGCCAGACCGCGTTGTAGTAGGCGGCGCCGGGCGAGTCGGAGTCCTGGCTGAAGTCCCAGCCCTCCAGCAGCTCCTGGGCCTCGCGGACATAGGGGTCGGAGATGTCGATCTCCAGCAGGCGCGGGACCAGGATCTTGGCCATCTCGTTGCTGTTGTCCAGCTGGATGTCCTGCATGTCGCCCATCGAGATCTTGCCGCCGTCCTCGATGGTGGTCTGGATCAGGTCCTCGATCCGCTGGCTGCGGGTGCCGTAGCTCCAGTCGTCGGTGAGGTGGTAGGCGTACTCGTCAGGGGAGATCACGGCCTGGTTGGCGGTGACGATGTAGCCGCGCTCGGGGTTGAACTCCCAGGGCAGCTCGTCCTGTGGGATGAACCCGGTCCAGTCGTAGGAGGAGTCCCAGCCCGGCGAGGGGTAACGCCCGTCGCCCGCGCCCCTGATGGGGATCTGGCCGGGGGTCTGGTAGCCGATGTTGCCCTCGGTGTCGGCGTAGATCAGGTTCTGCGAGGGCACGGCGAAGTCCTGGGCGGCGGCGCGGAACTCGTCCCAGTCCCGCGCGGCGTTGAGCCCGAAGACGGCGTCCATCGTGTTGGAGGGCCGCAACGCCGTCCAGTTGAGCGAGACCGCGTAGCCGCTGCCCCGGTCGGGCGCGCCGGCGTCCACGGGCGCGCTGCTCCCGAGGGCCTCCAACTCCTCGTGCCGGTCGGAGACGATGGGCCCGTTGACGGTGGAACGAACGGTGATCTCTCTGGTCTCCCCGCCGGCCACCCGAATTTCCTCGGTCCGGGTGTCATAGGGAACCTGTTCACCGTCGCGCAGATAGTTGCCGTGGTCGAGCTTCTCCAGACGCAGGTCGGTCACGTCGGCGCCGAGATTGGTCAGGCCCCAGGCGATGTCCTGGTTGTGGCCGATTATCACGCCCGGCATTCCGGAGAACGTGAAGCCGGAGACGTCGAACGGGCACTCCGCGCTCACCTCGGAACAGTGCAGCCCCATCTGGTACCAGACGCCGGGCAGCGAGGGGGCCAGGTGCGGGTCGTTGGCCAGCAGCGGCTTGCCCGTGGTGGTGTAGTCGCCGTGCACGACCCAGGAGTTGGAGCCGATGCCCGAGCCGTTGGTGCCCAGCAGCGCGGGGATCTCGTCGAGGGTCTCGGAGAGCGAGCCGAGCTGGGTGGTGACGCCGTCGGCCGCGTCCTGGACGCCGTCCGGGTCCTCGACCGGGAAGAAGCCGCTGCCGTCTCCCCCGTCGTCGTCCGCGCCGTTCTCGGTCACGATCGGGCGGTTCCGGTCGTACGGGTACTCCGGATAAAGCTCCTCGATCTGTTCCGGAGTGAACCGCTCGGTCATGAAGGCGCGGTCGATCTCGTCCTCCATGTTGCCGCGCAGGTCCCAGGCCATCGCCTTGAGCCAGGCCACGGAGTCCACCGGCTGCCACTCCTCGGGCCGGTAGTCGTTGACCAGGTCGAGTGCCGCGTACTCGACGGAGATCTCCTCGCCGCTGTGCTCGGCGAGATAGGCGTTCACGCCCTCCGAGTAGGCGACCAGGAACTCCTTGGTCTCTTCCGACAGTTCGTTGTCGAACTCCTCCTGGGCGACCCGGTGCCAACCGAGCGTGCGGAGAAAGGCGTCGGTCTCGACCTGATCCTCGCCGAACATCTCCGAAAGGCGCCCGGCGGTCATATGCCGCCGCACATCCATCTCCCAGAACCGGTCCTGGGCGTGCACATAGCCCTGGGCGCGGAACAGGTCGGTGGCCGAATCGCCGTAGAGCTGGGGGATGCCGTTGGCGTCCCGCTCCACCGTCACGGGCGCCGAGAGCCCGTCGATCGCGATCTCCCCCGAGACCTGGGGGAACGACGCGCGCACGGTGGACACACTCCACCAGGCGCCGTAGCCGACACCGGCCACGAGCAGCACGACGAGCGCGATCACGATCAGACGACCGCGTCGCCTGGGCTTCTTGGCGGGCATCTCTGTCCTTCACAGGGCAGCTGAGCGGGTGGAAGCAACCATAGACATACGGCCACTGGGGTGAGCCTACGGGGAGCGTGACGGGCGGGTCACAGGCGACTGCGGTGGACTTCCGGCCCCGGAATGTTGCACGATGGGTCGTCGTTAGCACTCCACAGTGCAGAGTGCCAGGAGGAAGACGTGCCGACCTATCAGTACCAGTGCACCGCGTGCGACGAGGGTCTTGAGGTGGTGCAGAAGTTCACCGACGACGCGCTGACCGAGTGCCCCAGCTGCCAGGGGCGCCTGAAGAAGGTCTACTCGGCGGTCGGCATCGTCTTCAAGGGCTCCGGCTTCTACCGCAATGACAGCCGCAACGCCTCGTCGAGCGGCAGCCCGGCGGGCGGGGGCGCGTCGAGCGGCGGCAAGGGCGAGAAGTCCGACTCCTCGTCGGGCTCGTCCGGGTCCTCGGGCTCGTCTGGTTCCTCTGGTTCCTCGGCGCCGGCGGCCACCTCGGGTGGCGCCGGGCTGACCAGCGGCCCCTCCAAGAGCGCGGGCGCTGCGGCCTCCGCCGCATGAACTCGACCGGTTCCTCCGGGGCCTCGCACTCCGTGGGCGGGGGCTCGGTGGGTGGGGACTCGGTGAGTGAGGGTTCGACGACCGAGCCTCTGGCCGAGATCGGTGTGATCGGTGGCTCCGGGTTCTACGCGTTCCTGGACGACGTGACCGAGATCACCGTCGACACCCCGTACGGGGCGCCGAGCGACGCGCTGTTCCTCGGCGAGGTCGCGGGGCGGCGCGTGGCGTTCCTGCCCCGGCACGGGCGGGGGCACCACCTCACGCCCGCCCGCATCAACTACCGCGCCAACCTCTGGGCGTTGCGCTCGGTGGGCGTCCGCCAGGTGCTCGGACCCTGCGCCGTGGGCGGGCTGCGCCCCGAGTACGGGCCGGGGACCCTGCTGGTGCCCGACCAGCTGGTCGACCGCACCAGGAGCCGCGTCGGCACCTTCTTCGACGGCGAGACCAGGCCCGACGGGCAGCGCTCCCGGGTGGTGCACGTCTCGCTCGCCGACCCGTACTGCCCGGCCGGGCGCCGGGTCGCCCTCGACGCGGCGCGCGGGCGTGACTGGGACGCGGTGGACGGCGGCACCATGTGCGTGATCGAGGGGCCGCGCTTCTCGACCCGTGCGGAGTCCCGCTGGCACGCCGCGCAGGGCTGGTCGGTCGTGGGCATGACGGGCCACCCCGAGGCGGCCCTCGCGCGCGAGTTGGAGCTGTGCTACACGTCGCTGGCCCTGGTCACGGACCTGGACGCGGGCGCCGAGGCGGGCGAGGGGGTCTCGCACGCGGAGGTACTGGAGGTCTTCGGGCGCAACGTGGGGCGGCTGCGGGACGTCCTCTTCGACGTGGTGGGCCGGCTGCCCGAGCGGCGCGACTGCCTGTGCGCCTCGGCGCTGGCGGGCCAGGACCCGGGGATCGCCCTGCCCTGAGGGGCCGGGCGGGGCGGCGGGCTCGCTGCCCCGGGCACTGGGGGCGCCCCGGGCACTGCCGGCGCCCCGGGCGCGGGGTGCGCCGGGCCGGGCCTCTTCTGCTCCTCCCGGTCGCCGTTTCCGCTGCCTTCGGAGGCGGCGCCACATCCCCTTCGCGGCCCAACCCCCGCCGGGGCGTGGGGTGTTCGGCCGCCCGGCCGGTGCCGAGGTTGGCGGCCGGCGGGGTTCGCGTGTCACACGTTCGGGTGAGGGGTTTTTCCACAGGGCGGGGGTTGTCCACAGGCCCCAGCGAGATCGGCGCGCTAGGGGCAGGGTGGCGCCATGAACTCCTTCGTCAAGCGTCTGCGGGCCCCCTTCTCACACCCTGCCGAGCCTCGCGCCGGCGTCGACCGAGCGGTGCCGGCCGGCCCTCGTTCCCTCGCCGCCCGTGCCCCGCGTCACTCGGGCGTCATGGGGGTGGAGTCCGTGGTGGTGCCGGCGTTCCCGCCGATCCGGCCGCGTGCCGGGCGCCGGCGGCTGTGGCCGCCCGGGCGCGGGAGGCGGCTGCTGGCGGGGGCCCTGGCGCTGTTCGCCTCAGCGCTGCTGACCCTGCTGGCCCAGGGTGGCCCGCCCTCGGAGCGGGAGGAGGGCGGCCTGGTCAGCGGGGGTGCGGACGGTCCGCGCGAGTCGAGGGACGGCGGTGGCGGGCGGCCGGCCAGGCCGCCGGAGCCGAGGGTCGTCGAGCTGCCGCTGCGCATCGCCGACCCGGGCTCGGTGCGCCTGTTGAAGGTGGGCGACCTGGTCGATCTCTACGCCTCCGCAGCCCGGGTGGACGAGGGCCCGCCGGGCGCCTCGGGCGCCGTCTCGGGCGCCGTCTCGGGCGCCGGGGAGGCGCGGCTGGTGGCCAGCGGGGTGCGGGTGATCGAGCTGCCCAGGCCGGCGGAGGGCGAGGCGTTCGCCGCAGGGCCGGACGGTCCCGGCGGGCAGCTCGTGGTCTCGGTCGACGCGGAGACGGCGGTCGAGCTGACGGGCGCTGCGGCGGGTTCCCGGCTGGCGGTGGCCCGATGGTGAGGGCGCTGCCGCGGTGGTTTCTGGATTGGACAGCCCGTCCGCGCGTGGTGCACGGTGACCGGCACGGATCGACGAGAGCGCACGGACCGCTCGGCGCACCGCGCCCGGGCGGAGCGGCAGGAAGGCACCACGGTGAACCAGGAAGATCGGAGCGGCGGGCAGAGGCTGGCGGGCGTGCGGAACACCCTGGAGGGTTTCCGAAGCTTCCTGATGCGGGGCAACGTGGTCGACCTCGCGGTCGCCGTGGTCATCGGAGCAGCCTTCACCAACATCGTGAACTCGGTGGTCGAGGGCGTCATCAACCCGATCGTGGGCGCCTTCGGCACCCAGAGCCTGGACGACTACGACTCCTGTCTGCGGGGTGTCTGCGACGGGGACAGCGGCATCTCGATCCGCTGGGGTTCGGTGATCAGCGCCTCGCTGACCTTCCTGATCACCGCCGCGGTGGTCTACTTCCTGATGATCCTGCCCATGACCCGCTACCTGGAGCGGCGGCGGGCGAAGCAGCCGGTGGAGCCGGAGGCCAAGACCGACGTGGAGCTGCTGGCGGAGATCCGCGACGAGCTGATCGCCCTGCGGACGGGTGGCGCTGCCGGCGTCGCCGCTCCGGGCGTGGCCTCGGTCGGCGCCCAGCGGCGGGCGCCGGGCGCGGAGACCGGGGAGGCGTCGGCCGAGCGGCGCGAGGGCTCGGACCCGGCCGAGGGCGACGACGCGTAGGGGGCGGGCCGGCCGCCGCCTCAGATGTGGTGCGGCGGCCGCTCGTTGATCAGGCGCGCCAGGTTGCCGTCGGCGGCGTCCTCGGGCGACCCCTCGCCCCAGCCGTGGTCGCTGTCGTCGGACGAACGGCCGGCGAGCGGGTCGTCGAAGACGAGCCGCTCGGCTCCCTGGCGCGGGTCCTCCGGGTTCAGCTCGCTCATGCGGCCAGGATAAGGCCGGGGCGGAAGGGTGCGGGGGCGCAGCTCCTCGTGCCACCAGCGGTCCCGCCCGGGCTCCCAGGGCACGGGCCGGGCGAGCTGCCTGACCACCATCACCGTCCGCACGTCGGGGCAGTCCTCCAGGACGCGGTTCATGGCCGATTTCACGGCGTGGACGCGGCCGTCGATCTCGCAGGCGTCGGCGCAGACGACGACCCTGGCCCGGCAGCTGTTGAGCCGGTCGCGGACGAAGCGCTGGTGGTCGCCTATCGGCAGCGTGATCCGTTGGGCCCCGATCGCCAGGCAGGCGAGGGTGACCACCACCGACTCCAGGCACATGGGCAGTTGTACGGCGACGGCGTCCCCCTCGGCCACCCCGTGGCGGCGCAGCGCGGTGCCGGCCTTCTCGCCCATGCGCAGCAGTTGGCCGTGGGTGAGGACGTCCGCAGGGCCGGACCAGCGTCCTCCACCGTGTTGATCTCCCGACATGCCACCAGACTGGTCGGTCGCGTTGGACATTCGATAAACGCCCCATCGACACCCCGAGGGCCGGCGTCAAGCCCCGCTCGGGGGCCTGCGGCGCCCTGCCGTCCGGCGCGGCGCGGGTGTCCGCCGACGGCGGGTGCGGTGCGGGCCAATGGCCCCGGAGCGTCGGCGCGCGTCCGGGACCACCGCACTGTCCACGCTGCCGCGTCCGCCCCGGCCTCGGCAACCGGAGGCCATGCGAAGGCGCGCGGCCCCCGGTCGACGGACCGGGCAGGCCGCGTGCCCTCGGGGTGCCCCGGCGGGCCGTGGGGCCGGTTGACGGTGTCCGGCCCCGGCGCCGGGGCGCCCCCGGCGTCAGTGCGCCATGACGGGGGCCGGCTGCCCCTCCAGCTCGCCGTCGGCGTTGAGCACCGGGCCGCCGCTCTTGGTCGCGTTGATCAGCGCGAAGGCGATCACGGCCGCCAGAGCCACGATGGCGAAGCCCCACCAGATGGCCACGCTGTAGCCGTGCACCTCGGCCTCAAGGCCCAGCCGCAGCTGGGCGGCCTCGCCGGAGGTTCCGGCGATGCGGGAGGCGAGGTAGCTGCTGCTGGCGCTGGCGGCGATGGTGTTCAGCAGCGCCGTGCCGATGGCGCCGCCGATCTGCTGGGCGGTGTTGACCATGGCCGAGGCCACGCCGGCGTCGGTGGGGCGCACCCCGGACGTCGCCAGGCTCATCCCCGCCATGAAGGCGGTGCCCATGCCGAGCCCCAGCAGGAACTGCGCGGGCAGGATCACCTCGGTGTACGAGGAGTCGAGGTCGAGCTGGGTCAGCCAGAGCATCCCCAGCGCCGCGACGCCCAGGCCGGGCCCCATCAGGTAGCGGGGCGCGAGCTTCGACGTCAGCCGGGGCGCGACCTGGGTGGAGCCGATCACCATGCCGAAGACCATCGGCAGGAAGGCGACCCCGGTCTCGACCGGCTTGTACTCCCTGACGACCTGGAGGTACAGCGTCAGGAAGAGGAACAGCCCGAACATCGCGATCACGGAGAGGGCGAACGCGAGATAGGTGCCGCCCCGGTTGCGGTCGGTGACCACGCGCAGTGGGAGCAGGGGCGCCTTGACGCGGGACTCGACTATGACGAAGGCGAGCAGCAGCACGGCGGAGGCCACGAAGCTGGCGACCGTCCAGGTCTCGGTCCAGCTCTCCTGCTCGGCGCGGCTGAAGCCGTAGACGAGCGCGACCAGCCCGAGCGTGGCCAGGAGCACCCCGGGCACGTCGAGAGTCGAGCGGTTGCGGGCCTCGGCCGGCTCGCGGATCACCAGCACGGCGCCCACGACGGCGACGGCGGCGAAGGGCACGTTCACAAAGAACGTCCAGCGCCAGTCCAGGTACTCGGTGAGCACGCCGCCGAGCAGCAGGCCGACGGCCGCGCCGGCACCGGCGATGGCGCCGAAGATGCCGAAGGCCTTGGCGCGCTCCTTGGCGTCGGTGAACATCACGGTCAGCAGCGAGAGCGCGGCCGGCGCGAGCAGGGCACCGAAGGCCCCCTGGAGCGCCCGGGCGCCGTACATCATCAGCTCGTTCTGGGCGGCGCCGCCGAGGGCGGAGGCCGCCGCGAAGCCGACGAGGCCCAGCACGAAGGTGCGCTGCCGTCCCCACAGGTCGGAGATCCGGCCGCCGAAGAGCAGCAGGCCACCGAAGGCGAGGGCGTAGGCGGTGATCACCCACTGGCGGTTGCCCGCCGAGATGCCGAGGTCCGCCTGGGCGGTGGGCAGGGCGATGTTCACGATCGTGCCGTCGAGCACGACCATCAGCTGGGCCAGGGCGATGAAGAAGAGCGCTTGCCAGCGTCGAGGGTCGGCGCCGACCGGCGCCTTGCTCAGGGTGGCGTTGTCGGGTGGCATCGGGTGGTTACCTCAATCGGGAGGGTCAGAAGTGACGGAAGGAGGCCAGGAGAAGGCAAGGCTTCGCTGGCAGGGCGTGTCGTGAGGGCCGGTGGGATGACCGGCCGGTGATGTCGAACTCATCGGTGGCGCACCGGCCACCGGGGTCGGTCAGCGGGACTCGTCCTTGAGGTCCGCCAAGTGAGTGGGGTTGCCGGGCAGTTGGCTGCGCGGCGGGGTGCGGAGACCGTCCAGGAAGATCTGGAGGTGTCGCCGGGCGAGAGTGCTGTCGTGGGCGCAGGTGCTGCCCGGCACGGTGAGGGTGAGCCGGCTCACGGCGACCAGCAGGTCCCCCGCGCCGACGTCCTCGCGCAGCTGCCCCGAGGCATGGGCCCTCGCGAGCAGCTCCTCGGTGGCCTTCAGGAACCGTTCGCGGCCTGCGGCCAGTTCGGGCCCGTGCACGTCGACCGAGAGGCTGAGCAGTCCGCAGAGACCGCCCACGCGTTCGTCGGCCGAGTCGAGGATCAGCCGGCTGAGGGCCTCGAACGGATCTCGTTCGGTCTCCAGCGCCTCCTGGGCGCGCCGGGTGATCCGGTCACTGACGTGGATCAGCACGTGGTGGAGCAGCGACTTCCGGTCGGGGAAGTGCCGGTACACGGTGGCGTTGCCCACCCCGGCACGGCGAGCGACCTCGTCGAGGGCCACGTCCGGCCCCTGCTCGACGATCGCCTCCCGCGCCGCGACCAGGATGCGCTCCCGGTTGCGCGCCGCGTCGGCACGCAGCGGGGCGCGTGTCCCGCCCTTGGCGATGGTGGTCTCCACGTTGCTCCCCCACGGACGTACCGGTCTGGTGCTTCCGCGCCGAATGGCGCGGATGTCAACTGGTGCGGATTTCAACAACCGGGGAGATGTTCCCCGTTTGCTCGGACAAGGGACTCAACGGGGAGGATGTCCCCGGTTATTTCCCCTCGTCGGTGTGTTGCCCGTCACACCTGCTTCGGGCAGTGCTCGGCCCCGGTGCCGTGGGCACCGGGGCCGTCGAGTCGGTGAGGGGGGACGGCCGTCAACGACGGGCCGTCCCGGGGTGGTTGGGGCGAGCGCCCCGCCCGACGGGCGGCCGGGTCAGGCCGCCGCGTCGAAGCCGGAGTCGTTCGCCATCCGCTTCAGCTCCAGCAGCGCGTGCTTCTCGATCTGTCGGATGCGCTCCCTGGTCAGGCCGTGCTGCTTGCCCACCTCGGTGAGCGTGCGTTCGCGCCCGTCCTCGATGCCGTAGCGCGCCCTGATGATGTCGGCCGTGCGCTGGTCGAGCCGGCTGATCAGGTCCTCAAGACCCTCCCGCCGCATCATCACCAGCACCGACTGCTCGGGCGAGGCCGCCGACGTGTCCTCCAGCAGGTCGCCGAACTGGGTCTCCCCCTCGTCGTCCACCGACATGTTCAGGCTGACCGGGTCGCGCGCCCAGTCCAGCACGTCCTGGACCCGCTCCGGCGTGGAGCCCAACTCGCCGGCGACCTCGGCCGGTTCGGGCTCGCGGCCGTGCTCGCGGTTGAACTCGCGCTGGACTCGGCGGATGCGGCCCAGCTCCTCCACCAGGTGCACCGGCAGCCGGATGGTGCGCGACTGGTCGGCTATCGACCGGGTGATGGCCTGCCTGATCCACCAGGTGGCATAGGTCGAGAACTTGAACCCCTTGGTGTAGTCGAACTTCTCCACCGCCCTGACCAGGCCGGCGTTGCCCTCCTGGATCAGGTCGAGCAGCGGCAGTCCGCTGCGCGGGTAGCGCCGGGCGACGGCCACGACCAGGCGGAGGTTGGACCGGATGAAGCTGTCCTTGGCGCGCTCGCCCTCGCGGACCAGCTCCTCCAGCTCCTCCCGCGAGGCGGAGGCCGAGGCCCCACCCTCCACGGGCTCCTCCAGCCCCTCCAGCAGGCGGCGGGCGTACAGCCCCGCCTCGATGGCGAGGGACAGCTGGACCTCCTTCGCCGCGTCGAGCAGCGGAGTGCGGGCTATCTCATCCAGATACATTCCGACCAGGTCGCGCTCCGTGGCATCGCTGCTCGCGCTGGACCGGACACTGCCCGTCGCGACACTGTCATCGGTGTCCTGACGCCGGGCGACGGCACGGGTTGCCATACGTGCTCCCTTGCGATTGATCAAAGGTGATCGAGGTGATCACACACGGTCCTCCTCGGACCGGACCCGGGATGCCCCCTTGCCTCCCAAGCCCGTAACGATCTAACGACGGGAATCCGGACAGAATTCCCAACCAGTGCATCTTTTTCTGGGCGATGGAGTACCCTGCCCGGCCACACGTCCCCACCCCGCGCCGACGCCGTCCGGGCACCCACTCGGTCACCCTCGGCCATCGCGCGCCGGCGCCGGAAACCGGGCCGTCACCCCCTCCCCACCCTGAAGACGAACAGGGACGAGCGATAGTTGCGTCCGGGTACCCCCGGTCGTCGCCCGACATGCGCCGTGCCCCCGCCGGGTGACGCGCCCAACGTCGCTGGGTAGGTTGCGAAACGGCGTTCGCCTCCGCCCGGCGCGACGGCCGTCCGGGCCGTCGCCGCGTGTGCGGAACGACACATGGGGTGGGGATGGATCGCAGCAGCACGCGCGCGGGGCGGAGACCCCGCCGCCGTGGCGCGGGCCGGCGGCGCGGCGGCCGGGGCCCGCACGTTCCGCCCTGGGTGCGCGCCTGGACCGCGCACCGCCGCAATGTCGAACTCGCCCTGGTGATCTTCGCGATCGCGATCGTCACCGGCGGGCACGCCATCGTCGGCCTGACCCTCCAGGAGCGGCTGCCGAGCGGCCTGCCCGCCCACACGCTGGGCCTGGGCGCCCTGGCGCTCGCCGCTCATCTGGCGGTGCGCCGGTTCGCCCGCTACGCCGACCCGTTGCTCCTGCCGATCACGGTGTTGCTCACCGGCCTCGGGCTGGTCCTGCTGGACCGGCTCGACCACGCCTACGCCACCCACCTCGCCCACGACCCGGGACTCTCGCCGCCCGTCGCCCCCGACCAGGTCCGCTGGACCGTGATCGGGGTGGCGCTGCTGATCGCGACGCTGGTGGTGCTGCGCCACCACCGCACGCTCCAGCGCTACCCCTACCTCGGCATGGCGGTCGCGATGGCGCTGTTGATCGCCCCCGCGTTCTTCGGCGAGGACACCTACGGCGCCAAGCGCTGGATCACCGTGGGCTCCTTCTCCGTGCAGCCGGGCGAGTTCGTCAAGGTCATGATCGTGATCTTCTTCGCCAGCTATCTGATGGCCAACCGCGACGCGCTCGCCCTGGTGGGCCGCCGGGTGCTGGGCGTGGCGCTGCCGCGCGGGCGGAACGTGGGCCCGATCCTGCTGGTGTGGGCGGTCAGCCTGGTGGTCCTCTTCTACGAGCGCGACCTGGGCACCTCGTTGATCTTCTTCGGCGTCTTCGTGGCCATGCTCTACATCGCCACCGCCCGCATCGGATGGCTGATCTTCGGCGCGCTGCTGGCCGTGGTGGGAACGGTCACGGTGGCCGCGACCCAGGAGCACGTCCAGGGGCGGGTGCGCGCCTGGCTCGACCCCATGGCGGCGTTCCTCCCGCCCGACCAGCAGCCGGCCGGGATCGTCTCGGACCAGCCGGCGCAGGCCCTGTTCAGCTTCGGGGCGGGCGAGTTGACCGGCACGGGCCTGGGGCAGGGCCACTCCTGGCTGGTGCGGTTCGCCGGCCGCAGCGACTTCATCCTGACCACGGTCGGCGAGGAGTTGGGCCTGGCGGGCATGACGCTGGTGCTGACGCTCTACGCGCTGCTCGTCCAGCGCGGGATACGGGCGGCGCTGACCACGCCCGACCCGTTCGGCAAGCTGTTGGCCGCCGGGCTCTCCACGGTGCTCGCGCTCCAGGTCTTCGTGATCACGGGCGGGGTCACGGGGTTGATCCCGTTCACCGGCAAGGCGCTGCCGTTTCTCGCCCAGGGCGGGTCGGCGACGGTCGCGAACTGGCTGCTGGTGGCGCTGCTGATCCGGGTCAGCGACCGCGCCGGGCGGGCCGCGACCGAGCCGGAGGGGAACGCCACCATCATCACCCCCGCCGTCACGGACGGGCCGCCCGTCCAAGGCCACCGCCGCGACCGGCCCGATCCCCTGTGAGGGCGCGGTCGCCCCGATCCGGGGGCCGCGAAGAGCGCTGAAACCGGCCAGAGTTGGGAAGAACCTCACGATGAACCTTCTCGACGACGCCAGGGCGATGAGCGACGAACTCGTTCGGCTCCGCCGTCAGTTGCACACCATTCCCGAGATCGGCCTCCAACTGCCCAGGACCCAGGAGGCGGTGCTGGCCGCGCTCGACGGGCTGCCCATCGACGTCACCACCGGCGCGGGACTGACCTCGGTCACCGGCGTGCTGCGTGGCGCGCGCCCCGGCCCCACCGTGCTGCTGCGCGGCGACATGGACGCGCTGCCGGTCGTCGAACGCACCGGGCTGCCGTTCGCCGCCGAGGCCGACCGGATGCACGCCTGCGGCCACGACCTGCACACCGCCATGTTGGCCGGCGCGGCCCGGCTGTTGGCCGCGCACAGGGACCAACTGGCCGGAAACATACTGCTGATGTTTCAACCGGGCGAGGAGGGCTACAACGGCGCCGGCCACATGCTGGAGGAGGGCGTGCTGGACGCCACCGGCGACCGCCCGGTCGCCGCCTACGCCCTCCACGTCCTCTCCCACAGCTGGCCCGCCGGCGTCTTCACGGCCAGGGGCGGCCCGGCGATGGCCGCCTCCAGCGTGCTGGAGGTCACGGTGCGCGGCGCCGGCGGCCACGGCTCGGCGCCGCACCGCTCCCTCGACCCGATCCCGGCGGCCTGCGAGATGGTCACCGCGCTCCAGACCTGGATCAGCCGCGCGTTCGACGTCTTCGACCCGGTGGTGCTGACCGTCGGCCGTTTCCACGCCGGCACGGCCACCAACATCATTCCGGACACGGCGCACTTCGCCGCCACCGTGCGGAGCTTCTCCCACGAGGCGAGGGCGCGGCTCGCCGAGGGCCTGATCGCGGTCTGCGAGGGGGTGGCCACCGCCCACGGACTCGGCGTTGACGCGCGGTTCGTGGAGCAGTATCCGGTCACGGTCAACGACGTCGCCGAGACCGCGTTCGCCGCCGACGCGGTGCGGGAGGCGTTCGGCGAGGAGTGGTTCTCGCCCATGGAGAGCCCGCTGACCGGAGCCGAGGACTTCTCCCGGGTGATCGACGAGGTGCCGGGCGCCATGGTCTTCCTGGGCGCCACCCCCGAGGGCGCCGATCCCAGGACCGCGCCCACCAACCACTCGCCGCTGGCCGCGTTCGACGAGTCGGTGCTCGCGCGGGGCGCCGCGCTCTACGCGGAGCTGGCCGTGCGCCGACTGGCCGTATAGCGCCCGGCGGGTCGCCCCCGGCCGTCCTACCGTGATTTCACTGGCCCGACGAAACAGAACCAAAGGGTCGGATCGGAATCGCAAGGAGGGCGGCCGGGATGGCCTCGGATGCGTCTCGCCCCGCGAGGGACCCGGCCGGCGCCGCCGGGCGCACACCGGCGCACGCGCCCGCTCCCGCGCCTCCGTCCGCGCCCACGCCGCTGAGCGAACGCGACGCCGAGGCCCATGTCGCCGCCCACTGCTTCGCCCCCGGGCCGCCCGCCCGCACCGGGGTCGAGCTGGAGTGGCTGGTGTGGCGCCCCGACGACCCCGGCGCCCTGGTGCCGGGCGCCGCGAGCCGCGCCGCCCTCGACCGCCTCACGGACGCCGGGCCGCTGCCCGGCGGCGGCCGGCTGACCCGGGAGCCCGGCGGCCAGGTCGAGATCAGCAGCGCCCCCGCGCCCTCCCTCGCCGCCTGCGTCGCCGCCACCCGGGCCGACCTGGAACGGGTCCGCGCCGCCCTCGCCGACGCCGGCCTGGCGGCCGTCGGCCTCGGCCTCGACCCGCACCGCAGCCCGCCCCGGGTCCTGGACCACCCCCGCTACCGGGCGATGGAACGCTACTTCGACCGCCAGAGCCCCGGCGGGCGGCTGGTCATGCGGGCCACCGCCTCCGTGCAGATCAGCGTGGACGCCGGCGACGAGTCCGACGGGCCCCGGGGCTACCGCGCCCGCTGGGCGCTGGCGCACCGGCTGGGCCCGGTGCTCACCGCCGCCTTCGCCAACTCGCCGCTCTGGCTGGGCCGCCCCACCGGCTGGCGCTCCACCCGACAGGCCCTGTGGGCCCGGATCGACCCGGGCCGCACCCGCCCGCCCGCGCCGGGGGAGGCGCCCGGCGCCGGCGACGGCCACGTCACCGGCCACGCCGACCCCCGCGCGGCGTGGGCCCGTTACGCCCTGGACGCCTCGCTGCTGTGCGTGCGCCGCGCCGCGCCGGCGAGCTGGACGGCGCCGCCCAACCGTTCCTTCCGCTCCTGGCTGCGCGGCCCCACCGCCGACGCCCGCGCCCCGGCGCTCGCCGATCTCGACTACCACCTGGGCACGCTCTTCCCGCCGGTGCGGCCGCGCGGCTGGCTCGAACTGCGGATGATCGACGCCCAGTCCGGCGACGGCTGGACCGTTCCACTGGCCGTCGCCAGCGTCCTGCTCGACGACCCGCGCGCGGCCGAGGAGGCGTGGCGCGCCACCGAGCCGCTCACCCGGGGGCGCGCGCTGCCGGCGCTCGACCTCTGGCTGCGCGCCGCCCGCCACGGCCCGGCCGACCCCGAACTCGGCCCAGCCGTCCGCGCCTGCCTCGCCGCCGCCGAGTCCGCCCTGGCGCGGCTGCCCGACGCGGCCGAACTCCGCGCCGACGTCGCCGCGTTCGCCGACCGCTACGCCGAGCACGGGCGCTGCCCGGCCGACGACCAACTCGACGCGCTCGAAGGCCGCCCCCGCGCGACCCGGGGCGGCCGTCGGCCGGCCCCGACCGAACCCCAGGGACGACGGCCTCCATCCCGTCGGCTCGCCCCCCAGGAGGCAAGCGAATGACCGAGACCCCCGTCGCCCCCTCGTCCGCCCAGCACCCCGTCGATCCCGTCGATTCCGTCGATCGCGCCGACGCCGTCGAGCCCGCCGTTCCCGTGCGCCGCCTCGACGCCGACGCGTTGGCCGGTGCGCTCCGGGCCGCGCGGGAGCGCACCCACGACCTCACCGACTGCCTGCCGGAGAGCGAACTCACCGCGCAGCACTCCCCGTTGATGTCCCCCCTGGTCTGGGACCTGGCGCACATCGCCAACCAGGAGGAGATCTGGCTGCTGCGCCGCGCCGGCGCACGCGCCCCCCTGCGCGCCGACCTCGACCCCCACTACGACGCGTTCCGCCACGCGCGCCGCGACCGGCCGGCGCTGCCGCTGCTGCCGCCCGCCGAGGCCAGGCGGTACGCCGCCGAGGTCCGCGCGCTCGCCCTCGACGTGCTCGCCGAGGCGGGCCCCGAGCAGGCGTTCCTCTTCGCGATGATCGCCCAGCACGAGCAGCAGCACGACGAGACCATGCTGGCCACCCACCAACTGCGCCGTGGGCGCCCCGTGTTGCACGCCCCCTCGCCCCCGCGCGCGCCCCAGGGCGAGGCGCTCCCCGCCGAGGTGCTCGTGCCCGGCGGCCCGTTCACCCTGGGCACCGACCCCGCCGACGACCCCTGGGCGTTGGACAACGAACGCCCCGCCCACCGGGTCGAGATCCCCGCGTTCTGGCTGGACACCACCCCCGTCAGCAACGCCGCCTACCAGGAGTTCATCGCCGCCGGCGGCTACCACGAGCCGCGCTGGTGGCACCCCGACGGCTGGCTCCACCGCCGGCAGGCCAACCTCACCGCGCCCGCCTTCTGGTACCGCGACCTCGACGGCCGCTGGCTGCGCCAGCGCTTCGGCCGCGTCGAACCCGTGCCGCCCGACGAGCCCGTGCTCCATGTCACCTGGTACGAGGCCGACGCCTACGCCCGCTGGGCCGGCCGCCGGCTGCCCACCGAGGCCGAGTGGGAGAAGGCCGCCCGCCACGACCCGGCCACCGGCCGTTCCCTGCGCCACCCGTGGGGCGACGTGCCCGCCGAGCCGCGCCACGCCAACCTCGGCCAACGCCACCTGCGCCCCGCCCCCGTCGGCGCCTACCCGGAGGGCGCCGCGCCCTGCGGCGCCCGTCAACTCCTGGGTGACGTCTGGGAGTGGACGGCCACCGAGTTCACCGGCTACCCGGGGTTCGCCGCGCATCCCTACCGCGAGTACAGCGAGGTCTTCTTCGGCGCGGGCTACCGGGTGCTGCGCGGCGGCTCGTTCGGCACCGACCCGGTCGCCTGCCGGGGCACCTTCCGCAACTGGGACCTGCCCGTCCGCCGCCAGATCTTCGCCGGCTTCCGCACCTGCCGGGACGCCGAGCCCGCCGGGGGCGGCGCCCGCCGGTCCACGAGAGCCCGCTGATGTGCCGCCACCTCGCCTATCTGGGGCCGCCCAGGTCCCTCGCCGAGTTGCTCACCACCCCGCCGCACAGCCTCTACGAACAGGCGTGGACGCCCCGCCACCAGGCGGGCGGCACCGTCAACGCCGACGGCTTCGGCATCGGCTGGTACCCGCCGGGCGACGGCGCCGGCCCGGTGCGCTACCGCCGGGCCGTCCCCGTCTGGGCCGACGCCAACCTGCCGGGGCTCGCCGGCCTGCTGCACAGCGGGGCCGTGCTGGCCGCCGTCCGCTCGGCGACGCCGGGCTGTGGGCTCGACGAGTCCGCCAGCGCGCCCTTCGCGCTGGGGCGTTGGCTGTTCAGCCTCAACGGGCGGATCGACCGGTGGGAGCACCTGCCCGCCGACCTCGGCGAGGTGCCGACCTCCGCCGAACTCCTCGGCATCGAGGGCCGCTGCGACGCCGCGCTGGTCTGGCTGCTGCTCGCCCGCCGCCTGGTCGCCGGCGAGTCGGCCGGCGCGGCGCTCGCCGAACTCGTCCCCCGCATCGCGGCCGTTCGCCCCACCGCCCGGCTCAACCTGCTGCTCACCGACGGCCACACCGTCACCGCCACCCGGCACGGCGACAGCCTCTGGTACCGGCCGGCCGACACGGACCAGGGCGCCGACACGGACCAGGCCGCCGACGAGGGCCAGGCCGGCGACGCCGTCCCGGCCGACGACGCCGACCCGGCCGACGACGCCGACCCGGCCGACCGGGATTCCGACGGCGCCAAGCTGATCGTCGCCTCGGAACCCGTCCCCGGGCAGCCCGGCTGGCGCGAGGTGCCCGACCACTCGCTGCTCCGCGCCAGCCGCACCTCGGCGACCGTCGAGCCCCTTCCGCCCCACGCCACCGGCCCGCCCCCGCGGCCGGCCCCCTGAGAGGAACAGCGCCATGACCACCAGCCTCACCGTCCACGACACCCTGCCGGACGACCACTTCGCCCGCACCCTCCACGAGGACGTGCGCGCCGGTCTCACCGCCGAGCCCAAGTCCCTGCCGCCCAAGTGGTTCTACGACGCCAGGGGCAGCGAACTCTTCACCCGGATCACCCGGCTTCCCGAGTACTACCTCACCCGCGCCGAACGCCAGATCCTGCGCGCCCACGCCCCGGACATAGCCCGCCACACCCGGGCCCGCACCCTGATCGAGCTGGGCTCCGGCTCATCGGAGAAGACCCGCACGCTGCTGGACGCCCTGATCGCCGGCGGAACGCTCCGCCACTACGCGCCCGTCGACGTCTCCCGCGATGCCCTCACCTCGGCCGCCGAGTCGCTGATGGCCGCCTACCCCGACCTCGGAGTCACCGCGACCGTCGCCGACTTCGACGACCAGCTGTCGCTGCCCGAGGGCCCGGGGCCCCGGCTGGTCGCCTTCCTCGGCTCCACCATCGGCAACTTCGACCCGGTCCAGCGCGCCGCCTTCCTCGGCCGCCTCAGCGCGGCGCTCACCCCCAACGACGCGGTCCTCATCGGCGCCGACCTCGTCAAGTCGCCCACGACGCTGGTCCGCGCCTACGACGACGCGCAGGGCGTGACCGCCGAGTTCAACAAGAACCTGCTGCGGGTACTCAACCGCGAACTCGACGCCGACTTCGAACCCGGGGCCTTCGACCACCACGCCGTCTGGAACGAGGGCGCCGAACGCGTCGAGATGTATCTGCGGGCGCGGTACGGGCACACCGTCAAGCTCCCGGTGCTCGACCTCAAGGTGACCTTCGCGCAGGGGGAGTCGCTGCGCACCGAGCTGTCCACCAAGTTCCGCCGCCCCCGCCTGGCCGCCGACCTGAACCGCGCCTCGCTGACCCCGACCCACTGGTGGACCGATCCCCAGAACCGCTTCACCCTCCTCCTGGCCCGCCCCACCGAACCGACCGGCTAGACTGACCGACGCACGACGGGGCGGCGACGCCCCGGCGCGCCTCGGTTGCCTCCGTAGCTCAGGGGATAGAGCACCGCTCTCCTAAAGCGGGTGTCGCAGGTTCGAATCCTGCCGGGGGCACAGACGCGGGACAGGCCCCGGACCGGTCATGGTCCGGGGCCTTCCGCGTGCGCGGTGCGCGGGGAGTTGGTCTCCCGGGTGGTACCCGACCGACGATCCTCCCCGATCCGATCCGGCCGCCCTTGCTGCCGGAGCAGCGTCAGCCAGTCGGCGGCCTCCGCCCTCAGGGCGGGGTCGGCGAGGGCGTCGGTCAGCCGGGGCAGCGCGGTCAGCGCCCGTTCCAGACCGTGCGGTGGGACGTTCGGGGCGGGGTGGCCGTCCGCCAGCCGCAGCGGCTCCGATCTCGCTCACGGGGTCTCTCCCACCCAGGTCGGCGTTCCACGGTGAGCCCTTTCGCGGGCCCGCTCCAGGGCGTTGACGCGGGGCGTTGACGCCGAGGCGCCCTTTACGCGAACGCCTGCGGCCGCCAACCTGTGGGGGAGCGACCGCGCGATCACCGGGAGTGGCAACGTGGCGAGGCGACGCACCCGCAGGGCTCGGCGACTTCGGCGGGTGCGGTGGGCCCTGGCGACCGTCGGGGCCGTGGCCGTTGCCGGGGTGACGCTGCGGTGGGGCTGGCTCGCCGTCGTCGCGCTCGTTCTCCTCGTCGGCCTGGTCGCGCTCCTGTGGTGGGGGCGGCGCGTGCACCGGCGCGAGCGGGCGCGGGACGAGGAGTGGCGGCGCGAGGACGCCGTCCTCGCCAACAACCGTTCGCTGGCCGGCGTTGACGCGCTGCCGGGGACGGCGTTCGAGGAACTGGTGGCGGCCCGGCTCCGTGAGGACGGCTGCACCGAGGTGCGCCGCGTCGGCGGGGCCGGGGACCGGGGGCGGGACATCGCCGGGCGGCTGCCCGACGGTCGGACCATGGTCGTCCAGTGCAAGCGCCTCGCGCCCCGACGGCCCGTCACCCCCTCGACCATCCGGGATCTCCTCGGCACCCGGACCCACTTCTCCGCCGATGTCGCCCTGTGCGTCACCAACACCCGTTTCACCCCGCAGGCCACGGAGTTCGCCGTGGCCAACGACATCGTGCTGGTGCACCGCGATCTGCTCGCCCCCTGGCTGAACGGGGCCCAGCTGGCCAGCCTCATCGAACTCAACGGAGCCGGCCTCGGCGACCGTCGCCACCTCCGCACCTGGCGCCGTGCCTACGGCACCGCCCGCCGCCGCGACCGCCCCTCGTCCCCGGCGTCATAGGGCGGGCGCCGCACGCGGGGGCCGTTGGCCACGAAAAGCGGCCGGCAGTGCCCCAATCCCGGCATATCAATCGCCAACTGCTATGTGATCTCTGCCACATCACCGATCGTGGTGAGGAGTATGACCAACGAGCGGAGGGGCCGTCCCGCCCCAACGGAACGCGGATCACGCCTGGTCACGCTCGGTTTCGGCGTCACGGTCCGGTCCGCTCGCGTCTGGGACTTCGGCATATGCGCCGTCAGCAGCACCGCACGGCCGGAAAGTTGCCGGGTTCGGCATCAACAAAACGCCGTCCTTCCGGGTTTGCTGGTTGCAGAGAGCTACCACCCAGGCCGGTACCGGGGGTCCGGCCACGCCCCTGACACCGACTCGAAAGGCGGTCCCGTGGACCTCTACGCGGTCGTGACCCTGCTTCTGGCCCTACGCGTGTTAGGGCCCGACGTGCTCCACCTCATACGGCGTCTGCTCGGCGCCGGCGTCCGGATAGGCGCTGCCGACCTGGCGGCGCGCCGCCCCACACGCCGCCCCACGCAACCACCCACGGCCGGCCTGCCGGCGGGAGAGGAGATCCAGGCGTGAACACCAGCGAGACCCCCGAGCTGCCTCCGTACGCCCAGGCGGTCCGAGAGATCACCAGTCGACTCCCCGACGACTTCTGGACGTTCCACGAGAGGTACTACGGGCTGTACCAGGAGTACGCCGAACTGCAACTCGACGACTCGGGCCTGTCCGAGGAGTTGGTGGACGCGGTCATGATGGACATCGCCTGTAGCTGGGCGCGCCTGCGTCGGGAGTCGGCGCCGGAGACCGCCGCCTGGGCGATCCTGAAGATCAGCATCGCCGACGAACTCGGACGCCGTGGTCGCCGCCCGGCGCTGGAGGCAGCCGCGTTCCGACGCGTCAGCCGACGCGCGCTGGAGGACTTCCGCCGACAGTTCGCCGCCCTGGAGAGCGCGTTGGGGCTGTACGCGGCGATCGCCCGCCTTCCGGAGCGCCAGTACGACGTCATCGTGCTCCAGTTCGTCATGGGGCTGGCACCGGACCAGGTGGCCCAGGTGATGGGCATCGCCGCCCCGACGGTTCGTTCGCATCTCAGGATGGCCAGGGCCCGGCTGGCCACGGAACTCGGGCCCTCGACCGTGCGCGAGGACGAGGAGAAGTGAACATGCGACAGCTGTCCGACATCGAGGTCGAGGCGCTGCTTCTGGGCGCCGCCCTGCCCCGGCGGACGGAACGGCCCTCGCGCGTGGCGCCTGAGGACGTCGCCCGCTCGCGCCGGCGTATCGAGGCCGCCATCGGCGACGCGCTCTGGCAGGAGGCGCTGGAGCGCGACGAGTACGCGCAACAGGCTCTTGACTCCTCGTCCACCCGTCGCTCGCTCGGCCCCCGTCCTCCGGCTGTTCTCCAGGACCAGGCCGGAAGAGATCTGGCCGAGTTCTCCCGCATCATCATCCGCACCTCCCACGCGGCCACCGACATCGCCGGACTGGTCCACCAGATCGACCCGGACGGGGCGATGGTGTTCGCCTGCCTGCTGCACCTCTCCGGCCGGCACGAGGGCGCGCGCTTCTGGTGGCAGTTCTCGGCGGGCGCGGGCAAGTCGACGGCCGCCCTGTGCCTGTACCTCCTCCACCTCCAACAGGGGGACATGCGCGACGCGCGGCACTGGGCCGAACAGGCGCTGGACCTGGACGCCCAGGAACGCCGACCGGCGCACCACGCGAACTCCCCGCGACGCCTCGCTCCTCGCCGGACGTTCTACGTCTGGGACGAGCCGACGCTGTACCAGCGTGGGGTGATCACCATCGAGTCCATGCTGCTGCGCACCGTTGCCTCCCTCCACCGGGGGGAGGCGGCCGAAGGCCGTCGCATGAGCCCGAGGCTGGTCGCCGCGATCGACGGGCTGGACAGTGAGCATCACCCGCTCTTCGGGGAGATCCCTCGCCCGGACATCTCCCTGGCCCGGCAGATGGAGTCCGTCCCCTGAGGCCCGCCCTCGTGGGGTGTGGGCCAACGGCGGCGGCCTCGGCCGGTTCGCCAGCCGGCGAACCGGCGAACGGGTTGACCGGCGAACCGGCCGACGGCGGGCTGGCGTTCGGGTGTGCGACGGCTCAGCCGTCGAGCAACTCGGCCGCTCCCTCGATCGCGTGGGGGACCCACCAGGCCCAGTCGTGGCCGCCGCTGACGACCGTGGCCGTGGCGTCGACGCCACGTTCGCGGAGGCGGACGGCGAGGTCGTCGGCCAGTTCGGGGAGGGCGCCCTCGTAGCGCCCCGACTGGAGGCGCAGGCGCAGCCGGTGACCCCGGTCGGCGGCGACCAGGGGCGCGAGCAGGGCGCGTTCGGGGTAGCGCCACAGGGAGGTGGACTGCGCCAGCGCCGCCCCGACGACCTCGGGCGTGCGGGCCACCGTGAACAGCGCGGTCAGGCCGCCGAAGCTCGATCCGGTCACCACCGTGCGGGCCGGGTCGGCGGTCAGCCGCCGGCCGTCAAGGCCGTCGCGTCGCAGCCGGGGCACCAGCCGTTCCCCGATCCACCGCGCCCGCCCGCCCGGCACCCCGAGCACCTCGGGGCGCCGGGGCCCCGAGTCGACGAAGACGGCGGCCAGTGGCGGGAGTTGGCCGGTGGCGACCGCCCCGGCGAGCACCCGGTGGGTGGCCAGGCGTTCGGTGTGGGCCTCGCCGTCGAGGACGACGAGCAGCGGCAGCGGCTCGTCGCACTCCGCCGCCCACCAGCGCACGCGCGGTTCGCGCGCTCCCGTGCGCAACTCGCGCGCCGGCGCGCCCTCGGTGGCGAACGCGGCGAGCCAGGGCCGGCGCGCGACCCCCGGCACCCGGACCACCGCGCAGTCCTCGCCCCGCGCCGCCGCGTGCCGCGCCGGGTTGTGCCGGTCGGCGACGGTGGGGGCGCCCGGGTCGCGCAGCCCGCGCTTCCACCAGGGCGGGGGCGTCGCCCCCCGGTGTTCGACGAAGCGGTAGGTGGCCTGCCAGTCGGCCGGCACGCGGAACGTCGCGGTCCACCACCCCGTCGCCCCGACCCGCGCCAGGTCGCAGCGGTCCGGCGCCTGCGGTCGCCACCAGCCGCTCGCCGAGAGGGCGACGGCCGTCGCCTCCGGCGCGTGGTGCCAGAAGCGCACCTCGGCCGTCGCGGCGGTGCGCCGCACCACCTCGGGCCCGCCGGCGCGCGCGACCCGGCGCGCGATGGCGTCGCCGTTGAGCCGGGCCGCCTCGGGGTCGGCGACCCGGGCGACGACCACCGGGCGCGGCGGCCCGGCCGGTCGGGGGAGCGGCTGCCAGTCGGTGTCAGTCAGATGCATGATCCATCGGCTCGGAACGGGCCCAGGCCCGTGCGGTCCTCAGACCGGCACGACCAGGGGCTGGTCGGACACGGGATGCCGCAGCACGCGGACGGTCTGCCCGTAGACCTCGGCGATGCGCTCCTCGGTGAGCACCTCGTCGGGCGTTCCGTCGGCGACCAGCCGCCCGTCGGCGAACATGGCGACGCGGTCGGCGTACCGCGCCGCCAGGTTGAGGTCGTGCAACACGACGACCACGCACGCCCCTTCGGCCGCCCGCTCGGTCGCGACGCGCATCACGGCCTCCTGGTGGCGCAGGTCGAGCGCGGCCGTCGGCTCGTCGAGCAGCACGAGCGGGGTGGTCTGCGCGAGGGCGCGCGCGAAGGCGGTGCGCGCCAGTTCGCCGCCGGAGAGGGTCGTGGTGTCGCGTTCCGCGAGCCCGGCCACGTCGGCGTCGGCGAGGGCCCGCTCCACGATCCCGGGGTCGTCCGGCGACGGCGGATGCGGGATGCGGCCCATGGTGACGAGTTCGCGGACGCTGAACGCGAAGGCGGCGGTGTGCTGTTGGGCCATCACGGAACGGTTCCTGGCCAGCGCGTTCGCCCGCCACGCCGTGGGTGGCAGGCCACCGACCAGCAGCCGGCCGGCGGTTGGGGCGTGGTCGCCGGCGACGAGGCCCAGCAGCGTGGACTTGCCGGCGCCGTTCGGTCCGACGAGCGCGACGACGCTGCCGGGGCCCAGCGTGAGGTCGACGTCGCGCAGCAGGGTCGCGCCGTTGACGCTGAAGCCGACGCCCTCGGCGACGACCCAGGGGCCGTCGTTCCCGGCGAGTTCCGTTCCGTCCTCCGGGCGGGTCCGCACTCTCATGTCCCCGACTCCCCTCCGCTCGTGTCGGTGACCCCCGTGTCGGTGACCCTGGTGTCGGTGACCCTCATATGCGCACCTCCCGCGAGCGCAGCACGAGCCAGAGGAAGAACGGGGCCCCCAGCGCGGCGGTGAAGACGCCGATCGGGACCTCGGCGGGCGGCGCCACGGTGCGGGCCGCCGTGTCGGCCACCACCAGCAACAGGCCGCCGAGCAGCGCGGAGAGCGGCAGCAGGGCGCGGTGCGCCGGGCCGAACGCGAGCCGCACGATATGGGGAACGACCAGCCCGACGAAGCCGATGGTGCCGGCGAAGCTGACGCAGGCGCCGGTCAGCAGGGCGGTCACCGCGACGATGGTGCCGCGCGCCGCGCGGACGTTGAGGCCCAGGTGCTGCGCCTGCCGCTCCCCGAGCGTGAGCATGTCCAGCCTGCGGTGCAGCACCAGCACCACGGTGATCCCCGCCAGGATGGGGATGGCGACGAGCCCGAGCCGCAGCCAGTCGATGCGGGCGAACGACCCCAACTGCCAGAAGACGATGGTCTCCAGCTCCTCGTCGTCGGCGACAAAGGTGAAGAAGCCGGTGAGCGCGGCGAATCCGGAGCCGATGGCGATGCCGACGAGCAGCAGCCGGGACGTCCCGGCCGACCGGCCCGGGCGCGCCAGCAGATAGATGACGGCCGTGGCGAGCAGGCCGCCGAGGAACGCGGAGGCGGGCACCAGCCAGCCGGTGGCGGCCGAGGCGACGGGCGGCGTCAGGACGATCGCCGTGACGGCGCCGGCGGATGCGCCGCCGCTGACGCCGATGATGCCGGGGTCGGCGAGCGGGTTGCGGAACAGGCTCTGGAGCGCCGCGCCCGAGACGGCCAGGGCGGCGCCGGTGAGCGCGGCGAACAGGACGCGCGGGGTGCGCAGGTTCCAGACGACCGAGGTGCTCAACCGGTCCTCGCCGGCGCCGATTCCGAGGGTGCGCTCGGCGAGGACGCTGAGCACGACGCCGGGGGAGAGGTCGATCGGGCCGACGCCGAACGAGACGACGACGGCCACGACCAGCGCGACGGCGCCGACGGGCAGCCCCACGGCCAGGGGAACCCGCCGCACGCCCCCGCGTTCGGCGGCGGTGGCGGCTCCGCGCCCGGGCGCGGAGCCGGTCTCCGGTTCGGGTCCCCGCCGGTCAACGGGCCGGCGCTCGGGGTCCGTTCCGCGCCGGAGGTCCGTTCCGCGCTCGGGGTCCGTTCCGCGCTCGGGGTCCGTTCCGCGCCGGAGGTCCGTTCCGCGTTCGGGCGTCGCCCCGTTCCCCGTCGCGTCCCCGTCCCTGACGGTGGTCATGCCGCGAGTTCGGCGAGGGCCAGTGCCAGCGCCTTCGCCCCGGCGCCCGAGGCCGGGCCGCTGACCTTGATCTGCTCGCTCGGCATCACCACGATGTTGCCCGCCTGCCCGGCGGGGGTGTCGAGGAGCGTCGGGAAGGCCCGGGCGAAGCCCTCCAGGCCGCCCCACTCCTCCAGGTCGGCGGTGCCCATGAGGATCACGTCGGGCCGGGCGTCGAGCAGCCCCTCGTCGCTGAACTCGACGGAGTAGCCGCGCAGTCCGGCCTCGACGCCGACGCTGGTCGCGCCGAGCGCCTCGACGATGTCGGCCCCGGCCGTGCCCGTGCCGACGACGGCGTTCGCGCCGCCGGCCCCGCTGGAGGTCACCTGGAGAACGCGGAGTTCGTCGGCGCCGCCGATGCCCTCGGCGGTCTCGCTCGCCTCGGCGAACTGCTCCTCGACGGTCTGGGCGAGCCGTTCGCCCGCCTCGTCCACGCCGAGGTAGCCGGCGATCTCGCGGATCTTGTCGGCCGTGGACTGCTGGTCGTCGAGCACCACGGCGTCCACGCCCGCGTCCCTGAACTGCGCGGCGACATCGCCGTGGCGGGCCGGGTTGTTGCCGATGAAGAGGGTGCCGTCCACGGAGAGCAGGCCCTCGGTGCCCGTCTCCTGGGAGAACGCGAACTGTTGGGGCGCCTGAAGGGCGACCGTGGAGGCGCTGTTCTCGGGGGCGGCGTGGACGAGGTCGGCGAGGCCGAGGCCGCCGAGGATGGCGGCGACGTCGTCGCCGCCGACGATGACCCGGCTGGCGTCGTCGACGGTGACCTCGGTGCCGGTGCCGTCGACCACGGTGACGGGGAGTTCGGGGGTGGCGCTCTCGGCGGGGATGTCGTCGCCGGCGACATAGTGCCAGCCCTCGGGGAGGGTGGGCGGCGCCTCGGAGTCGGTCTCGGCCGAGGGGCTCGCGGACCGCGCCCCGGTCGGCTCGGCGTTGTCGTCGCCACCGCCGCCGCAGGCGGTGAGCGCGAGCCCGAGGGCGAGGCAGAGGGGAACGACACGGGTTGAGCGCAGCACGGTACTTTCCGATCCCTGAGAACTTAGGTGAGGCTTGCCTAAGTTACAACAGGTGGGGCGTCGGGGCACCGGGGGCCCGTCCGTCCTGTTCCGTCATCGTGGTCCCGTCGGCGCGTGGTCACTGTCAGTGGTCCGCGCTAGGGTCGCAGGCGCATGGTCGGTGACGGACGATGACCGGTCTCCGACGGTCGGTCGATGACGGGGGAGTGGGGGCATGGCGGGACAAGGGCGCGGGGGCGCTCCCGAGGAGTACCGAACGAACAACACCGCGCGGGTCGTTGTCGGCTGGGTGGCGCTGGGGCTGGGGGCGGCGGCGGTCGCGGTCGGGATTCCGGTGCTGCTCGGCGGGACGGACCAGCCGCGCGAGGGGTTCGGGCCCACGCTCCTGCCCGGGGTGCTCCTGGGGGTGGGGCTCGCCGCGCTGCTGCTCGGCGGGGTCCGCCTGTGGCAGGCGTTGACGCGCGACGAGGAGTCGTTCGCGCTGCGGGACGACGGGTTGGTGCACCGGGTCGCCGGCGAGAGCCGGCGGGTGCGTTGGGCGGACGTCGAGCGGGTCAGCGAGGTGCGCGGGCGCGGCCCCGACTGGCTGGGGTACGGCACCCATCTGCGCATACGCCCGAGGTCGGGCGACGAACTGCTGGTCACGGGATACACGGCGGACGCGCGGCGGCTGGCCGAGGCGATAGCCGACGGCGTGCGCGGGGAGGGCCGGGGGGAGGTGCGCCTGGTCAACGGCCGCTGGTGGCAGGCGGGTTGGGTGCTGCTGGTGGCGACGGCGGTGCTGGGTACGGCCCTGTGGGCCCACCTCCAGCGGACGCCCGTGCCCGGGTTCGAGGCGGACGACCCGATCGCCTGCCGGTATCTCTCCGAGGGCGAGCGGGAGGACATGGGCCTGGAGGAGGGGATGCGGCTTCCCGAGGCGCGGGACGAGCGGATCGTGAACGGCTGCCTGTTCCGCAGCCGGGTCGTCTCCTCCACCGGCGCCTATCCGGGCGAGATCGTGGTCCACGTCTGGTCCGCCGGGGCGGAGGAGCTGGCGGACGAGCTGGGGTTCGATCCGCGTCCCGACGGGGCGGAGGGGTTCACCGGGCAGGAGGTCTCCGGCACGAACCTCGCGTCCTGCGCGGTCCTCTACGAGATAGCCGAGGAGACCTCGGTCTCGGTGCGCGTCCGGCTGGAGAACGTCGGACGGAGCGGCTGCGAGGACGGCCTGCCCGAGGCGGCGCCGGAGCTGGTCGCCAAGCTGCCCTGACGGGAGCAACGCCGGCCGCTCTGCAAGAACTTGCGGCACGGTCCCGCTCCGCCGCGCCTCACCCCGGTTCCTCGGGCCCGTGCGCGGAGTGTTTACAGCGTCGGCCAGGGCTCATACGATGCCGCAAGTTTCTGCATCATCTTGCAGGAACGGCCGCTGGCGCGTGTGGCCTTCCGCAGCCGTCGAAGGAGCCGTAGTGCGCAGGACACCCCCACACCCCATGTCCCCCGGACCGACCCCACCCGAGCCGATCTCCCCACGCCGGCCGGCCGGGCGCCGAACGGCCATGCGCCGCGCCGCGTTGCTCGGCCTGCCGGCCGCCGCCCTGCTGGCGGCCCTGCTGCCGGCCACGGGCCAGGCCGCGCCGGCCGAGCCGGCAT